>NZ_UFRM01000001.1:798750-1161875 GCF_900444945.1 Actinobacillus lignieresii | reverse complement strand
AGTGTTTAATCAAATTGCTCAGTTGCACCAAGATAATGAAAACGTATTAATTGTTGCACACGGTATGACATTAACCGTTCTCACAGCGGTATTACGAGGTTTACACTGGTCGGAATGTCGTGATGAAACTAAACACAGTTTTGTGATTAACACTGCAATTAACCGTGCGGTCGTTGAGAATGGTAAGGCTGAATTAGTTGAGTTTAACCGCACGGAACATTTGGCTTAGATTTGCAAAAAATCCAAAAATTAGACCGCTTCTTTGCGTTGTTCAAATTAGCGGTCTTACTCTTTTTTATTGGGCTTCAAACCAGCTTTCTAAAATTAAGCAGGCGGAAATCGAATCCACTTTATCTTTCTTTAAGGCTTTGTAACCGCCTCGTTCAAAAATTTCCGCTTTCGCTGATACTGTTGTGAGGCGTTCGTCTTGTAGCTCAACCGGCAAATTAAAACGTCCGTTTAAGCGATTCGCAAATTTTTTCGCTCTTTGGGTGAGTGGTTGTTCGCTGCCGTCCATATTGAGCGGTAAGCCGACCACTAAGCGTTCCGGCTGCCATTCTTTGATCACTTTTTCAATTTGATCCCAGTTCGGAATCCCGTCTTGCGCTTTAAAAGAGGGGAGTCCCTGTGCGGTGCCGGTAATATCTTGTCCGACCGCACAACCGATGCTGTAAGTACCGAAATCAAATGCGAGAATTGTTCTTGCCATATTATCCTTTTGCAAAAAATTTTCTATTTTTGACCGCTGCTTAGGCTGTCATTAGGCTCTACCGGCACGGGCTAACACACCTGAAATACCAAGCATTTCATTCGCTTCCACCCAACGTTCTAAATAACCGGTTTCGAATAAGGTTTTGTCGTTCGCTTCGGAAATCAGCCAGTAATTACGTGCGATTTCTTGTTCGAGTTGTTCCGGTTTCCACGTCGCACAACCTAAACAAACAATAAATTTTTCCGGTGCTTCCGGTTTACCTAGGCTATCTAATACGTCGCCGGAAGTGGTTAGAAAAATATTATCTGTCACACGATAACTATGTAAAAATTCGTGCTCGGTTTTAGTATGAATAATAAAGCCTCGATCCTGACTGACAGGCCCGCCGCTTAAGACCATCTGATCTTTATGATAATTACGCTGATTCGCCATTTGGAAATCCATACGGGTAATCAATTCCAACACGGATAAGTCGGTTGGTGTATTAATCACTAAGCCCATCGCACCGTTACTGTTATGTTCGCAGATATAAATCACGGTACGATCAAAGTAATCGTCATCAATTTCCGGCGTTGCAATTAAAAATTTGCCTTGTAAATTTTCTAACATTAAATATCTCCAAAACAAACCTGTAGGGCAGTAATCGCTGCGAGTGAGGCGGTTTCCGTACGCAAGACTCGTTTGCCGAGTAAAACTTCGGTAAAGCCTTGGGTTTCGGTCATCGCGATTTCTTCAGCGGATAAGCCGCCTTCCGAGCCGATTAATAAACGTACACCAGCTTCAGGCACATTCGGTAACTGGCGAATGGTGTATTTCGCACGAGGATGCAGATTTAATTTCAGCATATCGTCTTGTTCTTTACACCAGTCGGTCAATTTCATAATCGGGCGAATTTCAGGAATCTCATTACGTCCGCATTGTTCGCAAGCGGCAATCGCAATTTTTTGCCATTGCTGTAGTTTTTTGTCTTGGCGTTCATCGTTCAGTTTCACCCCGCAACGTTCAGACCAAAGCGGAGTAATGGTTTTTACGCCTAGCTCAACCGATTTTTGAATGGTAAATTCCATCCGATCGCCGCGAGAAATCACCTGCCCTAAGTGAATCGGTAAATTGGATTCACGATTATCCAATTCGCTACCATCAATTTTTGCAATAATTTGCTTTTTCCCGACCGCTTGTAATGTGGCGTGGAAAATATGGTTTGAGCCGTCAAATAAAATAATTTGCTCACCTTCCGTCATTCGTAATACTCGACCGACGTGATTGGTCGCATCTTCACTTAAAATACAATCGGTTCGGTTTGCTAATAATTCGGGATGATAGATTCTTGGAATACGCATAAGATGTTCTTTAATTAACAATCATTAGTGACTATTATTATGAAAATGACTTGTGAAATAAACGCTGGATAACAATTTAAATTGAGAAGAGAATTATCTCTCATATTAAACAAGCGGTCGGATTTACAAGATTTTTTGCAAAATATTACCGAAATCAGACCGCTTGTATTATCGCTTATTTAAACTGGTGAATTGCATTTGAGATTTCATTGTCGTTGTAGATCGCTTTAACGACATCATCGTACGCTTGACCTAACACTTTTTTAATATCATCGTTATCCGTAGTGACGGCTGCGCCTTCATAGCCTCGGGTTGCATTAAAGTTTTTGCTGAAGTTGCCTTTCGGGCCTTTCACCGCAACTTCAACGCCTACCGCCGCATTGACTTTATATAATAAGTTGCCTTGTTCAACCGTTGCAAAGAATTTGCGAACGCTCACAATTACATTGGCATTCGCTGCGCCTTGTACCAATTGGAAACCTTTGGCGTTTAAATCTTGTTGCACCGCTTGTTGGAACATTAAACCGACTTCCGGGCTTGAGGTTAAATAAGTTATTTGACCGTTTTTCGTATAACTTGCCACCTCACGAGAAGTTCGTAGGTCTTGTGTTAAAACACTCACCGCCGCCGTTTGGTTATTCGTGTTAAACGTTGCGGTCGGACTCGGCGTAGTAAAGTTTAAGACGTTTGATTGCGATTGGCAGCCCGTTAATACGGCTGTTGCTAACGTAGTTGCGATAAGTAAAACTTTTTTTGATAATTTCATAAGAGATCCTTTTAATTGATAATTCGTTATTGATAATGGATAATGCACTTAATAAGACAATAGCGCGACAACATTGTTACGCAATTATTACTTATCAACTGTTAATTGGCAATTCATAAGGAATAAAAATGTTGATAGAACAAGCCATTCGAGATAAATTAACGGCGCAATTTTCTCCCGTTTTTCTCAATATTGAAAACGAAAGTTATATGCACAGTTCGGGCAGAGGGGCGGAATCGCATTTTAAAGTGACGTTAGTCAGCGAAACTTTCGAGGGAATAAGAACGGTGGCTCGTCACCGAGCGATTTATACTTGTCTTGCGGATGAGTTGGAAAACGGCGTTCATGCACTGGCATTACATACTTATACGCCGACGGAATGGGCGGAGAATAACGGTATGGTGCCGAAATCGCCGAATTGTGCGGGTGTCGGTTTATAAATTGCTGATAATTAATTTATTTTATAAATAAAATGCTTGCTTAGTCCGGTAAAAATCGGTATAGTTCCACTATCTTTCAAATATATTTTAATGTATATTTTTTAGTAATTCGGTGAGATGTCCGAGTGGTTGAAGGAGCACGCCTGGAAAGCGTGTATATGCGAAAGTGTATCGGGGGTTCGAATCCCCCTCTCACCGCCATTATTAATTGAGAAAGATTCCTTACTGTTTTCATAGATATTTCCTTGGTTAAGTTAAAGTAATTAATTACTTTTTTAATTATTATTTTCATCCCCGGTTTTTCCGGGGATTTTTTTATCCAGCGTATTGGCGTTCGATATGAAAAAGCCCGTAACATCGAATGCTACGGGCTTGGTTTTATCGGTTGTTTCTTATTTCACTTTGTGTAATACGTACGGACTATTGGCGATTTTTGCCGGGTTACCGTTGGCATCACAAATTTCGGCTTGCGTATCATTAACTTTAAATGCAAGCGAACCCGAATCTCTTTCTAAACGAATCACGCCTCGTTTATTTTGTTCCCACGTATAAGTGCCTTTATCGGTAAACGGATATTCTTTGCCGTTTTTGACATAAACGGTGTTATATTGATAGCTGTTATTATTACCTAAAATTAATTCGGCTTTGATTCGCTCGCAATCGGCACAAGGTAAATTGCCTTGGAACGTGCCTACGACGGATTTTTGAGGTAATAATGAGCATGCGCCTAATGTCATACTCAATGCAATGAAAGCAATTTTTTTCATACCGTTTTCCTTCTACAAATTAAAAATGTTTAAAACTCGGGCTCACTCTGAATTGAAGCTCGGTCACGTTCGGAAAATCCGTTTGAATGAGTTCGAGTAATAAGGTTCTTTGCAACAGTAATCCTTGACGTATCGTTGCATTTTGCATCTCAAAGATAAGACAATTATCAACTAAATTTACAATACGGTAAAGCCCGTGATACTGTCTTGGTAATAATTTTTGAATTTTTTGATTCAATAAGTTCAGCTCGTTAGCCCGTTGGACAATGCGAGATAAACTTGAGTTCTGTAAAACCTCTGTGATATTTCGTATTGTTGAATTTTTCATCTTTCTTCAAGCTACCGTCTTGATTTTACTTAAATTGACCCCATAATGCCTCCATTCTACTGGAATTTAGCGTATAATTAATATAATTTTTTAATTGATTCATTGATGTTTTTAATGACTTTATTTCGACATTTTCATAAAACCCCTTTTTGGTCGCAACTTGTATTCGGACTTGTTGCGATTTTTGCGTTACCCGAAATTCAAGCGACGCTGAATCGTGAAAATGAACAAAATACCGTTATTAATCAATTAGTCACACAATATACTCAAGTAACGGAAGACGGCGAACAACAAACGCTTTTTATTGCAGAGCGCCATTTGGCACAGATGAATACGACATCGCAAGCGGTTGTTTTTTGCAAAATTCTTACCAAATCCTACCGCTTTGATGGCGATGACAATCATCCTATCCGAGCCGGACCTATTGCCTAATCATTCGATTTTATTCGCTACGGAACACAAAGAGAGAAGCGTTTCTTCGTATCGTTGTGCGTATTCCGTATTTCTCACATTAAAAATAATCAGATTAGGACAAAAATAATGATTTCAAAAATTATCACTTCGATTTTCGGTTCAAGCAACGATCGTACTTTAAAACGTTTAAGAAAGCGCGTGGCGCAAATTAATAAACTTGAACCGACATTTGAAAAATTAACCGATGAAGAATTACAAGCGAAAACGGCGGAGTTTAAACAGCGCTTAGCTGACGGTGCCAGCCTTGACAGTTTATTGCACGAAGCGTTTGCAACCGTGCGTGAGGCAAGCCGCCGTGTAATGGGAATGCGCCATTTTGACGTGCAATTAATCGGCGGTATGGTATTAACTAATCGTAATATCGCCGAGATGCGTACCGGTGAAGGTAAAACTTTAACCGCAACATTGCCTTGCTACTTAAATGCACTGACAGGTAAAGGCGTTCACGTTGTAACGGTGAACGATTATCTCGCACGCCGAGATGCGGAAACCAACCGCCCGTTATTTGAGTTTTTAGGTTTAGGCGTAGCGGTAAACGTGCCGGGACTTCCGAATGAAGTAAAACGTGAAGCCTATAAAGCGGATATTACTTATTCAACCAATAGTGAGTTGGGTTTCGATTACTTACGCGATAACCTTGCACACGCCAAAGAAGACCGTTTCCAACGCGAATTACACTATGCGTTGGTGGACGAGGTGGACTCGATCTTAATTGACGAAGCGCGTACGCCGTTAATTATTTCCGGTCCGGCGGAAGATGCGACGCAAATCTATCAAGCGATCGATACGATTATTCCGCACTTGGTTCAGCAAGATAAAGAAGACACCGAAGAATATACCGGTGAAGGCGATTTCACTTTAGATCTAAAAAATAAACAAGCGCATTTAACCGAACGCGGTATGGTGAAAGTGGAAGGTATTTTGACCGAAATGGGCTTAATGCAAGAGGGCGAAACGCTTTATCATCCGGCCCGTATCGCTTTATTACACCACGTTTATGCGGCGTTACGTGCGCATAAATTATTTGAATTAAACGTGGACTACATTGTAAAAGACGGTGAAGTGGTGATCATCGACGAGCATACCGGTCGTACTATGGCGGGTCGCCGTTGGTCTGACGGTTTACACCAAGCGATTGAAGCGAAAGAAAAAGTTAATATTCAAGGCGAGAACCAAACGGTTGCGTCTATCACTTACCAAAACTATTTCCGTCTATACGAAAAATTAGCCGGTATGACCGGTACGGCGGATACGGAAGCGTTTGAATTCCAACAAATTTACGGTTTGGATACGATTGTGATTCCGACCAATAAACCGGTAATTCGTGACGACCGTACCGACTTAATGTTTAAGAGCGAACCGGAAAAATTTGCCGCAATTATCAAAGATATTCAAGAATGTATAGCTCGCCAACAACCGGTATTGGTCGGTACCGCATCGGTTGAGAAATCAGAACTTTTATCGGTGGAATTAACCAAAGCCGGTATTGCTCATAACGTATTAAATGCGAAATTCCACGCACAAGAAGCGGAAATCGTAGCCGAAGCCGGCGCGCCGGGTGCGGTAACCATAGCAACCAATATGGCGGGGCGTGGTACGGATATCGTGTTAGGCGGTAACTGGAAAGCGGAAATTGCGAAGTTGGAAAATCCGACCGAAGAGCAAATCGAAGCGATTAAAGCGGCATGGAAAGAACGTTATGACATTGTGATGAAAGCGGGCGGTTTACATATTATCGGTACCGAGCGTCACGAATCTCGCCGTATCGACAACCAGTTACGCGGTCGTTCCGGTCGTCAAGGCGACCCAGGTTCATCACGTTTCTACCTGTCTTTAGACGATGCGTTAATGCGTATTTACTTGAATGAGGGTAAATTGAATATGATGCGTAAAGCCTTCTCTGAAGAAGGTGAGGCGATGGAGTCAAAATTACTGACTAAAGTGATCGCATCGGCACAAGCGAAAGTGGAAGCGCACAACTTTGACGGTCGTAAAAACTTATTACAATACGACGATGTTGCGAACGAACAGCGTAAAGCGATTTACGAACAGCGTAATTACTTGCTTGAAACCGAAGATATTTCCGCCATGATTGAAACCATTCGCGGCGATGTGTTCAATCGTGTTATCGACCAATTTATTCCACCGCAATCTATCGAAGAAATGTGGGATGTTGCCGGTTTAGAAGAAGCGTTAAAACGTCAATTCGGTATGGAACTGCCTATCCAGCATTGGTTAGAGCAAGAAAATGACTTACACGAAGAAACGTTACGTGAGCGTATTATTGATATTGCGACACAAGAGTACCACGCAAAAGAAGAGAAAGTCGGCTCGGAAGTGATGCGCAACTTCGAAAAAGGCGTGATGTTACAAAACTTGGATGAGCTTTGGAAAGAACATCTTTCGGCAATGGATTATTTACGTAAAGGGATTCACTTACGCGGTTATGCACAAAAAGATCCGAAACAAGAGTATAAGAAAGAATCATTTGAAATGTTTACTAATATGCTCGATTTGTTGAAATCTAACGTAATTAGCGTGTTAAGCCGTATTCAAGTACGCAGTCAAGAAGAAATCGAAGAAGCGCAACGTCAGCAAGAAGCGATGGCGCAAGCGGAGTCGGAAAACTATCGTACGGCTGATCATCAGGCGGAAGCTCAACAATCGGAGTCTTTGACCGAAGAGCAGTTAGCAAATTTGGATATCGGTCGCAATGATCCTTGCCCTTGCGGCTCCGGCAAAAAATACAAACATTGCCACGGCAGTAAAGCAAGATATGCGTAATTAATACAAGCGGTAGGATTTTGTGAAAAACTTGCAAAATCTTACTGCTCTTGACTTATTGTAAAGGAATGTTTATGAATAAACCCGTAATCCAAGTTGCAGCCGGTATTATCCGTAATGAATTTGGACAGATTTATTTAACGCAAAGGCTTGAAGGACAAGATTTTGCACAAGCGTTAGAATTCCCCGGCGGTAAAGTCGATGCGGGAGAAACGCCGGAAGAAGCGTTAAAACGCGAGCTGGAAGAAGAAATCGGTATTCACATATTAAGTGCGTTTCCCTATGAATCGTTCCGATTTGATTATCCGACCAAAGTAATTGAGTTTTTCTTTTATTTAGTGGAAGAATGGGTTGGCGAACCCTTTGGGCGTGAAGGTCAAGAAGGCTTTTGGGTGGCTCAAGCCGATTTGGACGAGAGCGAATTTCCGCCGGCGAATAGCCGTTTAATTCAGCGTTTAAAATCCGAAGTTTAAAAATGAACGGCATTTTATTAGAAATGCCGTTTTTTATGTCATAAAAAAATTTAAATTATCATCAATAAGAAATACTTGGAAAAGTATAAATTCTTTTTAAGATCAAGCCATATTACATCTACTTACTTTTGATTAATTATTCACTTTGTGTGAATTTTTATTCTGTTTTGTGTTTGATATTGTGTCTGAATAAGAGTAAGATATTTAACGTTTTAACAGCAATAAGGATTTATGATGAGTAAATATAAAATTTTTGTGGACGGAGCAGTCGGTACGACCGGTTTACGTATTTTTGACCGTCTAGCCAGTGCGGAAGATATTGAATTATTAAGCTTGCCGGAAGAATTACGTAAAGATCTTAATGCCAGAGTGGCAAAAGTCGCGGAAGCGGATTTGACTTTCCTCTGTTTACCGGACGAAGCCTCTAAAGAATTAGTGGCTCATGCACCGGCGGATGCAAGAATTTGCGATACTTCAACCGCTCATCGTGTTAATTCGAGCTGGACTTATGGTTTTGCCGAGCTTTCCGGACAGTTTGAAAAAATTCAAAATGCGAATCGGGTCGCCGTACCGGGTTGTCATGCCACAGGTTATATTGCTTTAGTTCGTCCTCTTATTGAAAAAGGTGCATTGAGTACCGATTATCCGCTTTCTTGCCATTCTCTCACCGGCTATTCCGGCGGCGGTAAAGCGATGATCGCCGAATATCAAAATCCGGATCGTGAACAAAAATTTAGTGCGCCTCGTGTTTATGGATTAGCTCTTAAACATAAACATTTACCGGAAATGCAAGCGCTTACCGGTTCAAATCATCCTCCTATTTTCACTCCGGTTGTTGCCGACTATTACAGCGGAATGTTGGTGACTGTACCGCTCCCTGTTTCCGCTCTTTCACAAGCGGTCAATTCTGCCGAAAAAATTGCAAATTTATTCAGCGAATATTACCAAAACTCAAAATTGATTACGGTTCATCCCGCTTGCTCGCTACCTGAAGACGGAATGTTGGCGGCGAATGCATTGAGCGGCAAAGACAGCCTTGAAATCTTTGTTTACGGTAATGAAACACAGCTGTTATTATGTGCACGTTTCGATAATTTAGGTAAAGGCGCATCCGGTGCGGCAGTACAATGTATGAATATTATGCTAGGTCGTGAAGAAACAGCCGGACTAGACGTGTAGTCAGCGTGAGATATTATTTGGGGTTTAGAATGTTACAAAACGAAGTTGAAAATTTTGCAAATCTGTTAGAACAAGCGACCGTTTATCTTGCTCCGTATCAAGAAAAAATTATTGTGGTGAAGTACGGCGGCAATGCGATGATCAATGAAGATCTTAAAAAATTGGTGATGCAGGATATTTTATTGCTGAATCAATTAGGCGTGAAAGTGGTATTAGTGCATGGCGGCGGGCCGGAAATTTCACAGGGGGTGAAGTTACTCGGCAAAGAACCGCAATTTATCAATGGCTTACGAGTTACCGATCAAGATACGATTAATGTGGTATTACAAATGCTCGCTGGTAAAGTGAATAAAAGTTTGGTGGCGTTATTAAAAGGTAAAGGCGTTGGCTTATGCGGTATTGATACGAATATGTTGCAATGCGAAAAGTTACAAGCTGAAGTAGATTACGGCTTTGTCGGTGAGATTGTGAAAGTAAATACTCAATTATTGGAACTTGCGTTAAGTGCAAATTTAATTCCAGTGATTTCTACGGTTGGCGTAGATGATCAAGGCGTAGCTTATAATATCAATGCGGATACAGTAGCGAGTGAAATTGCCATGGCACTAGGAGCGGCGAAACTTGTGAGTATGACGGACATCGCCGGCTTATTACGCGATCGTTTTGATGAGAGTACGCTGATTCCTGAAGTTGAGGTCAGCGAGGTGCAAGGCTTAATTGATCAAGGCATTATTGCCGGCGGTATGATTCCGAAAATCGCCTGCTGTACCGATTTTATTAACGCCGGCGGCATTGAAGCGAATATCATTGACGGACGAGTACCGCATGCCATTTTAGTCTCATTATTCGGTGGTAAAAACGGTACGCTTTTTTATAAAAAATAATTAGGAAGACAATATGAACAGCAACGACATCAAACAATTAGATGCGGATTATATCGCACAAACTTACGGTAGATTTAACCTCGCCCTTTCACACGGAAAAGGTTGTGACGTATGGGATTTTGAAGGCAATCAGTATTTAGATTTTACTAGCGGTATCGGGACAAACAGCCTTGGCTGGGCGGATGACGGTTGGCTGGCGGCGGTAACTACGCAAGCAGGCAAATTACAGCATACTTCAAATATATTTTTTGCCGAGCCGTCTGCTGTACTGGCTAAAAGTTTGGTTGAAGCAAGCGGTCTAAAACGTGTGTTTTTTTGCAACTCGGGGGCGGAAGCGAATGAAGGAGCGATTAAAACTGCACGTAAATATAGCCATGATAAATACGGTAAGGGCAGAGCGACCGTACTCAGTTTAGTCAATTCATTCCACGGACGTACGATTTCAACCCTTGCCGCAACAGGACAAGATGTGTTTCATCAACATTTCTTCCCATTTACACAAGGTTTTGAACATACGCCGGCGAACGATTTAGATGCCTTACATGCACGTATTGAACAAGATGACGTGTGTGCGATTATTTTAGAAATCGTACAGGGTGAGGGTGGTGTTTGTGCATTAGATACTGAATATTTACAAGGCGTACAAGCGATTTGCCAAGCCAAAGATATCATTTTGATTATTGATGAGGTACAAACCGGTATCGGGCGCACCGGAAAATTGTTTGCTTATCAGCATTTCGGTTTACAGCCAGATATTATCACGCTTGCCAAAGGCTTAGGCGGCGGTTTACCGATCGGTGCTTTCGTATTAGGTGACAAATGCCAAAATACACTCGGTAAAAGCGATCACGGCTCAACCTTCGGAGCAAATCCAGTCTGTTGTGCGGCGGCGAATGCGGTATTAGCGAAAATAGATGAAAAATTCTTAGCGGATGTAGCGGCTAAAGGCGAAAAATTACGTGCGGCATTGCTTACCTTACCAAAAGTAAAATCGGTTTCCGGCTTAGGTTTAATGCTGGGTATTGAATTTGAGGATGGGGTAAAAGCCGCTGATGTGGTGGCGAAAGCAATAGAGAAAGGTGTATTAACACTTACTGCTAAAACCAAATTACGTTTATTACCACCGTTAGTGATTTCCGAACAACAAATCGATCATGGTGTTACGGTGTTAAGAGAGGTTTTGGAAAGCCTGTAAGCGGTTAGATTTTAGCAATTTTTTGCAAATAACGTTTAAAAAATTTAAGACGAACGAATCCCCTTAAGTGAATCACTTAGGGGGATTTTTTTATTATGTTTAATCTATGTTATTGTAAATAAAGAGATATTTATACAATTTCTTACAAAATAATTAAAAATATTTGCTTTAATTTAAATGATAATTATTTTCATTTATAAAAGGAGAACTTAAATGAATGTGAAAAAATCACAAATTGCGATAGTAATAGCCGCAACATTACTGACCGCCTGTTCAGGTGGTAAAGGTGGTTTTGGCTTAGATAACACTCAAGAACAAATACCGAGGTATGATCCTAAAAAGACTAAACCTATAGAGTTTGGAGATGACGTTACCGAAGCGAAACCTTACGAGCAGTTACCGGAATTTTTACAACCGACTTTAGGTTCAGAAATTGCGATACCAAGACGTATTATCGGTCCTAAGGCGGAAGAACGAGTGGAACTTTCTCCGGATAACGTTAAGCGTCTGGGAGGAAGTTTAGACGAAATTCCGAACAAAAAAGAGATTGAAGAACATCCTGCGGTAAAAAAATCCAAACAGGGGTTAGTTTATTCTCATGATGGAAAAACAGCACTGCGTACTAGAAATATGGATTATGTTCGCTCCGGATTTGTCTTTAGCGAGGGAGGATTTTCGACAGAGAAAAATGAGAAACAACAGGATGTATATCGTTCCGGTAAAGTTGGCTATGTGTTTTATAAAGGAGTAAATCCGTCCAAAGCATTACCGGTAGATAAAATTGTGAAATATGAAGGCACATGGGATTTCACCACCGATGCGGTTAATAAACGTAGAGCGGAAGGCTTTGAAGAATCTCACGTCGGTGATCGTTATGGGGCGACATCTTATGATGAACCGGTAAACTATGAGAAAAGTAAAGGAGCAGTCGGACATACCAGCGAATTTACTGTAAATTTCGGTAAAAAAGAAATAACCGGTCAGTTATATCGAAATTATCCTGTGTATGGCAATAAAGCACAAGAAAGAACCAAACGCTACGATATTGACGGAAAACTGTTTGGCAACCGTTTTCGCGGTAGTGCAAAAGCCGCTGATCCGAAAGATCGTTATTTCGGCAAAGATGCCAATAATTCTTTAGAAGGCGGATTCTACGGACCGAATGCGGAAGAATTGGCGGGAAAATTCTTAACCAACGATAAATCGTTATTCGGCGTGTTTGCCGCTAAACAGAAAGGCAATAAAGCGGAAACGGAAACGAAATTCGATGCTCGACAAATCGATTTAAAAGATTTTAAGCAAAGCGAGATGGATTCGTTCGGGCAAGCGAATTTACTCGTGATTGACGGACATATTATCCCGTTACTCAAACAAAATTTTGATCACCAATTTGCAAATAAAACGGTAAAAGTGACCGCTTGTTGTGAGAATTTGGCGGATGTTAAATTCGGTACTTTTGACGTGGCGGGCGAAGGGCCAAAACTATATTTAACCGGAGAACGCACCGCCGTAGATGCCATTCCGAAATCGGGAGTATTTGCTTATAAAGGCAGTTGGCAAGGGCAAATCAGCAGCCAAGACGGTACGAAATGGCAAACACCGGAAAACAGTGCGGCATATTTACAAGTGGATTTTGATAATAAGAGAGTAAACGGTGGCTTTGGTAGCGGACCGACTAGCGGTACCGTATTGTCGCTTCAAGAAGGCGTAATAGATAAAAACGGTTTTTCCGGCGTCGTAAAAACACTGCAAAACGGTTTTAGTGCGAACGGAAAGACATACCATGTTGATGGCAAAGTATCAGGAGGTTTTTATGGTAAGACGGCTTCAGAGATCGGCGGTAGTTTGTTAAGTACTGAACAAAGTAAAGATAAAGCAGCCAGTGTTTTCGGTGCGAAACGTCAAGTTGAGAAGAAATAAGAGAGAGGTCGAGAGTGAAGCAATTTAAATTAAGTTTAAGCTATATTGCCGTGCAATCCGCCTTTCTGATTTTATCCGCACAAACGTATGCGAAGCAAACTGAAACGGAATTAGGTACTGTTACGGTCAAAGCGAAAACGGAGGTACACCGCCGACAAAACGAAGTAACAGGTTTAGGTAAAGTGACTAAAACCAGTAAAGATCTTGATAAAGAGCAGGTACAAAATATTCGTGATCTGACTCGTTATGATCCCGGTATTTCAGTGGTTGAACAAGGACGGGGGGCAAGTAGCGGCTATTCGATTCGCGGGGTGGATCGTAATCGCGTCGCATTACTGGTGGACGGCTTACCGCAAATTCAGTCTTATAAGAGTTTATCTCCGTTTGCCCAAGGCGGAGCGATTAATGAAATCGAATATGAAAATATTCGTTCGATTGAATTTAGTAAGGGAGCCAGTTCGCAAGAATACGGTAGCGGTGCCTTAGGCGGTGCGGTCGGATTCCGTACCAAAAATCCCGACGATGTGATTAAAGAAGGACAAAATTGGGGATTAGACAGTAAAACAGCCTATTCGAGTAAAAATAAGCAATTTAGCGAATCGCTAAGTTTTGCAGGTCGTGCCGGCGGATTCGAAGCGTTAGTACAATATACGCATCGAAAGGGCAAAGAAACGGAAATCCATAAAGATGCTACTAATGTAAGGTAGTCCTTCTATCGTGTCGTGCCAAGAGAACTTAATTTGGATAAAAATCAAAGAGATAACTGGTTTGTTTTTCAAGACGAATGTCCGACCGGGCAAGGAAGTAATCCCGGCTGTACGCCTCGCCCGATTGTACGAGGAGCGAAAGTCGTAAAAGATTCGAACAATGCGAAAGATTATACCGGTGACGGTCGAATTGCTCCTAACCCGATGAAATATCAATCCGGCTCTTGGTTATTTAAATTAGCGTACCATTTTTCACCGAAACATTCGGTAAACGCCGTATTTGAACAAACCAAGCAACGTTATGATATACAGGATATGACGCAAGAGAAATATGCCGGTTTATTACGGAACGGTAAAGGGCAACTGGATCCTAAAAAAACCGAAGTGGAGTACTCGCTATTCGGCAGAAATTTCTATCCGGATGATCCTTCTCAAGCGATTGGTTACGGAAATACGCTTAATCCTGATTTAGTACGAAGCACTTATTGGAGTAGAGCAAGGTTTTTTGACGAACGACATACTAAACGCCGTTTAGGATTCGGCTATCAATATAAGTCCGATAATGACAAAGGGGCTTTTGACCGTTTAACGCTCAATTTGGATCAACAAGATATTCGTTTACTGACTAAAGTACATAATTTGAATTGCAGTAAATACCCATATTTTGATAAAAACTGTAAGGTAACGCCGGATAAACGAGATTCCAACGCCTCTTATGAACGGAATATTTATAAGGAACGTCATAAACAAGTGCAACTTTCTTTTGAAAAGGATTTAATGGTCGGTAAAACTCAGCACTTATTTAATTTAGCGATGAATTATGATCGTATGCGTTCTAATCATAAGAGAGATCAATTTGAGAGTACTTATTTAGTTTATTCTAAAGAGGATGAGTCGGCACATCCGTATTATGATGTCGGCAATCGGGATCAAGATGTCGGCTATCATAATAGCGGTACTTATAAATACCCGAGAATTATCGGTAAAAGACAAGTGATAGTCGCTCATCATAATCATTGTATCGTTCATGATGGTTATGGAAAACGAAAAGATTTTAGCGATTGTTCGGCACATATTACTAAAGGGCAGCATTACGCAATCGGTCTGTCGGATCGTATTTTCTTTGGTGATAAGCTGGATCTAGGATTAGGTGTACGTTATGACTACCATCGTTTTAAATCGGATGATGATTGGGTTGATGCCGGAACACATAAAAATTTCTCTTGGAATACCGGATTAACGGTTCGACCGTTAGAGCATATTGCTTTGTCTTACCGTGCTTCAAGCGGTTTTAGAGTCCCATCGTTTGATGAAATGTTCGGTCGTCGTACTCCCGGCGCTATAGATAGCAAATATGGACGTAAAGCGTTACTTAAAAAGAAACTGACCTCGGAAAAAGCGCTTAATCAAGAGGTTGGGTTAGAGCTCAACGGTAATTTCGGTACAATGGAAGTGAGCTATTTTGATAATCGTTACAAAGATTTGATTGTTAGTGCAAAAGAAAAAGGGATTGACGGTATTCATGGTTTTTATAACCTACAATCAATTAACCTTAATGGGATAAACCTATTGGGTAAACTCAATTGGCACGGTATCTGGTCGGCTTTACCGGACGGTTTATATTCAAATCTTGCTTATAACCGTATTAAAGTGAAAAACGTCGATACGAAACCGAATTATGTGTTTGTACGTAGCCCGGTATTGGATGCGATACAGCCGGAACGTTATGTGGCAAGTTTAGGCTATGATGAGCCTAACGGTAAATGGGGTGTGAATTATATTCTGACTTATTCCAAAGCGAAAAAAGCCAGCGAGTTAATCGGTAGAACGGCTTATTACACCGGTGATGTGGTAAAAGGTGTGACGAATCAACGTACTCGACCTTGGTATATTTATGATGTTATCGGTTATTATACTTTTGCTAAACACTTTACCGTACGAGGCGGTGTTTATAACTTAACCAATCGTAAATATAGTACGTGGGAAGCGGTTCGCCAAACGGCGGTAACCAGTGTGATTCCGGTTTACAATCGAGGTCATGCAAGTTATGCGGCACCGGGCAGAAACTACGTATTAAGTTTGGAAGCTACATTCTAGCGAAGTAACCGATAAAAGGCACTCGGAAGAGTGCTTATATTTTTTATGAGCGTTTCATTAATTCGAAGAATTCTTCGTTGGTTTTGGCTACGCCGAGTTTATCGATTAACCATTCCATTGCCGCCACTTCATCCATCGGATTCAGTACTTTACGTAACATCCACGCATTACGATGTTCTTCCGGCGACATTAATAAGTCGTCTTTACGTGTACCGGAACGATTAAACTCAATCGCAGGGAATACGCGACGTTCCGCAATTTTACGAGAAAGGTGTAATTCCATATTACCGGTACCTTTAAACTCTTCAAAGATCACTTCGTCCATTTTTGAACCGGTATCAACTAATGCCGTCGCAATAATGGTTAAGCTGCCGCCTTCTTCTACGTTACGCGCCGCACCGAAGAAACGTTTCGGGCGATGTAATGCGTTCGCATCCACACCACCGGAAAGGATTTTACCGGAAACAGGCGTCACAGTATTGTAAGCACGAGCAAGACGAGTAATCGAGTCTAATAAGATAACTACGTCTTTTTTATGCTCTACCGAGCGCTTCGCTTTTTCGATTACCATTTCCGCAACCTGTACGTGACGTGTCGCCGGTTCGTCAAAGGTGGAGGCAATTACTTCGCCGCGTACGGTACGCTGCATTTCGGTTACCTCTTCCGGACGTTCGTCAATCAGTAACACGATCAATTCACATTCGGGGTGATTATGGGTAATGCTTTGTGCGATGTTTTGCAGAAGCACGGTTTTACCTGCTTTCGGCGGTGCAACGATCAGACCACGCTGACCTTTACCGATAGGGGCTGCTAAATCAAGAATACGAGCGGTTAAATCTTCGGTTGAGCCGTTTCCGCGTTCCATACGTAAACGTGAATTGGCGTGTAAAGGGGTTAAGTTTTCAAATAAAATTTTGCTGCGAGAAACTTCAGGTTTGTCATCATTGACAAGATCAACTTTCAATAAAGCAAAATAGCGTTCGCCTTCTTTCGGCGGACGAATTTTACCTTCGATTTTATCACCGGTTTGTAAGTTGAAACGGCGAATTTGGCTCGGAGAAACATAAATATCGTCAGGACCCGCAAGATATGAACTGTCTGCCGAACGTAAGAAACCGAAACCGTCGGGTAAAATTTCTAAGATACCTTGACCGAAAATATCTTCACCGCTTTTCGCGTGTTGTTTAAGAATGGCGAAAATGATGTCTTGTTTACGTAAACGAGCTAAATTTTCTAAGCCCATTTGCCCTTCGCCGAGCGCAACAAGATCCGATACAGGAGTGTTTTTTAATTGAGTAAGATGCATAAGAAATAATTCTTGATAATTGTAAGATTGGATTAATTTAAGAATAAATAGATACGGATAATACCGTAAAAAGACTTGGTAAATAATATAGCAAAATCATCCAAATTGCAAATTCTTTGCAAAAATAGACCGCTTATGAGCATTTCTAAACGAAAAATGCCGGCGTTATGCCGGCATTTTAAAGAAAGAAGAGAAAATTAAACTTCTACACCTTCAAATAATAAGGTGCTTAAATAACGCTCAGAAGCGGATGGGAGAATCGCCACGATTTGTTTATCTGCAAATTCTGGTGACTTCGCTAAACGATCCGCCGCCGCAACCGCCGCACCGGATGAAATACCGACTAAAATACCTTCTTCCGCCATAATTCTGCGTGCGGTTGCAATCGCTTCTTCACTTGAAACTTGTTCGACACGGTCGATAAGGCTTAAGTCTAAGTTTTTCGGAATAAAGCCGGCTCCGATACCTTGGATTTTGTGCGGACCCGGTTTAACTTCTTCGCCGTTTAAGGTTTGGCTAATAACCGGTGATTCTTTCGGTTCGACCGCAACGGAAATAATTTGTTTGCCCTGATCTTGTTTGATATAGCGAGAAATACCGGTAATCGTACCGCCCGTACCCACACCGGCAACGATCACGTCCACTTTACCTTCGGTCGCATTCCAAATTTCCGGGCCGGTGGTTTGTTGATGAATCGCCGGGTTCGCCGGATTTTCAAACTGTTTTAAAATCACATAACGGTTCGGATCGCTTGCGACGATTTCTTCCGCTTTAGCAATCGCGCCTTTCATACCTTTTGAGCCTTCGGTTAAAACCAAGTTTACGCCTAAACCGCGTAATAAGCGTTTACGTTCGGTACTCATTGTTTCCGGCATGGTAAGAGTGATTTTATAACCGCGAGCCGCCGCCACATAAGCGAGAGCAATACCGGTATTGCCGCTGGTCGCATCTACGATTTCTTTGCCTTCGGCTAAAATACCGTCTTTTTCTGCTTGCCATACCATATTGGCGCCGATACGGCATTTCACGCTGAAACTTGGATTACGAGATTCGATTTTTACTAATAAGTTGCCGTTTTGACCGAAGTTTTTTAAACGAACAATCGGGGTATTGCCAATAGTATATGAGTTGTCTGCATAAATTGTCATAGAGTTGTTCCTTTAGTCTGAATTAAGATTTCTCGGCAAGCATACGATATTTTTCCGAAAGATGTTAGTGGCGAAAAATCATTTAATATAACGGAAAGGAATATGAAATTGACTTGTTCAAAAGACGAGGAGAATCACACTAAAAAAGCGGTCGGATTTTACAATTTTTTTGCAAAATCCGACCGCTTGTATAGTAGGCTAAATACACTGCGAATTATTTCAATTCACGCGCGCCTTGGTTATCCACTTTACAGATATGAATAAAGCCTTCGTTATTCTGTAGATACTCTTTTTCAAGATAGGCTACTAATTTTTGAGCGTGTTCCAAATCCGGCGCAATGGCAAACATTGTCGGGCCCGAACCGGAAATACCTACCGATAATGCACCGAGATCTTTACAGCCTTGGCGAACTTCGGCAAAGTTCGGTAACAGATTTTCACGATACGGCTCGGCAATTAAATCCTTCATCATTGTCGCCGCTAAGATGTCTTGATGCGTATGACAAGCGTGTACGAACGAACCGAGGTAACGCGCCTGTTGAATCATATCTTGACGAGTATAGTTTTTCGGTAAAATAGCACGAGCTTCCGCCGTCGAAACTTCAACGCCCGGATAAGCCAGTACCCAATACCATTCGTCAAAGAACGGGATGGTTTGGCAAATATTGCCGAGCGATTGAGTCATTAACTGCAAACCGCCCAAATAGCAAGGTGCGACGTTGTCGTAGTGGATTGAGCCGGAAATTCGTCCTTCCAATTCGCCCATCATTTCCAATAATTCCATTTTAGAAAACGGTTCGTCATGGAATTTATTTAATGCAACCAATGCCGCTACGATTGAGCAGGCGCTTGAACCTAAACCCGAGCCGATCGGCATATTTTTTTCAAGCGTGAGGCGTAAGTTTTTAACCGAACCGCCGCGTAATTTCAGACGTTCGCTAAATAATACGTAGGCTTGATAAACGATGTTTTTTTGCGGCTCTTTCGGTAATTTACGCACGAAATAACCGGCGCTTTCCAGCTCAAAAGCGGTTTCGCAATCTTCAATTTGTACCACATCGCCGAGTAACGAGCCGTCAATCGGTGAAATCGCCGCACCTAACGAGTCAAAACCGACACTTAGATTGGCACTTGATGCCGGAGCATAAATTCGTAATGTCGTCATTAGTTTGAACCTCCGTGTAATGTACGCAGAATATCGGCAAAAATACCGGCGGCGGTTACGTCCGTACCTGCACCGTAACCTCTTAATAAGAGCGGAATCGGGCTATAGTAACGGGTTAAGAATGCCAGCGCATTTTCACCGTCTTTTACTTTATAAAGCGGGTGATTTTCATCTACCGCTTCAATAGCAACACGACATTTATCGCCGGTAATCGAACCGACATAGCGTAATACTTTACCTTCCGCTTTAGCCGCTTGGACTTGTTCATTAAACTGTGCGTCGATTTCCGGCAAGACTTTTAAGAATTCTTCTTTACTCATACCGTCCGAGAAGCCTTTCGGTAGTACGCCTTCCACTTCAATATCGTCGAATTCCAGTGCCAAACCGGTTTCGCGCGCAAGAATCAATAGTTTGCGAGCGACATCCGCACCGGAAAGGTCATCACGCGGATCCGGCTCGGTAAAGCCTTTTTCTTTTGCGATTAACGTTGCTTCCGAAAGGCTTAAACCTTCGTCTAATTTACCGAAAATAAATGAAAGCGAGCCGGATAAAATCCCCTCGAATTTTTCCACTTCGTCACCGGCAGCCAATAAGTTTTGTAAGTTTTCGATAACCGGTAAGCCTGCGCCTACGTTCGTTTCGTATAAGAATTTATGCTGACCTTGGCGAGCAGCTTCACGTAATTCTTGGTAATATCGGTAACTACCGGTATTGGCTTTCTTGTTTGGGGTAACAACGTGGAAACCTTCTTTTAACGCTCGGGTATAAAGGTTTGCCACTGATTGCGCCGCGGTACAATCGACAAATACCGGATTTACTACGTGGTGTAACTTAATAAACGAGAGTAAAACGTCGAAATCGGACGGTTGGGTTGCCGTTTCTAAATCGCTTTTCCAATTATCTAAATTTAAACCGTTTTCGTTGAGGAGCATTTTATCCGCATTCGCCAATGCGCATACACGGATTTCAATATCCTTCTTTGCTAAAAATTCTTTTTGTTGTTTGATTTGATCGATAAGTTCGCTTCCGACTCCGCCTACCCCGACTAGAAAGACTTCAATCGATTTTTTATTGCTGAATAAACCTTGATGGGTCGCTTTAACCGCTTCAATCGCTTTATTCATCGGCACTACCGCTGAAATCGAACGCTCGGACGAGCCTTGTGCAATGGCAACGATGCTGATATTGGCTTGTGCCAGTGAAGAGAAGAAACGAGCGGCAATCCCTTTTGCGGTACGCATACCGTCACCGACTACCGAAATGATAGAAAGCTCGCGGATCATATCAATCGGATCCAAATCGCCTTTACTTAACTCTTGAGCAAATTCCGCATTTAAGCAAGCGGTCGCTTTTTCCTCAAATTTTGCAGGTACGCAGAAACTGATACTGTATTCGGAAGAAGATTGAGTAATTAGAATGACCGAAATGCCGGCTTTCGACATAGTCGAGAATACGCGAGCCGCCATACCGACCATACCTTGCATACCGGCACCGGATACGTTAAACATTGCAACATTATCAAGATTAGTAATGCCTTTTACTTTTAAACCGTCAGTCGCTACGTTGCCGTCGATTAATGTGCCTTTCGCATCAGGATTTGCGGTATTTTTAATTAAACACGGAATATTTAACGGCACTAACGGACCGATAGTACGAGGGTGAATGACTTTCGCACCGAAGTAAGAAAGTTCCATCGCTTCTTGATAACTCATTGATTCTAAACAAATCGCTTCAGGCACTAAGCGAGGGTCACAAGTATAAACGCCGTCCACGTCCGTCCAAATTTCGCAACAATCCGCTTTTAAACAAGCGGCTAAACATGCTGCCGAATAGTCGGAACCGTTACGACCGAGTGAGACCAGTTCACCGTTCTCATTACCCGCAGTAAAACCTGCCATTAACACTACGTTTTTCTTCGGAATCGAACCGGCATTTATGCGTTTGGTCGATTCGTTAATATCGACCGAAGATTCCAAATAGCTACCGTGCGCTAATAATTTTTCAACAGGATCAATACGAGTAACATCGTAACCTTTTGCTTCAAACCACGCTTGCATCATTGCAATCGATAGTTTTTCGCCACGGCAGTGAATCGTCGCCGCAACACTATCCGGTAATGATTTGCTTTTTGCCGCTTCACTTGCCACACCTTGAATTTGGGTAAGTTCCGCTTCCACTAAAGCCAATAAGCCTTCACGATCAACATTATTATTTGTTGCATAGAGTCCATTGATAATATTGTGGAAAATTTCGGTAGCTTCTTTTAGGTTGGTTTCGAAAGATTCGCCTGCGATAGCTTTATCGACGATGGCGACAAGGTGATTGGTGATTTTAGCCGGAGCGGAAAGTACGCCCGCCGCCTGATCTTTTAAATGTGCCTTTTCAATGATGTCGGCAGCTTGGATAAAGCGTTCCGGGTTTGCAAGGGAAGTACCGCCAAATTTAAGAACTCGCATAATTTCTCCTGATGATTTTTTGATATTAGTATTTGCAAATTTAGGTATAAAAAAACCCGCTTGTTAGCGGGTTTAGTCTGTTTCTTGCCGTTTTACTGGTACACATCCCCGCATTATGCCTTACACATAATGGTCATCATGCCGGTGGTGGTAATCATTGTAAAACGTGCCATAATTCTAGTTACTCTGTATATTGTTGAATCAATATTTCACTTATTCGAGAGAATGGGGGAAAGTGTTTGGTTTGTCAATGGTTTTTTTTAGAAATAAAAGGCGGAACTAAAAATAGTTTCATAAAATGATAGAAAAATTCTATTTTTTTGATTTAGATTAAAAAATGATGTCTTCTCAAGCCTATTTTTGGTATATTTAACACGATTTTTATTCACCTAACAAAAAGGACCCTAAAATGGCATATCAATTACCAGAGTTAGGCTACGCTTATGATGCGTTAGAGCCACATTTCGATAAAGCAACGATGGAAATCCATCATACTAAACACCACCAAACATACGTAAATAACGCAAATGCGGCGTTAGAAGCTCACCCTGAGCTTTTAGAAAAATGCCCGGGTGCGTTAATTAAAGACTTAAGCCAAGTTCCGGCTGAGAAACGTACCGCAGTTCGTAACAACGTTGGCGGCCACGTAAACCACACGCTTTTCTGGAAAGGTTTAAAAACCGGTACGACTTTACAAGGTGCATTAAAAGATGCAATCGTACGTGATTTCGGTTCGGTAGAAGCGTTCCAAGCGGAATTTGAAAAAGCGGCGGCAACGCGTTTCGGTTCAGGTTGGGCATGGTTAGTGGTTGAAGACGGTAAATTAGCGGTTGTTTCAACGGCAAACCAAGATAACCCGATTATGGGTAAAGAGGTTGCGGGCGTTTCAGGTTTCCCTATTTTAGCTTTAGACGTTTGGGAACACGCTTACTACTTACATTACCAAAACCGCCGTCCGGACTACATTAAAGCGTTCTGGAACGTGGTAAACTGGGACGAAGCGGCTCGTCGTTTTGAAGAACACGCTTCACACTGCGGTTGTGCAAAATAATTAAGATTGAGTTTTCTTAATCTAAGTGAATAAATAAGCGGTCGTTTTTGCAAATTTTCTTGTAAAAACGACCGCTTTTTATATGAATTATTCGTATTCAAAAATTACCCGTGGGGTAAGTTTGGTAATCAATTCATAGCTGATTACCCCGATATGTTGTGCGACTTCCTCGATTAATAGATCTTTGCCCCAGAAAATCACTTCGTCACCGACTTTATCTTGACTGTCTGCTCCGAGATCAACGGTCAGCATATCCATCGAAACGCGGCCGACAATCGGTACGATTCGTCCGTTTACTAAAACCGGCGTGCCTTCCGGCGCATTGCGCGGATAGCCGTCACCGTAACCCATTGCCACCACACCTAATTTAGTGTCTTTATCACTTACCCAAGCACCACCGTATCCGACCGGTTCGCCCGCTTTATGCGTTCTGACCGCAATTAAGGAAGAAGCGAGCGTCATTACCGGTTTGAAGCCTAAATCGGTAATCGGCGTATAGTGCGGAGAAATACCGTGCATAATAATACCGGGACGAACCCAGTCATAATGCGCCTGTTTCCAATATAAAATACCGCTCGAAGCGGAAATACTGCGTTCGTGTGTAGGATAAGGAGAGGTCGCCGCTTCAAATATGGCGATTTGTTTTTCGGTATAACCGCAATCCGGTTCGTCCGCTCGGCTAAAATGGCTGACAAAGCTAATACTTTCCACTAACGGACAGGCCTTTAAGCGTTGATAGAACATATCAACTTGTTCGGGATGTACGCCGAGGCGGTGCATACCGGTATCAATTTTTAACCAAACATTAATCGGAAAATAAATTTTCGCCTTGCGTTTCCAAAAGCCTTTTTGTTGCTCTCGCTGCCATTCTTCGGCAACTTGTTCGAGAAGTTCAAGTTGTTCTTGGCAATGTATAACGGTATCGAATCGTCTGGAAAGGGTCTTCAGTAATTCTTCTCGATCAAAGAATCCTTCGATTAATAAAATCTTGCCGGTGTAACCGGTTTCTTGAATTTCGAGCGCTTCCCTTAAACGCGCGACCCCGAATCCTTCAACCAAATCGGCGAGCGTGTCGGCGGCAGGCAATAATCCTTGCCCGTAAGCATTCGCTTTGATCATGGCAAGCAGTTTTTGTTGAGGTGCGAAGGTTTTTATCAGTTCTATATTATGGCGGAGAGCCTCTCGGCTAATAGTTGCTGTTGCTGGTTTCATTACTTTTTTTGATGATTTCATTTGAAAGTAAAGATAATTATACGCTCGATGAGAATAAATGGACAATGAATAATGAACATCGGATAATTCTAAGCGGATTAAGTTTAGAGGATTTTATTTATGCTGACGCTTTTATATGAGTTAAAAGAAACGAATGTGATTTCCGAATTGGATTATCAATTCGCTAAAATGATTGATCGTAAACAGCAAAGTTATCCCTATACCGAACAACAAAAAAACTTGGCGGTATTGCTTGCCGCATTAGTTTCTTTTCACGTAATGCAAGGTCATGCCGCTATTCCTTTGGATTCTCAAGCCTCACGATTTTTTTTCGGTTTATCAAATCGAAATGAGGAAAAGGCGCTTAATGATGAAATTTTGCGAAAAATCGGCGGAATCACGCCGCTTGAATGGCAGGACGTACTACAAAACCATATTGCGTTTAGTTCGGATCCTAAGCAAGTCGCACCGATGTTGTTTCAACACGGGTTACTTTATTTTTATCGTTATTGGCAGGCGGAAAACAATATCGCGAATTACTTAGTGAAAGCGGTCGAATTTCCCGAACAAATTGCCAATACCGCATTGGATAAGCAAATTCTAGAAAAACTATTTGAAAAGTCGGATGAAATAAATTGGCAAAAAATAGCGGTCGCTACGGCTATCAAACAAAAGTTTAGCATAATTTCAGGCGGGCCGGGAACCGGTAAAACTACAACGGTCGCCAAATTATTAGCTGCGTTGCAAGAAAAACAGCTACGTAGCGGTAAAGCAATGTTGAATGTTGCGCTTGTCGCACCGACAGGAAAAGCGGCGGCACGTTTAAAAGAGTCAATCACATTAAGTTTAAGCGTGCTTAATTTGAATTTTGAAATTCCAACGACCGCCTCGACAATTCATCGTTTGTTAGGAATACGTCCGCAAAGTGATGAGCCTCGTTATCACTCAAAAAATCCGTTACATATTGACCTTTTAGTGGTGGATGAAGCGTCTATGATTGATCTTTTTTTAATGGAAAAATTAATGGCGGCATTAAAACCAAATACCCGATTAATTATTTTAGGCGATAAAGATCAGCTTGCGTCGGTTGAAGCCGGAGCGATTATGGGAGAACTCGGAGCGTTTCTTCAACAGGGATATAGCCGGAAGCATTGCGATTATTTGAATCAAGTTACCGAGTATCAATTAGTTCCGAAAGGAAAATCATTACCTATTTGTGATGCGTTATGTCATTTGAAAAAAAGTTATCGTTTTGACGATAATTCCGGAATCGGTCAGTTGGCGAAACTGGTTAATGAAAAGCAAGCGGTTGAATCTTGGCAACTTTTTGCAAAAGGCTCAGCGGATTTATCTTTGATCGAATATGCACACACTTCGGATTTCCCGGAAAAACAGCAGTGGATTCAAAACTACGTGAAACAAATAACGGATAAAGCGGTCGAGCTTTATAAGGAATATCTAACGCTTGTTAAACAACGTTACAATAATCCGACGAAAGTGTCGGTAAATGAAATTTTCGAGGTTTTTCAAAAAGTAAGATTCTTATCCGCATTGCGTATAAGTGAATTGGGCGTAGAGCAATTAAATAAAAGGATAGAAACGGCATTAGCGGCGGCAAAACTGATTTCTTTAGAACAAAGTAAAAATTACTATATCGGTAAACCGTTACTCATTACACAGAACTCGCCGCAAAATCATATTTATAGCGGCGATATAGGGATTATCTTACCGGATGAGAACGGAATATCGAGAGTTTATTTTGATACGAAAATTGACGATGGATATTTAAGTCTTTCTCTGAATAGACTTCCCGAATTTGAACCGGCTTATGTAATGACGGTTCATAAGTCGCAAGGTTCCGAATTTGAACATACCTTACTGATAACGCCATTGCACTTTGCACCGGTTATGAGTAAAGAATTAATTTATACGGCGATTACCCGAGCTAAAAAGCATTTTACTTTATTCGGAGAAAAACAAGTTTGGTTACAGGCGGTGAATAATAATCTTCAGCGTCAAAGCGGATTAAAAGCACAATTAATGCACTTATTCAGTTAAAATAATATGCGAATTGTATTAAATCTGTTCTTTCAATCACTTTTTCAAGATTTTTTTGAAAAAAGTACTTGCAAGGAATTTAGATTTCTCTATAATGCACCCACACAACGACGCACTGTTGTGAACGAGAAGTAAATGCGGTGCGTCGTTCTTTTTTGCTCTTTAACAATATATCAGACAATCTGTGTGGGCACTTGTTGATTGACTTGATTTTGAAAATATTATTTAAAACTTGAAGTCTTAATAGGTGCTTAAACTAGAAATTCATATTTTTCTTTTTGCTTAACTTGGTTAGGTAAGGGAAGTGAACTTAGCTAAGCAGAATATTGAGCGATTAAACTTTTTGAATTGAAGAGTTTGATCATGGCTCAGATTGAACGCTGGCGGCAGGCTTAACACATGCAAGTCGAACGGTAACGGGAAGGGAGCTTGCTTTCTTTGCCGACGAGTGGCGGACGGGTGAGTAATGCTTGGGAATCTGGCTTATGGAGGGGGATAACTACGGGAAACTGTAGCTAATACCGCGTAATATCTTAGGATTAAAGGGTGGGACTTTCGGGCCACCTGCCATAAGATGAGCCCAAGTGGGATTAGGTAGTTGGTTAGGTAAAGGCTGACCAAGCCGACGATCTCTAGCTGGTCTGAGAGGATGACCAGCCACACTGGAACTGAGACACGGTCCAGACTCCTACGGGAGGCAGCAGTGGGGAATATTGCACAATGGGGGGAACCCTGATGCAGCCATGCCGCGTGAATGAAGAAGGCCTTCGGGTTGTAAAGTTCTTTCGGTAGCGAGGAAGGTATCAAATTTAATAGATTTGGTAATTGACGTTAACTACAGAAGAAGCACCGGCTAACTCCGTGCCAGCAGCCGCGGTAATACGGAGGGTGCGAGCGTTAATCGGAATAACTGGGCGTAAAGGGCACGCAGGCGGTTGATTAAGTGAGATGTGAAAGCCCCGGGCTTAACCTGGGAATTGCATTTCATACTGGTCAACTAGAGTACTTTAGGGAGGGGTAGAATTCCACGTGTAGCGGTGAAATGCGTAGAGATGTGGAGGAATACCGAAGGCGAAGGCAGCCCCTTGGGAATGTACTGACGCTCATGTGCGAAAGCGTGGGGAGCAAACAGGATTAGATACCCTGGTAGTCCACGCTGTAAACGCTGTCGATTTGGGGATTGGACTGTGAGTCTGGTGCCCGAAGCTAACGTGATAAATCGACCGCCTGGGGAGTACGGCCGCAAGGTTAAAACTCAAATGAATTGACGGGGGCCCGCACAAGCGGTGGAGCATGTGGTTTAATTCGATGCAACGCGAAGAACCTTACCTACTCTTGACATCCATGGAATCTTGTAGAGATACGAGAGTGCCTTCGGGAACCATGAGACAGGTGCTGCATGGCTGTCGTCAGCTCGTGTTGTGAAATGTTGGGTTAAGTCCCGCAACGAGCGCAACCCTTATCCTTTGTTGCCAGCGATTAGGTCGGGAACTCAAAGGAGACTGCCGGTGATAAACCGGAGGAAGGTGGGGATGACGTCAAGTCATCATGGCCCTTACGAGTAGGGCTACACACGTGCTACAATGGCGTATACAGAGGGAAGCAAGATGGCGACATGGAGCAAATCTCACAAAGTACGTCTAAGTCCGGATTGGAGTCTGCAACTCGACTCCATGAAGTCGGAATCGCTAGTAATCGCAAATCAGAATGTTGCGGTGAATACGTTCCCGGGCCTTGTACACACCGCCCGTCACACCATGGGAGTGGGTTGTACCAGAAGTAGATAGCTTAACCGCAAGGGGGGCGTTTACCACGGTATGATTCATGACTGGGGTGAAGTCGTAACAAGGTAACCGTAGGGGAACCTGCGGTTGGATCACCTCCTTACCAGAAATTGAGCGGCAGCAAGTGTTCACACAGATTGTTTGATAGAAAGAAGACGAAAACGGATATAATCCGACATCCTTTTGGGTCTGTAGCTCAGGTGGTTAGAGCGCACCCCTGATAAGGGTGAGGTCGGTGGTTCAAGTCCACTCAGACCCACCACTCAAAACGAGTGAAAGCTGAAAGGTGTGATTATATTGAGTTATGATGTATGGGGATATAGCTCAGCTGGGAGAGCGCCTGCCTTGCACGCAGGAGGTCAGCGGTTCGATCCCGCTTATCTCCACCAATCATCATGACTAAGTGAATAGATATTGTTGATAGATATTTTGTTTATTTAGTCATGATGATAAGTCAAATTATTGTCTTAAATTGTTCTTTAAAAAATTGGAAACAAGCTGAAAACTGAGAGATTTTTCAAGTTCGTTAAAGCGAAAGTGCTAACGAATACATTGAAAGTCTGAGTAGTTAAAAAATCTTAGCTGAACAAAAGCAGCTAAGTGTTTAGTTGAATAAAGTATCGCGTTGAATGCATTCAAATAAAATTTGAAAATATTTGAAAACATTTGAGGTTGTATAGTTAAGTGACTAAGCGTACACGGTGGATGCCTTGGCAATCAGAGGCGAAGAAGGACGTGCTAATCTGCGAAAAGCTTGGATGAGTTGATAAGAAGCGTTTAATCCAAGATATCCGAATGGGGAAACCCAGTAGATGAAGAATCTACTATTATTAAGTGAATCCATAGCTTAATAAGGCAAACCGGGAGAACTGAAACATCTAAGTACCCCGAGGAAAAGAAATCAACCGAGATTCTGTCAGTAGCGGCGAGCGAAAGCGGAAGAGCCTGTTAGTGATAATAGTTTTGTTAGGAGAATGAGCTGGGAAGCTCAATCGTAGAGGGTGATAATCCCGTATCCGAAAACATTATTATGGTACTAAGCTAACGACAAGTAGGGCGGGACACGAGAAATCCTGTTTGAAGATGGGGGGACCATCCTCCAAGGCTAAATACTCCTGATTGACCGATAGTGAACCAGTACTGTGAAGGAAAGGCGAAAAGAACCCCGGTGAGGGGAGTGAAATAGAACCTGAAACCGTGTACGTACAAGCAGTGGGAGCAAGAGAAATCTTGTGACTGCGTACCTTTTGTATAATGGGTCAGCGACTTATATTTTGTAGCGAGGTTAACTGAATAAGGGAGCCGAAGGGAAACCGAGTCTTAACTGGGCGATTGAGTTGCAAGGTATAGACCCGAAACCCGGTGATCTAGCCATGGGCAGGTTGAAGATTGGGTAACACTAATTGGAGGACCGAACCGACTAATGTTGAAAAATTAGCGGATGACTTGTGGCTGGGGGTGAAAGGCCAATCAAACCGGGAGATAGCTGGTTCTCCCCGAAATCTATTTAGGTAGAGCCTTGAGCGGACACCTTCGGGGGTAGAGCACTGTTTCGGCTAGGGGTCCATCCCGGATTACCAACCCGATGCAAACTGCGAATACCGAAGAGTGATACTCAGGAGACACACGGCGGGTGCTAACGTCCGTCGTGGAGAGGGAAACAACCCAGACCGCCAGCTAAGGTCCCAAAGTACTAGTTAAGTGGGAAACGAAGTGGGAAGGCTTAGACAGCTAGGATGTTGGCTTAGAAGCAGCCATCATTTAAAGAAAGCGTAATAGCTCACTAGTCGAGTCGGCCTGCGCGGAAGATGTAACGGGGCTAAAACTAGTCACCGAAGCTGCGGCATCAATGGAAACATTGTTGGGTAGGGGAGCGTTCTGTAAGCGGATGAAGGTGAATCGAGAGGTTTGCTGGACGTATCAGAAGTGCGAATGCTGACATAAGTAACGATAAAACGAGTGAAAAACTCGTTCGCCGGAAGACCAAGGGTTCCTGTCCAACGTTAATCGGGGCAGGGTGAGTCGGCCCCTAAGGCGAGGCTGAAAAGCGTAGTCGATGGGAAACGGGTTAATATTCCCGTACTTGGTATAACTGCGATGTGGGGACGGAGAAGGTTAGGTTATCGCACTGTTGGATGTGCGTTTAAGCCGGTAGGTGGGTGTTTTAGGCAAATCCGGAACACCATTCAACACCGAGAAGTGATGACGAGGTTCTACGGAACTGAAGTAACCGATACCACGCTTCCAGGAAAAGCCACTAAGCTTCAGGTTATACTAAACCGTACTATAAACCGACACAGGTGGTCAGGTAGAGAATACTCAGGCGCTTGAGAGAACTCGGGTGAAGGAACTAGGCAAAATAGCACCGTAACTTCGGGAGAAGGTGCGCCGGCGTAGATTGTAGTGATTTACTCACGAAGGTTGAACCGGTCGAAGATACCAGCTGGCTGCAACTGTTTATTAAAAACACAGCACTCTGCAAACACGAAAGTGGACGTATAGGGTGTGATGCCTGCCCGGTGCTGGAAGGTTAATTGATGGTGTTATCGCAAGAGAAGCTCCTGATCGAAGCCCCAGTAAACGGCGGCCGTAACTATAACGGTCCTAAGGTAGCGAAATTCCTTGTCGGGTAAGTTCCGACCTGCACGAATGGCATAATGATGGCCAGGCTGTCTCCACCCGAGACTCAGTGAAATTGAAATCGCCGTGAAGATGCGGTGTACCCGCGGCTAGACGGAAAGACCCCGTGAACCTTTACTATAGCTTGACACTGAACATTGAATTTTGATGTGTAGGATAGGTGGGAGCCTTTGAAGATGACACGCCAGTGTTGTTGGAGGCGTCCTTGAAATACCACCCTTTAACGTTTGATGTTCTAACGAAGTATCCGGAACGGGTACTCGGACAGTGTCTGGTGGGTAGTTTGACTGGGGCGGTCTCCTCCCAAAGCGTAACGGAGGAGCACGAAGGTTTGCTAATCACGGTCGGACATCGTGAGGTTAGTGCAATGGTATAAGCAAGCTTAACTGCGAGACGGACAAGTCGAGCAGGTGCGAAAGCAGGTCATAGTGATCCGGTGGTTCTGAATGGAAGGGCCATCGCTCAACGGATAAAAGGTACTCCGGGGATAACAGGCTGATACCGCCCAAGAGTTCATATCGACGGCGGTGTTTGGCACCTCGATGTCGGCTCATCACATCCTGGGGCTGAAGTAGGTCCCAAGGGTATGGCTGTTCGCCATTTAAAGTGGTACGCGAGCTGGGTTTAGAACGTCGTGAGACAGTTCGGTCCCTATCTGCCGTGGGCGTTGGAGAATTGAGAGGGGCTGCTCCTAGTACGAGAGGACCGGAGTGGACGCATCACTGGTGTGCCAGTTGTCTCGCCAGAGGCACTGCTGGGTAGCTACATGCGGAAGAGATAAGTGCTGAAAGCATCTAAGCACGAAACTTGCCTCAAGATGAGTTCTCCCAGTCTATAAGACTGTAAGGGTTGTTGGAGACTACGACGTAGATAGGTGTGGTGTGTAAGCGTAGTGATACGTTGAGCTAACACATACTAATTGCCCGAGAGGCTTAACTATACAACGCTCAAGTGTTTTTGAGCGCTACACTCAGTAGCAGCTTGTTTCGAATTTAAGAAGAAAGAACAAAGACAAAGAAGACAAAAGACATCAACAGAATATTCTGGCGACCAGAGTGCTGTGGCTCTACCTGAATCCATTCCGAACTCAGAAGTAAAACGCAGTAACGCCGATGGTAGTGTGGGGTTTCCCCATGTGAGAGTAGGGCATCGCCGGATTGAATTTAGCGCGAAAGCGAAAACGAAGCAAGAAACCCTGTGGTTAGCGATAACTACGGGGTTTTGGTTTTTTTATAATAGTTTTAACAGAATCATTCTTTGTTCATTCATTCTTCATTTTTTCTTTAGTTTCTTTGTTTCTTCCTTTTGACCTACCTTTTATAAATTTCCTAAGCTTATAATTCCCCAGTGATAGACTATTTTAGTCAAACGGCTCCAACTAGCGTATTTGTAAAACAACAAAGAAATTTGACCGCTTATAGTTTAAATATATTAAAGAAGATTATGGTAGAGAAATAAGATAGAAAGAAAAACGGCTAGAAGTAAAATTCTAGCCGTTCTGCATTTTTTTAGTAATTATTTTACCGGAGCCTGAGCAAGTAATTTAGTGAGCAATTCCCAATAAATTTCAACTGCAGGGATATGTACTTTCTCATCCGGAGAATGAGCGTTTTGGATTGTCGGTCCGATAGAAACCAAATCTATATTAGGATAAACCTTTTTGATTAGTCCACATTCTAATCCGGCATGAATAACTTTAACTTGAGCTTCATAACCTAAAACTTCATCATAAATTGCTTTGGTTAATGGCGTAATTCGTGACTGAGTATCGGGTTCCCAACCCGGATAATTTCCGGAGAATGCTACTTTTGCTCCCGTTAATGCAGCAAGAGAATTGATTTTTCCTCTCACATCTTCTTTTCCGCTTTCAATTAATGAGCGAGCTAAAATTGTTGAGGTAAGCTGTTGCTCCTCAATTTTAACTAAGCCGATGCTTAATGAAGTCTCTACTACATTTTCGACAACATCGCTATTACGGACGATTCCGTTTGGCAGTACGTTAAGTAAATGGATGACTTTTTGAGTAGATTCGATAGCTAATGACTGACTTGGTAATTGCGCCGGTTCAATTTCAAGTTTTAAATTGGCTTCGGCTAATCTTAGTTCACTTTGAATTTTCTTCGCTAATTCGGTTAAGTAAGCAGTTACATTTTGTTGATGATTTGCATCAACGGTTAAGGTGACTTGTGCTTCACGCGGAATCGCGTTACGTACAGAGCCGCCTTTTAGTGCGGAAATACGTATCGGATAATTCGATTGAACATCCGCTAGGATTCTCGCCATCAATTTTATCGCATTTGCTCGAGTCGTGTGAATGTCACAGCCGGAATGTCCACCTTGTAAGCCTTTTAAAGTAACTTGCAATGCAGCATCAGCAGCTGTCGGTTCATATTGAAGCGGAAGTGATAAGTTGATATTTTCACCACCGGCACAACCAATATAAATTTCGCCGTTTTCTTCGGTATCGGTATTAATCATGATATCTGATTTTAACCAATTCGGACGTAAGCCTAAAACCCCTTCCATACCGACTTCTTCACTCATCGTCAGTAAGATTTCAAGAGCAGGATGGGCAATATCGTCAGCCTCTAATACGGCTAGGCAAGAAGCAAGCCCGATGCCGTTATCGGCACCGAGAGTCGTGCCTTTGGCTTTGACCCATTCTCCGTCAATGTAAGGTTGAATAGGATCTTTGAGAAAGTCGTGCTGTGTTGCGGCATTTGCTTGCGGAACCATATCCAAATGAGCTTGAAGTGCGATAGTACAGCGATTTTCCATACCTTGCGTGGCCGGTTTACGAATTAATACGTTGCCCGCTTCATCGCGTTCGGCAAATAAATTTTTAGATTTTGCCCAATCGACGATAAATTCCGCCAGTTGGTTTTCATGGTATGAAGGATGAGGAATTGCGCAGATTTTATCAAACCATTGCCATAATAAGGTTGGAGAAAGTTTTGTGATTTCAGACATATTTACCTTTAATAACTTATAGGCGGTCAAAATTTCGTAAAATTTTGCAAAAATTAGACCGCTATTGTTGAAGAATAGTGGAAATGATAGCACGAATGCGCATTTTAGGTTAGAATAACGCAATTTTTTTATTCGGTGCCTTGACACCGCTTTTTTTTATCTAGGACTTTGTATGAGTGAAAAATACACAAACGAAAAATATGTTGTAACTTGGGATATGTTCCATATGCACGCCCGTAAATTAGCGGAACGTCTTTTACCCGCATCACAATGGAAAGGGATTATTGCGGTAAGTCGCGGAGGTTTGTTTCCAGCGGCGGTATTAGCGCGTGAATTAAGTATCCGTCATGTTGAAACCGTATGTATTTCCAGCTATGACCATGATGAACAAGGCGAATTAAAAGTATTACACGCGGCGCAAACAGATGGCGAAGGTTTCATTGTTGTGGACGATTTGGTTGATACCGGTAATACGGCAAAAGAAATTCGCAAAATGTATCCTAAAGCGAAATTCGTAACCGTATTCGCTAAACCGGCAGGTGCACCGTTAGTGGACGATTATGTAATTGATATTCCTCAAGAAACGTGGATTGAACAACCTTGGGACTTAGGCATCACGTTTGTTCCGCCTCTCGCACGTAAGTAATTCGTGAATAATGGAGAACTGATTAAAAAATTGGTTCTCCATTTTCAATTGTAACTTTTTCATTTAAATAATAAATAATGTTATGTTAGGTAATCTTTACATTCTTTCCGCACCAAGCGGTGCCGGTAAATCCTCATTGATTAATGCGCTATTAGCGGATTTACCTCGTTCGGAAGTTCAACTTTCCGTTTCTCATACTACGCGTAATCCTCGTCCGGGAGAGGAACATGCGGTACATTATTATTTTACTCGTCATGAGGAATTCGAATCGTTAATCGAGCAAGGGCATTTTTTAGAATGGGCTGAAGTATTCGGTAATTATTACGGTACTTCTTTGCCGATGATAGAAAAGAGTCTGGAGAATGGGATTGATGTATTTTTAGATATTGATTGGCAGGGAGCCCGTCAAATTCGTAATAAAGTTCCGAATGTAAAGACTATTTTTATTTTACCGCCTTCTCGTGAGGAATTGGAAAAACGTTTAATCGGAAGAGGTCAAGATTCGGCAGAAACAATCGGTAAAAGAATGGCCGAGGCCGTATCGGAAATGTCTCATTATAATGAGTTTGACTATGTGATCGTAAATGATGATTTCCAAACCGCATTAAGCGAGTTGAAAAGTATTTTAACTTCCGAGCGTTTAAAACAAGCTTCTCAAGCGGTTCGATATGAAAAATTAATTCGTCAATTACTTTCGAAATAAGCGGTCTGAATTGAGAAAAAATTTACCCGAATAAACTATGTTTTGTTCTAAATCGGTCTAATTATTCTTCCCCCGATTGATAACAGTTTTTAGGAAACAATATGAAACTTTCAAAATTAGCTTTAACACTTTCCGTTGTACTTGCCTTATCGGCTTGTTCAACCACAAAATTAAGTGCGGACGGTTCGCTTGAACAAGCGCAGGCAACATATCAACAATATGAAGAAATTACCAAACAGTTCCAAATTAATGAGCAATGGTGGCAAGGTTATAATGATAGCCAGTTAAATTCGTTAGTTGAGCAAGCGATTGCCAATAACTTAGATTTAGCTAAAAGCGCCATTGCAGTAAACCGAGCGCTTTATAATGCGAATTTAGTCGGCGCGAATCTAGTACCGACGTTTAGCGGATCAGGTTCATCATCGGCGGCTAAAAAACTTCATTCCACAACACAAAGTCGTTTAGGTGTAAGTCAAGCATCTACTGGGCCATCAACGATTTCAAATACTGCAGCGTTTAATTTGAGTTATACGCTTGATTTATGGCAACGTTTGGCTGATGCGGCAAGTGCGGCGGAATGGGAGCATAAAGCCACGGTTGAAGATTTAAAAGCGACACGTCTTTCATTATTAAATTCGGTCGTTTCTACTTACTACCAAATTGCTTATTATAAAGATGCCATCGCAGTGATTGAGCGTACCATTAATAATTATCAGCAAATCTCAACGATTTTAAATAATAAATATGCCGCAGGTGCAATCGATCGTTTAGCGGTGGAACAAGCTCAGCAGGCAACGTTAAACGCACGTAATAGTTTAATTTCGGTGCGTACCAATCTTAAAACGGCAGAGCAGACATTGCGTAATTTGTTAAATTTAAAACCGAATCAAGCGTTACCTACTCGTTATCCGAGTATTTTAGGTGTTAAATTGCAAGGAATCGATTTAAACGTACCGGTATCGGCAATCGCAAATCGCCCGGATGTCGTAGCCCGTTTAAACCGTTTACAAAGCGCATTTAAATCGCTTACCGCAACAGAAAAAAGTTGGTTCCCGACAGTTACGCTTAGCGGTTCGATTTCGGCAAGCGCCTCAAAAGTCGCAAATATTAGCGATAATCCGGTCGGTAACGGTGTGATTTCATTTGATTTACCGTTCTTAGATTGGAATCGTGTGAAAAATAACGTGAAAATTTCCGAGTCGGATTATATGACGGCGAAATTAAATTATGGACAGACGGTGACCAGCGCATTAAATGAAATTGATCAGCACTACTACGCTTATCAACAATCACTCAGCAGTTATGCGACCCTACAACAAGCATACGAGCATGATAAACGTATCAGTAACTATTATAAAAATCGTTATGAACAAGGCGTGTCCGAGTTCCGTGAATGGATTAGCGCACTAAATACGGAATTAAATTCCCAGCTTTCTATTTTGAATCAGAAATATATGATTCTATCGAATGAAAATACGGTGTATCAGTCTATGGCGGGTAAATATAGAAGATAGTATTGCGCTAACAAAAAAGCACGAAATGAAAGTTTCGTGCTTTTTTACTATTTTTTATTTTGCTCGGCGGCTCGTTTACGGCGAATTTCTTTCGGATCGGCAATTAACGGACGATAAATCTCAATACGATCACCGTTTTCCACCATATCAGTAAGTTTAACCGGACGGCTAAAAATACCGACCTTGTTCGTTCGTAAATCAATTTCGGTATATTTTTCTAGAATGCCGGATTGTAAAATCACATTTTGTACACTAGTAGGCGCATCTAATGTGATTTTTTTTAAAAAATGTTTATTCGGATAGGCAAAAAGCACTTCTACTTCGATTTTCTCTATATCAGACACCGTACACCTCTTTTGCGCGTTGTTTAAAAGCATTGACCATTTTTAACGTCAGCTCATTAAATATTTTGCCGAATACCATTCCCACGACAGGATTTGAAAATTCAAATTCTAAATAAAGCGATATTTTACAGCTTTGCTCGTCAAACGGCCGAAAGTTCCAAGCGCCTTGCAATTGTCGAAACGGACCATTAACCAATTTCATTTCGATCCGTTCGTTAGGGAGCATTTTATTATGTGTGCTAAAACTTTGACTGATACCTAACTTTTGAATTTGTAATTCGGCTTCAAGCTCATTATTTCCGCGACTAATGGTTTTGGCACCGATACAGCCGGATAAAAACTGCGGATATTTTTCGTAATCGTTTACGAGTTGATACATTTGCTCGGCGCTATAAGGCACAAGCGAAGATTGATTGACAATAGGCATATTCTTTCTCTTTGTAAGCGGTCTTATTTTACTAAATTTTTGTATTGCTATAAAGAAACGCTTTTGATTTGAAGATATACATTTTGCCCGTTTTTTAATGCCAATTCATCGAATGACCATAAACTGATACTCGCCCATATTATGTGACTATCAACTAATACGGCAATATCCATTCGATCCGAATGCGGAATAATCTCCGTAATTTTCCCTGTCAATATATTACGAATCGAACTTGGATTCGGTTCTTTTAAACTGATCGAAACGTCTTTGCTGGCAATGGTCAGGCGTAACTTATCGCCGATGTGATAATGCGGCGTTTCATTTATCCAAATTTTTTGCGAACCGAGTGCCAAACTGATCATCTTATAATTCGATTGATGCGAGCTAATCGGTAATTCTAATAAACTGACTTTTTGCGAATCCGGTTGCCAAGCCGTAAAAGCCGGATGGTGCCACACGTTAGCCACACTATCGAAAAGCGTAACTTTACCTTGTTCGAGCAGAATAAGATTATCGGCTAAGCGAATAATTTCATCTAGGCTATGGCTGACATATAAAATCGGAATTTCAATTTGAGCGGCAAGTTTACTCAAATAATTCATTAATTCTTGTTTGCGGGGTAAATCTAAAGCCGACAATGGTTCGTCCATTAGCAATAATTGCGGTTCGCTTAATAATGCCCTGCCAATCGCAACACGCTGCTTTTCGCCGCCGGAAAGACTCGCCGGAAAGCGTGTGAGTAAATGCTCGATTCCCAGTAATTGTACGATTTGCAAAAAATGAGCGGAATCCGACCGCTTGTAGCCGTATTTGAGATTCTTTTCCACTGTATAATGCGGGAAAAGTCGATGTTCTTGAAACACATAGCCGATTTTTCGCTTTTCCGGTGCGAGATTAATCCGCTGTTCGCTATCAAATAAAGTTTGTTGATTAAGCCGGATATAACCTTTCTGCGGTGTAGATAAGCCGGCGATTAGATTGATTAAACTGGATTTACCGGCTCCGGAACGTCCGAAAATCGCGGTAACGCCTTTATTTGGAATATCTAACTTTACCGCTAATTTAAGTTGTCCGAGTGTTTGATGTAGATTTAATTGAAGCATAAGTTAATTCAGTAAGCGTTTTTGCTTTTCCGCAAACCATTCGGAAGCAAATAGTGCAATTAAGGAAATCATAATCGAAACGGCACATAAGCGTGCGGCAGCCAGTTCTCCGTCCGGCGTTTCAATAAAGGTAAAGAGTGCGGACGGAATGGTTTGAGTTTGATTCGGAATATTGGAAACAAAGGTAATTGTCGCACCGAATTCACCGAGCGAACGAGCAAAGCCGAGTACCGCACCGGCGATAATCCCCGAATAGGAAAGCGGTAACGTAAGAGTAAAAAACACTTTTAACGGTGGTGCGCCTAAGGTTCTGGCGGCTTGTTCCAATTTCGGATCGACCGCATCTAAGGTCAGGCGAATCGATCTGACCATTAACGGAAATGCCATCACCATTGAAGCAAGCACTGCTCCTTTCCAAGAAAAACTGAACGAAAATTCAAACCATTGCCATAAATACTGACCGATTACGCCTTTTTTCGCCATTGAAACTAATAACAGATAACCAATCACGACCGGCGGTAAAACCAGAGGTAAATGCACGATGCCGTTTAATAAATTTTTGCCCCAAAATTGCTTACGGGAGAGCAACCATGCGGTAAAAATCGCTAACGGTAATGATAAAGCCACTGCTAATAAAGCGACTTTCAAACTTAAGAAAATGGCATCAAGTTCTTGAGGGGTAAAATTAAACATGATTTACCAACCGTTGATAAGAAGAAAAGGAATAACCTTTGGCTATCCCTTTTGTAAGATTAATTAATCGGATAAAAACCGGCAGCTTTAAATTTCGCTTTGGCTTCCTGTGAATAAAGGAAATCTAAAAATGCTTTGGCTTGTGCTTTATCACTGAGAGTTGCCGCAGGATAAACGATTTCTCCGTAACTTTCGGTCGGGAAAATCGCAATTACTTTGACTTTATCGGATATTTTCGCATCGGTAGAATACACGATACCTAGCGGTGATTCCCCACGTTCGACAAACGAAAGTGCATCTCGCACATTTTTTGCTCGAGCAAGTTTTGGCTCGACTTGTTGCCATAAGCCGTAATGTTCCAAGGCTTTTTTGGCATATTTGCCTGCAGGTACGTGAGCCGGATCGCCGACCGATAAATAGCTGTTTGCTAAAATTTTGGTGAAATCGACCGCTTGTATATCGCTTGTCGTTAATGAACTGTCTTTCGGCGCAATCAAAACAAGATCATTTTTAACGAGATGACGGATATTTTGAGTTTTGGCGGATTGTTTTTCTTTTAGATATTCCATCCATTTTAGATCCGCGGAAATAAATACGTCCGCCGGCGCATCTTGTTCAATTTGTTTGGCGAGTACCGAACTGGAGGCGAAAGAAAAAATCACTTTATCATTCGGGTATTGCTTTGCAAAATCTTGATTAATTTCTTGCAATACATTGCTCATTGATGAGGCGGCAAAAACGGTAATGTTTTGAGCTAAAGCAAAAGCCGATGAAAGCGCCGATATTCCGATAAGTAAAGTTTTAGATAATCGTTTCATATTGAAATTCCTTTAAAACGTTTAACACGAGAGCAAGCGGTCGGTTTTTGGCTGACTTTAGCAAATATCTCTCGTGTTATCCTTGGCAAAGAAAATCAGCTACGAAGCCCGACGCCCTTCTCAATCAATGAAAAGGCGATATAGTATAGCACGGTAATAAATGAGATTAACACCACAAACGTATAGGACACCGACACATCACTAATACCTAAAAAACCGTAACGGAAGCCGTTAATCATATACACAATCGGATTGAATTTGGAGACGGTTTGCCAAAACTCCGGTAAAAGTGAAATAGAGTAAAAAACACCGCCTAAATAAGTGAGCGGTGTAAGTACGAAAGTCGGAATTAAGCCGACATCATCAAAGGATTTGGCATATACCGCATTAATTAATCCGCCGAGCGCAAAAGCCACGGTTGTCATTAACAAGGTCAGTAAAATAATCGTCCACGAGTGAATATCAAACGAAACGAAGCAAAGCGCGACTAACATCACTAAAATACCGGCTAAACCGCCTCGTACAATACTCCCCATCACATAGCCCCAAATAATATTATGTGTCGAGAGCGGAGAAACCAGTAATTCTTCAAAATTACGGGTAAATTTACTGAGGAAAAAAGACGAAGCGGTATTCACATAAGAAGCGGTAATCGCATTCATCATCACTAATCCCGGCGCAATAAATTGCATATAACCGACCCCGTTCATTTCACCGATACGACTGCCGATCAGTTTACCGAAAATCAGAAAATAGAGTGTGGTGGTAATAATCGGCGGAACAAGCGTTTGTCGCCAAATACGAATAATGCGGCGAGATTCCTTGGCGGAAAGGGTAAAAAATCCAGTTAAATTCATATATTAATTTGCCATTTTCATAAAGAGTTCTTCAAGACGGTTAGACTTGTTGCGCATACTAAGCACTTCGACATCTTGTTGTGCGATTTGATGGAACAGATTGGTTAAACCTTGTTCTCGTTTTACTTCGACTTCCAACGTATTTTCATCTAGCCATTGAGTCGGATAACCTTTTATTTCAAGCGGTTGATTTTCCGATTTTTTTTGCAAATCCAACACGAAGGTTTCCGTTTCCAATTTGGAAAGCAAGGCTTTCATCGAGGTATTTTCAACCAATAAACCGTTTTGAATAATGCCGATATGACGACAAAGATTCTCGGCTTCTTCTAAATAGTGAGTAGTTAAAATAATAGTCGTACCTTGTTGATTCAATTCACGTAAAAAGTCCCATAAACTACGACGTAACTCAATATCAACTCCGGCGGTAGGTTCGTCTAAAATCAGTAATTTCGGATTGTGCATTAAAGCACGAGCAATCATAACTCGGCGTTTCATACCGCCTGAAAGCTCTCGAGTGAGATGATGACGTTTTTCCCAAAGATCGAGTTTTTTCAACCAAGTTTCGGCGCTAACCGTCGCTTCTTTCTGAGAAATACCGTAATAACCGGCTTGTTGAGTTAAGACGTCAACCACTTTTTCAAACTGATTGAAGTTAAATTCTTGCGGTACAAGCCCGATTTGCTGTTTGAGCTGAATTTTTTGTGTATCGAGATCGTAACCGAAGACTTTTACGCTACCGCTCGTTTTATTTACCAGAGAACTGATAATTCCGATAGTCGTCGATTTACCCGCACCGTTATGTCCAAGTAGTGCGTAAAAATCGCCCTGTTCTACGATGAGATCGATTCCTTTTACCGCTTGCACGCCGGTCGGGTAGGTTTTAATAAGATTTGTAATTTCTAAAGCGTTCATTATTCTTTATTCTCTGCAACGGCTCGAATCGTACTTTCATCGATTTCCGCATCAAAAGTTTGGCGTAACAGCATTAATTTTTCATCATGAGTAAGTGCTTTTTTCGCTTCGAGCGTTAAATTTTCAAAAATGGCGCGACGAATTTCAAGCGGTGTTTTATGTTCCTCACTTTCGCCGATACTCAATTCATAGCTAAAGTCTTTTTCTTGCAAGGCGGTTGCTAGGCTTTGACGAGATTCGGCATTGTCCAAGTGTGCCATTGCCGGTTTAAGAATGAGCTTAAGCCGTTCACCTTGTTTTTCGGCTAAATAGCTGTTTAACGCCACTTGGCGAGATAAGCCGCCGAGCTTTAACTCATTTACAATTTTGCACCATTCGTCTTGCTCGCAAGATAATGCAATGGTTTTTGCGACTAATTCCGGCGTACGTTCTTGTAGGATTGCTTGCTTGATATCGGACGGTTTGGTACTTTCGTTTTGGGTTTCTAATTCGGGATTGAGCCACGTCCAACGATAATCTTCATCACTTAGCGGTTTTGCCGCTTGCTGTGTCGGTTGAGGCCGAGATTGTGCCTGTTGCTCGGTTGCCAAATTCATAAAACGCTCTTGTAAACTTGGCGTTTTTTGTGGATTCGCTCGGCTTGCGGGTAGAGTAGCCGGTTTAACTAACTCAGACTTTTTTTTTTCGTTTTGAGCCAGTTGTGCCTGAGTTTGCTGTAATTGCTTACGGGCTTGCATTGCCGCAAGAGCGGGTGATACCGGTGTAGAACCGCTTTCAGCCGTATTTACGGCTGGTTGTTGGTAAGCGGTTGGGTTTTCCGGCATTTTTGCAATAGGTTGTGTTGCAACATTTTGGACAGAATTAACCGCTTGTTGCGTATGATTCTGGTTTAAACGAGCTTTGAGCTGTTCAATATTCTGTTGAGGTGTATGAGGTTGCTCGCTTGTTGCTTTCGCCGCTTCCATTACCGGATGACGATTGATCTCTTCGGTACGTTTCGGATGGAAAGCCAATGCTCGTAAAATGGTCATTTCCACACCGGCACGTTGTTCCGGTGCGAATTCCAATTCTTTCTTACCGTTAAGCATTAATTGGTAGAAAAACTGTACGTCTTCAGGCGCAATTTGTTTTGCTAAAAAATGCAACTGAGTTTGTTCCTGCCCGCTATTTTTGAGCAACTGAAGCATCGCAATTTGATGTAACGTTTGGGCAACGTCAGAGAGTAGTTGTGACCAATCAACCCCTTTTTCGGCAACGGATTGAATGACAGCCATCGCTTTTTCACCGTCGGCTTGCGCAAGTGCGGTGACTAATTCGATTGGTTGATGATCATCAATTAAACCGAGCATTTGCTGCACGATAGGTAAGCTAATATTCGCATTACTTACCGCAATTGCCTGATCAGTTAAACTTAATGAGTCACGAATACTGCCTTGAGCCGCTTTTGCCAGTTTTTCAATAGCAGCCGACTCGTAGGGAATATTCTCCTGTTGCAGGATAAATTCGAGATGGTTGGTAATCTGAGCTTGATCCAACGCACGCAAATGGAATTGCATACAACGGGATAAGATCGTAATCGGAAGTTTTTGCGGATCGGTCGTTGCCAGTAAGAACTTCACGTATTCCGGCGGTTCTTCAAGCGTTTTAAGCAGCGCATTGAAGCTGTGACGCGAGAGCATATGCACTTCGTCAATCAGGTAAACTTTAAAGCGTCCGACTGTTGGCTTGTATTGAACATTATCAAGCAACTCACGTGTGTCTTCGACTTTAGTACGTGAAGCCGCATCAATTTCAATCAGATCAATAAAGCGACCTTCTTCGATCGCTTTACAATTTGCACATTCACCGCAAGGTGTGGCGGTGATACCTGTTTCACAATTTAAGCCTTTAGCAAATAGGCGTGCAATCGAGGTTTTACCTACACCACGTGTACCGGAAAACAGGTAGGCGTGATGAAGTCTGCCTTCACGCAGACCATTCTCTAATGCGGATAAAACGTGTTGCTGCCCGACAACTTCAGAAAAACGTTGCGGACGCCATTTACGGGCTAAAACTTGATAACTCATTGCGACTCTTATTTGTTACGGAATAGTATTCCGTACTAAGAAATATTAATGACCGGCAAATTCAACTAATGTGAATGAGTTGATGCCTTCTTTTTCCAGACGTTCTTTACCGCCTAAATCCGGTAACCAAATCACAAATGCAGCGTGTTCTACTTTACCGCCTAAACGACGAATTAATTTGGCTGTTGCATCAATTGTGCCGCCGGTTGCTAATAAATCGTCCACAACTAACACATTGTCACTTTCTTTTATCGAATCTAAATGGATCTCCAGCGTATCTTCGCCATATTCTAAAGCATAAGATTGTGAAATCACTTCACGAGGTAATTTTTTCGGTTTACGCACTAATACAAAAGGTATGCCCAACGCAAGTGCTACCGGTGCACCAAAGATAAAGCCGCGAGATTCGGTTCCGACGACTTTAGTAATACCTTTGTCTTTAAATTCGGCAACGATGGCATCTACGGTTGCCTTGAATGCTTCCGGCACTTCTAATAATGAGGTAATGTCACGGAAAATAATACCTGCTTTCGGATAGTCAGGAGTCGATTTGATTGAAGATTTGATTAAATCTAATTGGTTCATGGTTAGACCTTTAAAAAATAGCAAAATAACCTGAAGAATTTAGCAAAATTGAGCGAAATTACAAGAAAAATTTAAGGGGAGGGGCAACTCTGTATAATTTTCAATGGATTTATATAAGAAATTATATAAATTTATTGATGGTATATAAAATTTTATATATTCTATATAAAAAATTCTATGGAGATACTATGAACCAAATTCTTATCCCTTATATTTCGATGGCAGAGATGTTAGTTGAAACGTTTGGTAAAAGTTGTGAAGTGGTTTTACATGATTTAAATCGCCCTGAGCATTCGGTAGTGTATGTTGCCGGCGATGTTACACATCGTAAACCGGGGCAGAATTTTGACCATTTGGTTAAGGAAGTGATGTTATCGGATAAGTTGAATAATAACTATGTAGCCAATTACTATTTTGAAGTCGAGGGTAAACTTATTCGTTCATCCACTCAACTGATTTTTGACCCAAATCAACAGCTAGTTGGTGCTTTGTGTATCAATATTGATACAACACCGATTACTGAGCAAATTGCTTACTTAAATACCTTATTGCCTAACCTAAATCAGATAAAACAAACTGAGAACACGCTAGAAATAGAAGAACTTCCGCTTTCTGCAATGGTAGAAAATTTAATGGATAAAATTTTAAACGGGCAATCTGTTCAGACGATGAATCGAGATGAAAAAATTGAAAAGATTCGTTTTATGGAACAAAAAGGCTTGTTTTTAATGAAAGGCAGTATTGAGAAAGCTGCTGAAAAATTAGGCGTAAATAAAGTGACCATTTATAGTTATTTAGATGAAGTAAGAGGAAAACGCTAATGGAAATTATTCTACCGAATCAAAGTAAAGGGCATTATTCTCCGGCAATAAAATCCAACGGTATGTTGTATGTATCGGGACAACTTCCATTTAATGCTGATGGGAAAATTGTTGGTGATATTGCCGCTCAAACCAAACAAGTTCTCGCTAATTTAGCTCGAGTGCTCGCCGCTGCCGGTCTTAGTAGAAATGATGTTGTGCAATGCCGTGTGTATATTCCCGATGTAGCTTATTGGGATACGGTGAATCAAGTTTATGCTGATTTTTTCGGTTCACATAAACCGGCTCGTACTGTTGTACTTTGCGGTAATTTGCATTACAACGCACTTATCGAAATTGATGCGGTTGCCGAATTTGCTTAGGAGAATCAATATGAAATTTATCTGTAATCAATGCCAACAAACCGCATCGGTATCTACTCGCCAAGCAAAATGTCAATGCGGAGGCTTATGGACACTGGATTATAAACCGCCTAAATTCGATCTCAACACGATTGATCGCCATGAGTGGAGCTTATTTCGTTATCGAAAATTTATTGCTTTGCAAGATGAAAGTTGGCGTGATATTTCCTTGGGCGAAGGAATGACGCCGATAGTTCGCTTTGATGAAAACGTATTATTAAAAATGGATTATTTTATGCCAACGCTTTCCTTTAAAGACCGTGGTGCGGCGGTACTTATCAGTCATTGTAAGTCGATTGGTGTTGAATCGGTCGTACAAGATAGTAGTGGTAATGCAGGAAATAGTGTCGCAGCCTATTGCGCTAAAGCGGGTATTCAATGTGAAATTTTTGTACCGGAAGGAACATCGCCGAAAAAAATTAATATGATTGAGGCGCATGGTGCTAAAGCTAATGTGATTAAAGGTAGCCGTGATCATTGTGCAGATGTATGTCGTGCTAAAGTTGAAAATGAGGGCGTTTATTATGCCAACCACGTGTATAACCCCTTTTTCTATGAAGGTACGAAAACGTATATTTATGAAACGTTTGAACAGCTCGGGCGGATTCCAAAACATATTGTCGTTCCGGTTGGAAACGGTACTTTGTTTATTGGTGTCATTAAAGGACTAGAACATTTGTTGGAAAGTGGCGTTATTGATGAAATGCCAACGATTATTGCATTACAAAGCGAATATTGTGATCCCTTATTGCAAGCGGTCAAAAAAGGGCAAAAATTTGCAGAACAGGTTGAGATTAAGCCGACTATCGCCGAAGGCATTGCCATTGGACAGCCTATGCGAGCAAGTGAAATTTTAGCTTATGCGGAAAAATATGCGATTCGTTTTGTACATGCACCGGAAGATAAAATTCTTGCGGCACGAAACGCTTTGGCCAAAAAAGGGATTTATTGTGAACACACTACCGCAGCCAGCTATGCGGCTTATCTTCACTACTGTGAGCTATATGGTGCAGTAGAAGATTGCTTAATTACGATGTGTGGTGCCGGACTGAAATCAGATCATTAACTAAGGGAAATAATATGTCGGAAAAAACATTCGAAAATTTGACCGCACTTTTAGACCAATATCAAGCTCGTTATCGAGTAGTCCGTCATGTGAGTGCCGGTAAATCGGAAGAGGTTGCGAAAATTCGTGGTACGGAAATCGGGCAAGGGGCAAAAGCCTTGGTGTGTAAAATCAAAGGAAATGGTGTAAAACAAGCGGTACTCGCTATTTTACCAGCCGATGAGCAGGCGGATTTAAATCAAATCGCCCAATACTTAGGCGGTACAAAGGCGTCTCTTGCCAGTCCTAAAGAAGTTGATGAACTTACAGATTGTGTCTTTGGTGCGATTCCACCTTTTAGCTTTCATCCGGATCTTAAACTTATTGCAGATCCTAGTTTACTTGAACGCTATGCTGAACTTGCTTTTAACGCCGGTACGTTAGAATGTTCAATTATTTTAAATACGCAAGATTATGCACGTATTGTGCAGCCGATGTTAGTGAGTTTTGTGAAAAGAGAAATATAGAAGCTACTCGGTTTTATATTCGTTACGTAATGTTAAAAAATACGAAAAAAAGACCGCTTGTTTTTGGCGGTCTTTATCAATCTAATCTATCCAATATCTTTAGCGAGATAATGCAGTACGCCGCCAAAGACCTTTTCCAGATTTTCGGTCGTAAAGGTGGTTTCGGTTTTACCTGCAGCGAGTAAGGTACGGTTTATCATCAATACTTGATCACAAAAGCTAGGCACGCTGTTTAAATTATGAGTTGAAACTAAAACTAAATGTCCTTCGCTACGCAGTTGCTGCAACAATTCAACGATGGCATTTTCGGTTTTTACATCAACACCGGTAAACGGCTCGTCAAGCAAAATAATTTGGCTTTCTTGCGCTAATGCTCGAGCAAGAAACACGCGTTTTTTCTGCCCGCCGGAAAGTTCACCGATTTGGCGATGCTGCAAGTGGCAAATGTCCACTCGTTCCATCGCTTGCATCACTTTTTGTTTATCAAGAGATGAAGGACGGCGTAGCAATCCCATATAACCGTAACGTCCCATCATAACGACATCGTAAACGGAAACCGGAAATTGCCAATCGACCTCTTCACTTTGCGGTACATAAGACACCAGATTTTGTTTCAATGCTTTTTGAATCGGCATTCGGTTTAACAGAATTGTACCGGTTTGAGGTTTAACTAATCCCATTAAACTTTTAAATAGTGTGGATTTACCGCCGCCGTTTACGCCGATTAGGGCGCAAATCGTACCGTTTTGCAGTTGGAAGGATACGTCATATAAGGCTAAATGCCCGTTATTATAACGGACACTTAGCTTTTCAACGGAAATAGAAGTAGGAATGGATACCATGTTATTTTTTACTTTTTTCAAAACCGTCAACAATCGTACTGATCGTTACTTTTAATAGATCTAAATAAGTCGGTACGGCACCGTCTTTGGTTGAAAGTGAATCGACATATAACACACCGCCGTATAATGCACCGGTTTCTTTTGCCACTTGTTTCGCCGGTTTATCCGATACGGTACTTTCGCTGAAAACAACGGGAATATTATTGGCTTTTACGCCATCGATTACTTTTTTCACTTGTTGCGGCGAGCCTTGCTCTTCGGCATTAATCGCCCATAAATAAAGCTCTTTTAACTGATAATCTTGTGCTAAATAACTAAATGCCCCTTCACTGGTTACTAACCAACGTTGTGCTTCCGGAATAACGGATAGACGTTGGCGTAACGGCTCCGCAATGGCTTTTACTTTTTCTGCATAAATTTTAGCATTTTGGTTATAACTTTCGGCATTTTTCGGATCGTATTTCACTAATGCGGCGCGAATATTTTCAATATATTGCAAAGCGTTAGCCGATGACATCCAAGCATGCGGATTCGGTAAGTTTTTATATTCGCCTTCGGTAATTGCAATCGGCGTAATACCTTCGGTCACTACAACTGCCGGTTTACCTTTTACGTTTTCAAAGAAACGCTCGAACCAACGTTCTAAATTCATACCGTTCCATAAGATAAGATCCGCTTTTTGCGCTTTTACGATATCTTTTGGCGTCGGTTGATAATCATGAATTTCGGCGCCGGGTTTCGTGATGGATTCGACAATCGCTTTATCACCGGCAACGTTTTGTGCAATATCTTGGATAACGGTAAAAGTAGTGACGACTTTAAAGGGGGCGGCCATAGCGAGTGTTGCACTCATACCTAGTACGACCACAAATGCTTGTTTTAAAAATGAAAGTTTCATAGATTCTCCTTTTAGCGATGAATTCTCATTTAGAGTTGTTATTGAGAATGAATCTCAATTAATAATAATTATAAACATTTTATGGGTTTAGGTAAACCGGCAATTTTAGTTGCTTGTTTTGCGGGGCCGTCAGGGAATAAGCGTTGTAAATAACGGCTGTTTCCTTTTTCTTCACCGAATTTTTTCGCCATTGCTTTAACTAACATTCGGATTGCTGGTGAGGTTTTATATTCTTGATAGAAGTCACGTACCAGAAAGATGATTTCCCAATGTTCATCCGTCAGTTCAATGTGTTCCTTCTTCGCGATTTCAATGGCAAGATCTTCCGACCAATCTGCAAGATGAGTGAGATAGCCGGAAGCGTCGGTTGGGTATTTTTTTTCGTTTAATTCAATGTAATACATAAAATAAAAAGTGCCACGGGTGTGGCACTTACTCTCTTAAATTCGTTTTAGATTAATCGTCACTACCTAATACGCCGAAGATTTGTAATAGGCTTAAGAACAAGTTGTAAATAGATACGTATAAATCCACGGTTGCACGGATATAATTGGTTTCACCGCCGTGAATAATATTGCTGGTACCCAGTAAAATCGCACCGCTTGAGAACACGACGAATAGTGCGCTCATCGCAAGGCTTAATGCCGGAATCGCTAAGAAAATGTTAGCAATAATCCCAACGAGTAACACCACAAATAATGCCATCATCATACCGGATAAAAACGACATGTCTTTTTTGGTCGTCAGCACGTAAGCCGAACAAGCAAAAAATACTAATGCGGTTGAACCCAATGCAAGAGCGACGACATCACCTAAACCCGCACCGATATAGCGGTTCAAAATTGGGCCTAAGGTGTAGCCTAAAAAGCCGGTTAAAGCAAATACGCTTAAGATACCCGCACCGCTGTTTGCAGTAGCATTAGTAAGAAATAATAAACCGTAGAAACCGATTAATAATCCCCACCACGGTAGTGTAGGTGCGTTCATTGACATTGCCGCAAAAGCAATAACGGCCGAGAAAGCCAATGTCATTGAAAGTAATAAATAAGTATTACGTAATACTTTGTGGGTGCTAAGTAACGATTCGTTACCTGCTGCACCGCTAATTACACGATTTTCCATATTGTTTCCTTTAAGTTGAACAAAACTTTTATTTATGTATGGACAAACTTCCATAAATCAAGTGTAAATTAGCGACAAATTTAGCCAAAGTCAATTGACTTTATCTATACAATAGTTAAAAATTTTCTTATGAGTGTGATACACTTAGATAACCGAACGTTTACTTTGCAAATGCCACTATATGAAACTAAATTTTCCTACCTATTTAACCTTATTTCGGGTCGTGTTAATTCCTCTGTTTGTCATTGCTTTTTATTTGCCTGCCGGTTGGTATGCCGCTGAAATTTCAACGCTGATTTTTTTTATTGCGTCCATTACCGATGCTTTCGACGGTTATTTGGCAAGAAAATGGAATCAAACCACTCAATTAGGGGCGTTTTTAGATCCGGTAGCGGATAAGGTATTGGTTGCGGTGGCGTTGGTGTGTGTAGTGGAATATTATCATACGTGGTGGATTACTATTCCCGCGGCGATTATGATTGCGAGAGAAATTATTATTTCGGCATTGAGAGAATGGATGGCGGAATTAGGCGAACGCGCCAGTGTAGCGGTTTCTATGTGGGGAAAATTTAAAACCACCGCACAAATGTTGGCGCTTGGCGGAATGTTGTGGCGGTTTAATTTTGCGATGGAAGTGCTTGCTTGGATTTTACTGTATATTGCCGCTGGTTTAACGCTCTGGTCAATGATGCAATATTTAAATGCGGCAAAAGGCAGTTTATTAAAATCGTAATTAAAGAGAACCGAAACGATATAAGCGAGATAATATCTCGCTTTTTTTATGCGTAAAACAAATTGAAATGATAATTGTTTTTATTTAAACTTAAGACCTTTTTTAAAAGGAGACTCATAATGCATAAAAAAACAATATTTAAATTAAGCTTAATTAGTTTAGCCGTCGCCGGCTATGTGGAAGCTAATCAAGCTACACTTGATACGGTGAAGGTTCAAGCTCAACCTACGGTGAATCATACTAGAAATATCAGTAACCTGCGCGAATTACTGGCTAATCGTACGGACATTAACGTCGGTGGAGGTAGCGTGTCCGCACAATACATTTCGATTCGCGGATCAGGACAAGATCGTATCGGTATGATTGTCGATAATACTTCGACAAATACTCAACAGTGGTATCACCAAGGTCGTTTCCAACTGGATCCGTCTATGGTGAAATCGATTAAAATCGATAAGGGCGCCGGTTCCGCTAGTGCCGGTATCGGTATAACGGACGGTGTAATCCGTGCGGAAACGGTATCGGCAAAAGATTTATTGAAAGACGGCAGATCATTCGGTGCGCGTATCGGTTCCGAATATAACAGTAATCGCGGCATTAACGGTTCGCTTTCACTCTATGGACAAGCGAATAATCTGGATGTATTGCTATTAGGCAGTTGGGGAGACGATAAAAACTATAAGGCGGGTAAAGGTTATTCGGATGCGGTGAATAAAAATAGCCGAGTAGTGAATAATACCGCTCGTCGTCAAGGTAATTATTTGGCGAAATTCGGCTATGATATTACCGATAAACAGCGTATCGGCTTAAGTTTCCGTCAAGAGTCGTTTTATGGTGCGGGACAAGATCGTTTCGAGATGATTTTTAATAGCCGCCCGGTAAATGCGAACACGACCAAACGTACCTACAACCTTGAGTATGATGCGAAAGACATCGGCTTTGCTCGAGACGTTAAAGCGAATGTGTTCCATATTTTAGGGACGGATAAGCGAGAAGATTATCAGCAAAATAAATTAACCGGTTATCAACGTAGTTCTAAAACCAAAACAACGGGGGCTAATTTAGGCTTTACCAGCGAATTTGGCGGAGAGCATCTGTTTAAATATGGTGTGAATCTGCGTAAAGAGCAGACAGGTAGTCAGAATTCGTTCGGCAATATTAAAGGCGAACAAAAATTCGAATACGGATTATATGCCGAAGGGATTTGGTCTTTAGGTAAAGTGCTGACCTTAACCACAGGGTTACGTTATGATTACTATGATTTGGATACGGCTGGTAAAGTGGATAAAAACGGTAAACCGCTTGCCGGTAATAAATCGGTATCCGATAAAAGATTAAATCCGAGTTTCGGATTGATTTGGGACATTACACCGAATTTTGCTTTGAATGCTAAATTAAATTATGCAAGTCGCAGCCCTATTTTAGCTTCGGCAAATACCATAACCGATAACCGCGGTTCATTAGATAAAGCCAGAGGTTTACGTTTTATCGATCCTAAATTGAAAACCGAAGACGTACGTTTGGCGGAAGTCGGTTTTGAATGGAAATATGTCGATTTTAATTTAAAAGGCAGCGTGTTCGAGCAAAGAGTTAAAAACTTCTATCAAACGACCAACAGTATCATTAGCAATGCGGGAACCTTAAAAACGAAAGGTTATGAAGCCGAGTTGGATTATCAATGGAACGCATTAAAATTAACCGCCGGTGTGGCGTATGCCGATCCGAAAGCGGATTTTGCGCTTTCTAATGATCCGCTGAATGTTATTCCGCAAGGTCGTCAATGGAGTACCGGTGTTTCGTATAAATTTGTTGAACCGAATTTAGAGATCGGTTGGTTAGGTCGCTATGCTCAGTCTAAAGAGTATAAAACGGGCGCTGCGCCGAAAGTCGAAACGAGAAGACGTATCGGATACGGCGTACATGATATTTTCGTAAACTGGCAGCCGCTTAATCAAGACAACTTCAATGTGAATTTCACGGTAAAAAACATCGGTAATAAATTCTATCGTAGTCACAGCCAAAGAAATCTTGAAGTCACGCCGCCAAGCCCGGGACGTGAGTTTAAAATCGGTATGAACTATAGTTTCTAATGGCGGTTTAACCGAATAATTTTGCAAAAGCGGTTGTTTTTACGACCGCTTTTTGTTTATGCACGGCAGGCTTTGAGAGGGAAGTACACTAATGATTAAATATTGGTTATCATAGAGTTAATTTCTATTTAATCGGATACTCAATTTTATTTATGTTTGATGCCAAAGCCTTTCTTGCCGATGTTCCTCATCTTCCCGGTGTTTATCGTATGTATGATGCGAAAAATACTATTATCTATGTCGGTAAAGCCAAAGATCTCAAAAAGCGTTTATCCAGTTATTTTCGTAGCCAACTCGCCAGTAAGAAAACCGAGGCGTTAGTCGCTAACATTCATCATATCGAAACCACGATTACCCATTCGGAAACGGAAGCGTTATTGCTTGAACATAATTACATTAAAGAGAATCAGCCGAAGTACAACGTGCTTTTGCGTGATGATAAATCCTATCCGTATATTTTACTCACAAAGCATCAACATCCCCGAATTACTTCGTTTCGTGGTAGTAAAAAAGTTGCCGGTGAATATTTTGGCCCGTATCCGAATGCAGGTGCAGTGCGTGAAACGCTAAACTTGCTGCAAAAACTGTTTCCGATTCGCCAATGTGAAGACAGCTACTATAAAAATCGTTCTCGCCCTTGTTTGCAATACCAAATAGGGCGTTGTCTTGCTCCTTGTGTGGAGGGTTATTACTCACAAGCGGAATATGATAACCAAGTGAATCTTGTTCGTTTATTTTTGCAAGGTAAAGACGGGCAAGTAGTGGAACATTTGGTACAAAAAATGGAAAACGCTGCGCAAGATCTGGATTTTGAAGCGGCGGCTCGTTTTCGCGATCAGATCCAATCGGTACGAGCGGTGCAAGAAAAACAATTTGTCTCTAACGAACGTTTGGATGATTTGGATATTATTTCGATCGCTTATCAACACGGTATTGCTTGCGTACATATTTTATTTGTGCGTCACGGTAAGGTATTGGGTAATCGTTCCTATTTTCCTAAAGTGCCGAACAATACCGATTTAAGCGAGTTGGCGGATACCTTTGTCGGTCAGTTTTATTTACAAATGAACCAACATCGCACGATACCGAATCAAATTATTATCGATCAGTCGTTAAGTGAAGTGACTGCATTAGCTAATGTGCTGTCCGAACAAGCGGGGCATAAAGTCAGTATTGCCGATAAAAATATTCGTGGCGATAAAAGCCGCTATTTGGCATTAGCAAAAACCAATGCGGAAGCCGCTCTTACCTTACAACTTAAACAAGATACGCATATTCGCCAGTGTTATGATTCGCTCAAGGCATTACTCAATTTAGCGGAAATCAAGCGAATGGAGTGTTTCGATATTTCTCACACAATGGGTAATCAAACGGTAGCTTCTTGTGTCGTATTTGATGAAAATGGGCCGCTAAAATCGGATTACCGCCGTTTTAATATTGAAGGTATTACCGGTGGTGATGACTATGCGGCAATGGAACAAGCCTTATTAAAACGTTATGACCGCAATTTAGAAGAAGAAAAAATTCCGGATATTATTTTTATTGATGGTGGGAAAGGTCAGCTGAATCGAGCGTTGGAAACCTTTACTTCGTTAAATGTCAGTTGGGATAAGCGTAAACCGTTGTTAATTGGTGTGGCGAAAGGAGTAGAGCGAAAAGCCGGTTTAGAAACTTTATTGATCAGCAAATGGGATAAGGAAATTCACTTACCGCCGGACAGTCCCGCCTTGCATTTGATTCAACATATTCGTGACGAATCACACAATCATGCGATTACCGGACACCGTAAAAAACGCCAAAAAGCCTTTACGGAAAGCGGATTAGAATCTATTGCCGGTGTAGGGGCAAAACGTCGCCAAGCATTATTGAAATATCTCGGCGGTATGCAAGGTGTGAAATCCGCTACGTTAGAAGAGATTCAATCCGTACCCGGTATTTCAAAACAACTTGCCGAAGTGATTTTTGATACGTTACAGCATAGCTAAGTGACAAGCGGTCGAATTTACAGCATTTTTTGTAAATTCGACCGCTTGTAAATAGAGATAAGAAAGAGATGTTTGATAGCCATATTCATTTAGATCAGCTTGATGTGAGCCAAATAGAGCGGATAGTGAGTGATCCTTTGCTGCAAGGTATATTGGCGGTCAGTACAGATTTAGCCAGTGCGGAAACGTTACTCGCATTAAAACAAAAATTTCCGAAAATCCAAATTGCGGCAGGTTTTCATCCTGAACAGGTATTAATTGATGAGAAACAGCAGCAAGCGTTATTTGATTGGATTGTAAAAAATCGAGCGAATTTGACCGCTATCGGTGAAGTAGGATTACCGCATTATCTAAAAAGACGGAATCCTAAGCTGGATTATCGGCCCTATCTTGCCTTATTGGAACAATTTGTTGCATTAAGCAAGCGGTTAAATTTACCGTTAAATTTGCATATCGTGCATGATGATGTGGCGATAATGCTGGATTTGCTGGAAAAATACCAAATTCAACATGCGCATTTCCATTGGTTTAAAACCGATGATGATTCGTTTGAACGTTTTCTTCGTACCCCTTATTTCGCCAGTGTTACACCGGATATTTTATGGAATCCGAAAACGCAAAAAATTGCCAAAAAATTACCGCTTAATCGCTTACTGATTGAAACCGACAGCCCGTGGCGACACGAAAGTTTGGGAAATGCGAGTATTTCACAGCAATTACAAGCAATATTGGCGCAATTAGCGAAATTAAGAGCTGAACCAGAGAATATAATTCGAACACAAATTAGGCGAAATCATCAGCGGTTATATGGGATAACATAAAACCAAATAACTCGTTATTAATAAGGGATAACACTGTTAGCCCTTATTAATGTGAGGAAAATCTTATTTTTTATTCGCCTTTAGCATTGCCATTAGGTTGGCGATATTGGCTGAGGTTTTTTCGACTTTCTGTTCCTTGGTCATTTTCGGTTTTTCACTTTCCCAAACTAAATCGTCTTGTGGTAATTCAAGTAAGAAGCGACTTGGTTCCGGTTTGATAATTTCACCGTACTGGCGGCGTTCTTTACAGAGTGAAAAGGTTAGCGTTTGTTGCGCTCGAGTAATGCCTACGTAAGCAAGACGGCGTTCTTCCTCAACATTATCCTCATCCAAGCTGGTTTGGTGCGGCAGAATACCTTCTTCCATCCCGACTAAGAAAACGTGCGGAAATTCCAAACCTTTTGAAGCATGCAGCGTCATTAATTGCACTTGGTCCGCTTCATCATCATCTTCACCTTCACCACGTTCTAACATATCACGCAACGTCAGGCGGTTTACCACTTGCACTAACGTCATCGGTTCTTCAATTTCATCGCCTTCCAGCATACCTTGCACCCATTCAAACAACGTTTGCACGTTACGGCTTTGCATTTCAGCCGCTTTCGGCGAAGTGGCGGTTTCGTACAAATAGGCTTCGTATTGAATTTTTGCCAATAAATCTTTTACCGCTTCAATCGGATCAGAGCGTTCCGCTTGGTCGGCAATTTCGACAATCCAACGGGCAAAATCTTGCAATGCTTGATAGGGTTTGGGTGTCAGACGTTGAATCAATTCAAAATCGAAAATCGCTTCAAACAAGCTGACCTGTTTTTCATTGGCAAGTAAGCCCAGTTTTTCCAGCGTTACCGCACCGATTTCCCGTTTTGGGGTATTAACGATACGTAAAAACGCCGCATCATCGTCTTGATTAACTACTAAACGCAAGTAAGCCATCATATCTTTAATTTCGGCACGGGCGAAAAATGACGTTCCGCCGGAAATTTTATAGGGGATACGGTTTTGCATCAGCAATTTTTCCAGCAAGCGAGACTGATGATTACCACGATATAAAATCGCATAATCTTTGTATTTGGTTTTGTTGGAAAAACGATGGGCGATTAATTCCCCAACAATACGTTCCGCTTCGTGTTCTTCATTTTTGGCTTCGATAACATTTAATTTTTCGCCTTCGCCTAAATTCGAAAACAAGCGTTTTTGGAAAATATGATCGTTGTTATCAATCAAAATATTGGCACAATGCAAAATGCGTTGGCTGGAACGGTAATTTTGCTCCAGTTTAATCACTTTTAAATCAAAATCTTCACGCAAACGTTGCATATTTTCTGGTTTTGCACCACGCCACGAATAGATTGATTGGTCATCATCACCAACAACCGTGAAATTTGCCTCATTGCCTACCAATAATTTGATCAACTCATATTGGCTGGTATTGGTATCTTGGTATTCGTCCACCAGTAAATAACGGACTTTTTGCTGCCAACGGGTTTTCGCTTCCGGAAATTGGCGAAATAGTAATACCGGCAGCATAATTAAATCGTCAAAATCAAGCGCATTATAGGCTTTTAGCTGATTTTGGTAGAGCTGATAAAAATGCGAAAACACACGTTCACGCTCATCTCGCACTCGAGTTAATACCGTTTCGGGCGAAAGCAGATCGTTTTTCCAGTTGGAAATAGTAGAAATCAATGCTTTGAGTAAATCTTTATCTTCCGCCGCATTTTCCGGTAACAAATGTTTGAGTAATGCGAGTTGATCGTGTTCATCAAACAACGTCATACCGGATTTGAAACTCAGTAATTTGTATTCACGTTTTAAAATTTCAAAACCAAGAGTATGGAAGGTTGAAATGGTTAGCCCTTTGCTGTTTTCTTTGCCGATGGAATGGGCAACACGCTCACGCATTTCACGTGCTGCTTTGTTGGTAAAGGTTACCGCTGCGATTTGTTTTGGTGAGTAACCGCAATGCGCAATCAGATGAGCGATTTTATTAATGATGACACGCGTTTTGCCCGAGCCTGCACCCGCTAACACAAGGCAAGCTCCTGTTACATATTCTACCGCTTGTTGTTGTTGATCATTTAATTTCATTTTATCTACTTTTATTTACTTTATCTTCAGTCACTTTTTAAACCGCAATATTTTAGCCGAAAGACAACAAGCGGTCGAATTTCTTTAAAATTTTGCGATCCGTATCGAATAACTGAAACTAATTTAACATTACAAAAAATCAGCGAAATTTAACCGCTTGTTCAGTGGCTCTCGACCGAAATAAATGCCTTAAAAATCAAATTTTTGCTTTTAAAATTGAGCTGTTCGCTATATTATTAGCAGTTAATTTTATGCGTATAGTTACGCACTCGCCCTGAAAATAATTCAGATTTTGCATTTTCATTTTATGCCCTAGGGGGAAGACAAAAGTAGATGGAACAGTTAGAACAAAAACCAATCATCGAACTACGCAATGTGACGAAAAGCTATGGTAGCAAAACGATTCTTAAAAATTTAAATTTAACCATTAACGATGGTGAGTTTTTAACTATTTTAGGTCCTTCAGGCTGCGGTAAGACAACAGCGTTACGTTTAATTGCGGGTTTTGAAGACTTGACGGAAGGTTCGATCATTCTTGACGGTCAAGATGTATCTAACGTTCCGGCCGAACAACGTCCGGTCAATACGGTTTTCCAAAGTTATGCGTTATTCCCGCATATGACGATTTTTGAAAACGTGGCGTTCGGTTTACGTATGCAAAAAGTGCCGAATGATCAAATCAAACCTCGCGTAATGGAAGCGTTGCGTATGGTGCGTTTGGAAGATAGAGCGGAACAAAAACCGGCTCAGCTTTCGGGCGGTCAGCAACAACGTATTGCCATTGCTCGTGCGGTAGTAAATAAGCCGAAAGTATTATTATTGGACGAATCGCTTTCTGCACTTGACTATAAATTGCGTAAAGAAATGCAACATGAGTTAAAAGCATTACAACGTCAGTTAGGTATTACCTTTATTTTCGTTACGCACGATCAAGAAGAAGCATTAACGATGTCAGACCGTATCATCGTAATGAACGGCGGTAAAATTGCACAAGATGGTACGCCTCGTGAAATTTATGAAGAGCCTAAAAACTTATTTGTAGCTCGCTTTATTGGTGAAATCAACGTGTTTGATGCAACCGTGATTGAACGTGTTGATGCGCGTAATGTAAAAGCGAATGTAGAAGGTCGTATTTGTAACATTAAAGTGGAAGATATGGATGTACAGCCGAATCAAAAACTGAAAGTGTTATTACGTCCGGAAGATATTTTGATCGAAGAGTTGGACGAAAACGAAAGCTCTAAAGCGATTGTCGGTCATATTTTAGATCGTAATTATAAAGGTATGACGTTAGAATCAAGCGTGAAACTTGATCATAACGGTATGACGGTATTGGTAAGTGAATTCTTTAACGAAGATGATCCGAATATCGATCACGAGGTCGGTCAAAAAGTGGCATTAACTTGGTATGAAGGTTGGGAGGTTGTACTCAACGATGAAGATTGCTAACAACAAATTCCAAGCCGGAACGGTTTCGGTTATCTTCGGTTGGTTGTTGCTTTTTGTACTCGTACCGAACGTATTGGTACTGTTAATCAGCTTTTTAACCGAAAACCGCCAAAGCGCATACTTTGTAGATTTCATCTTTAGCCTTGACGCATATACGCAGTTGTTCAACGATACCTATGCAACGGTATTGTGGAACTCGTTTAAAATGTCGGCGATAGCAACGTTTTTCTGTTTAATCATCGGTTATCCGTTTGCGTTTATTATCGCTAAAATGCCGGCGAAGATTCGTCCGATTTTGTTATTTTTAGTCGTATTGCCGTTTTGGACAAACTCGCTGATCCGTATCTACGGCATTAAAATTTTCTTAGGCGTGAAGGGGGTATTAAACGAGGCGTTATTGGCAATCGGCTTAATTGACGAACCGCTTCGTTTATTAAACTCCGAATTGGCGATTATTATCGGTTTAGTATATATACTGTTACCGTTTATGATTTTACCGCTTTATTCCTCCATCGAGAAAATTGACGGTCGTTTATTAGAAGCGGCAAAAGATTTAGGTGCGAATGCGTTCCAACGTTTTGTGCGTGTAACCATTCCGCTGACAATGCCGGGGATTGTGGCAGGTTGTTTATTGGTATTATTACCGGCAATGGGAATGTTCTATGTTGCCGACTTATTAGGCGGCGGTAAAACACCGTTAATCGGTAATATTATTAAGAGCTTGTTCTTAAATACCAACCAGTTTGCATTAGGTTCGGCGGTTAGTATCGCCCTTACCGTGTTAATGGCGTTAATGTTATATGTTTATTACCGTGCAAATAAATTATTAAATAAAAAGGTGGAGCTTGAATAATGAAAAAGACCTTAAGAAACTTTTTTATGTTCGTGGTGTTTGCCTACCTTTATATTCCGATTATTATTTTGGTGGTAAACTCATTTAACGAAGACCGTTACGGCTTACAATGGAAAGGATTCAGTTGGAACTGGTATGAGCGTTTATTCGCTAATGATACGTTAGTGCAAGCGACGATGAACTCATTAACGATTGCGTTTTTTGCCGCAACATTTTCAACTGTTTTAGGGGCATTAACTTCGATTGCGCTATACCGCTATAAATTCCGTGGTAAGCAAATGGTCGGTGGTTTACTGTTTATCGTGATGATGTCGCCGGATATCGTGATGGCAGTTTCTTTATTAGTGCTATTTATGATTTTAGGTGTGCAACTTGGTTTTATTTCGTTATTAATTGCGCATATTACGTTCTGTTTGCCTTATGTGGTCATTACTATTTCATCTCGTTTAAGCGATTTTGATGGCAAGATGTTAGAAGCAGCGAAAGATTTAGGTGCAAGCGAAGTAACGATTTTACGTAAAATTATTTTACCGTTGGCATTACCGTCGATTATTTCCGGTTGGTTATTAAGCTTTACCATTTCGTTGGATGACGTAGTGGTTTCATCATTCGTTACCAGCCCAAGTTATGAAGTATTACCGTTAAAAATCTTCTCGCTGGTGAAAACGGGTGTGACGCCGGAAGTCAATGCATTAGCAACGATTATGATTATTTTCTCACTGACATTGGTGGTATTAAGCCAATTAGTGGTAAGAAAAAAAGCATAATTTAATTTGATTGAAAATAGCTCGCTGATTAGCGGGCTATTTTTTTGCAAAAAAATTAGCTGAAATAGACCGCTTGTTAGCCTGTTATTCTATACAGTTTTCTGTTATGCTAAGGCAAATTTTTTAGTTTGGAATAAAATCAATGATCGGAAGATTACGGGGTAAAATTATTGAAAAACAACCGCCTGAAATGGTAATTGATGTTCAAGGTGTCGGATATGAAGTGCTATTGCCGATGACGAGCTTTTACAGCTTGCCACAAGTAGGTGAAGAAGCCACAATCTTTACGCATTTAGTCGTACGTGAAGATGCACATTTATTATTTGGTTTTGCACAAAAGCAAGACAGAACACTATTTCGTGAATTGATTAAAACCAACGGTGTCGGACCTAAATTAGCCCTTGCGATTTTATCGGCGATGTCGGTTTCACAATTTGCCAATGCTGTTGAAAATGAAGAACTTGCCAAATTAACTAAAATTCCGGGCATTGGGCGCAAGACAGCCGAGCGTTTATTAGTAGAACTCAAAGGCAAATTCAAAGGTGTGGCACAAAGTGATTTCTTTGAAGAACATTCGGTTGAAACGATTGTTGCAACACATTCGCACGATCCGGCAGATGAAGCCCGTGATGCCTTAGTGGCGTTAGGCTATAAACTCGCTGATGCTGAGAAGATGATTAAGAAAGTGAATAAAGCGGGTGCAACCAGCGAACAATTAATTCGTGAAGCATTAAAAGCCTCTCTTTAAAAAGTAAAAATACCTTAAATGATTGAAGCAGATAGAATAATTAGTGCCTCGCCGAAGCGTGAGGAGGAAGTGATTGATCGTGCGATTCGTCCTAAATTATTGGCGGATTATGTCGGTCAGCCGTCTGTACGAGAGCAGATGGAGATCTTTATTAAAGCGGCAAAATTGCGTGATGAGGCGCTAGATCACTTATTAATTTTTGGTCCGCCGGGATTGGGTAAAACCACCCTAGCTAATATTGTTGCCAACGAAATGGGCGTGAGTATTCGCACAACTTCCGGACCTGTGTTAGAGAAAGCGGGCGATCTAGCGGCAATGCTGACTAATTTAGAGCCTTATGATGTGTTATTTATTGATGAGATCCACCGCTTATCACCGGCAATTGAAGAAGTGCTTTATCCGGCGATGGAAGATTATCAGCTGGATATCATGATCGGTGAAGGGCCGGCGGCACGTTCGATTAAGTTGGACTTGCCTCCGTTTACTCTAGTCGGTGCAACGACCCGTGCCGGTTCATTAACGTCTCCACTACGTGACCGCTTTGGTATTGTACAGCGTTTAGAGTTTTACTCGGTGGATGATTTAACCTCGATCGTAAAACGTAGTGCCGATTGCTTAAACTTAAATTTATCGCCGGATGCTGCTTATGAAGTGGCTCGCCGTTCACGTGGCACCCCTCGAATTGCTAACCGTTTATTACGCCGTGTACGAGATTATGCCGATGTGCGTAATAACGGTGTGATTACCTCTGATATTGCTAAACAAGCGTTGGCGATGCTCGATGTAGATTCCGAAGGCTTTGATTTTATGGACATCAAGTTACTACAAGCGATTGTCGAGCGTTTTGACGGAGGTCCGGTCGGCTTAGATAACTTAGCTGCGGCGATAGGCGAAGAGCGAGATACGATTGAAGACGTACTTGAACCTTATTTGATTCAGCAGGGTTTTTTGCAACGAACACCGCGAGGACGTATTGCCACCAGCCGAACTTATGCGCATTTAGGCATTGCGAAGTTAGATTAAATACAAGCGGTTATTTTTGTAAAATTTTAGGCAAAAATAACCGCTTGTTTCCTATACTATTTTAACATTGCAATATAATTGCAACTGACATCATTATTCAGCCAAAACTTTTCGGTTAGCGGATTAAAATGATAACCTTTCATTTCTTGGCAGCGTAAATTCGCCATATCACACCAATTTAATAATTCCGCCGGTTTAATAAATTTTTCAAATTCGTGCGTGCCTTTCGGCAACATTTTAAGCACGTATTCCGCCCCGATGATAACTAACATATAGGCTTTAAGCGTACGGTTAATGGTGGAGAAAAACAGCACTCCATCCGGTTTGAGTAACGCCTTGCAGCTTTGAATAATCGAAAGCGGATCCGGTACGTGTTCCAACATTTCCATACAGGTAATCACATCAAATTTTTCGGCATAAGAAGCGGTCTGATTTTGCACAAAATCTTCAATTGTAGTTTGGCGGTAATCAATGGTTAATCCGCTTTCTTCGGCGTGTTTACGTGCAACGTCAAGCGGTTCGGTTGTCATATCAATACCCGTAACATTTGCACCGGCTCTTGCCATCGCTTCACTTAAAATGCCACCGCCGCAGCCGACATCCAAGACTTTTTTGCCGAATAAGCCGTTTGCTTTTTGCTGAATGTAATCAAGGCGTAACGGATTAAGTAAGTGAATCGGTTTAAAACTGCCGTTCGGATCCCACCAAGTGGCTGCCATTTTTTCAAATTTATCGAGTTCTGTTTGATCAATATTATTCATAGAAAATTGTCTTAAGTAAGTGAAAAAGGTCAAATTGCAAAATATTCTCTTAATTTAACCGCTTGTGTTCATTTTCAACTTTCAAAATCCAACTTTCAACTGTTTTTTGTGCTATAATTGACTGAATTTTTCGCCCTAACGAATAGGGCTACTTCTTTAAACGTGATTAGGAAATTTCAATGAGCGAATTAGCCAAAGATATTACCCCCGTCAGTATCGAAGACGAGTTAAAAACGTCTTATCTCGACTATGCGATGTCCGTTATTGTCGGACGTGCGCTTCCCGATGTGCGTGATGGTTTAAAACCGGTGCACCGCCGCGTGTTATTCTCAATGGATCAAAACAGCAATACCTTTAACCGCCCGCACGTAAAATCTGCACGTGTGGTGGGTGACGTAATCGGTAAATATCACCCGCACGGTGACTCAGCCGTGTATGACACCATTGTACGTATGGCACAGCCGTTCTCACTTCGTTATATGTTGGTTGACGGTCAAGGTAACTTTGGTTCGATTGACGGCGATGCGCCGGCGGCGATGCGTTATACCGAAGTGCGTATGCAAAAAATTACGCAGGAATTATTAACGGATTTAGATAAGGAAACCGTGGATTACTCGCCTAACTATGACGGCAAAGAGATGATTCCTGATGTACTACCGACCAAAATCCCAGCGTTATTGGTCAACGGTTCATCCGGTATTGCGGTTGGTATGGCGACCAATATTCCGCCGCACAACTTAAATGAAGTATTGGACGGTTGTTTAGCCTACATTGAAAACGAGCAAATTAGCATTGAAGAATTAATGCGTTTTATCCCGGGGCCGGATTTCCCGACAGGGGCGATTATTAACGGTCGTAAAGGGATTGAAGAAGCGTATCGTACCGGACGTGGTAAAGTTTATGTGCGTGCTAAAGCAAGCGTAGAAACCACGGAAAAAGGTCGTGAGCAAATTATTGTTACTGAGCTTCCATATCAAGTAAACAAAGCGAAACTGATCGAGAAAATTGCCGAATTAGTGAAAGATAAGAAAATTGAAGGCATTAGCGGTATTCAAGATCACTCGGACAAAAAAGGTATCTCAATCGTTATTGAAGTAAAACGTGATGCGGTCGGTGAAGTGGTGTTAAACCATCTTTATTCATTAACGCAAATGCAAGTCACGTTTGGTATCAATATGGTTGCGCTTGATCACGGTCAGCCGAAAGTATTGAACCTAAAACAGATTATCGAAGCATTCGTAAAACACCGCCGTGAAGTGGTAACACGCCGTACCATTTTTGAGTTACGCAAAGCGCGTGAGCGTGCGCATATCTTAGAAGGTTTGGCGATTGCGTTAGCCAATATCGATCCGGTTATCGAATTAATCCGTAACTCAAAAACAGCGGATGAGGCGCGTGAAGGTTTATTAGCGCGTGCATGGGCATTGGGTAATGTTGCACCAATGTTAGAAGTTGCCGGTGTTGATGCGTCACGTCCGGAAGATTTACCGGAAAACTTAGGCGTACGTGACGGTCAATATTATCTTTCCGAAGCGCAAGCACGTGCGATTTTAGAATTACGTTTACACCGTTTAACCGGTTTAGAGCACGAAAAAATTGTGGATGAATACAAAGCATTGCTCACCGAAATCGGCGAATTGTTACGTATCCTAAGCAGTGCAGAACGCTTAATGGAAGTCATTCGTGAAGAATTAGAAAAAGTGAAAGCGGAATTCGGTGACGAACGCCGTACTGAAATTACAGCGGCTTCGGGCGATATCAATATGGAAGATTTAATCGCTCAAGAAGACGTGGTAGTCACACTTTCTCACGCAGGTTATGTGAAATACCAACCGCTTTCGGATTACGAAGCACAACGTCGTGGCGGTAAAGGTAAATCGGCGACTAAGATGAAAGAAGACGATTTCATCGAGAAATTATTAGTGGCGAATACTCACGATACGATTTTATGTTTCTCAAGCCGTGGTCGTTTATATCAATTAAAAGTGTATCAATTACCGCAAGCAAGCCGCGGCGCACGTGGTACGCCAATCGTGAACATTCTGCCGTTAGTGAAAGAAGAAAACGAGCGTATTACGGCGATTCTACCGATTCCGAACGGTGAGTTTAGTGCGGATAAATTCATCTTTATGGCAACCGCAAGCGGTGTGGTGAAGAAAGTAAGTTTAGATGCGTTCAGTAACGTGCGTTCAAGCGGTCTGATTGCTTTAAAACTTCGCGAAGGCGATGAGTTAATTGGCGTTGATATTACCGATGGCGAGAGCGAGATTATGTTGTTCTCGGCACAAGGTCGAGTAGTACGTTTCGCAGAAAAAGCCGTGCGAGCAATGGGACGTACCGCAACCGGTGTTCGAGGCATTAAACTTGCTACGACAGACATTTCAAGTGAAGACATTGAAGAAGCGGAAATCGTAGAAATTGAAAACGAAGAAGCGGATGAGTCTAGCGTGAGTCTGGATACCGACCGTGTGGTTTCACTTGTGATTCCTCGTACGGAAGGCGATATTCTAACGGTAACGCAAAACGGTTTCGGTAAACGTACCGTGATTGGTGAATATCCGGTTAAATCTCGTGCAACTAAAGGTGTAGTTTCTATCAAAGTGAACGAACGTAACGGTAAAGTAGTTGCGGCAGTTCAAGTTGAAGAAACGGATCAAATTATGCTGATTACCGATGCCGGAACACTAGTTCGTACCCGAGTCGCAGAAGTCAGCCTCGTTGGCCGTAACACCCAAGGCGTTCGCATTATCCGTACCGCAGATGATGAAAGCGTAGTAAGTGTAGAACGAGTCTGTGAACCTGATGATGAAGACGAAAACAGCGAAGCGTTAGACAACGTAGAAAGCATAGAAACTTCAATAGAAGCCTAAACAAAGGGCGTAAGACCCTAACAAGCGGTCGGATTTTGGTAAAATTTTGCAAAAATCCGACCGCTTTTGATTATAAGCAAAGAGAGGAAAGATAAGATGACAGCAATTCAACAAAGAGCGGAACTTCAACGCCGTATTTGGCAAATTGCAAATGAAGTACGTGGTTCGGTTGATGGTTGGGATTTCAAACAATATGTGCTTGGCACATTGTTTTACCGTTTTATTAGCGAACATTTTGTGAATTATATCGAAGGTGGCGATGAGAGCATAAAATATGCGGCTTGGTCGGACGATGATGAAAATATCAAGTTAGGCAAAGAACACGTTATTAAAGAAAAAGGCTATTTTATCTACCCAAGTCAGCTGTTTGAAAACGTGGTAAAAAACGCCCATAGCAACCCAAATTTAAATACCGAACTCAAAGAAATTTTTACCGCTATCGAAAGCTCTGCTACAGGCTACGATTCTGAAAATGACATCAAGGGGTTGTTTGCCGATTTTGACACCACTTCTAACCGTTTGGGTAACACAGTGGAAGACAAAAACAAGCGTTTAGCAGCTGTGTTAAAAGGCGTGGCGGAATTGGATTTTGGAAGTTTTGAAGATAACCAAATTGACCTGTTTGGCGATGCCTATGAATTTTTGATTTCTAACTATGCGGCAAATGCGGGGAAATCGGGCGGTGAATTTTTCACGCCACAAAATGTGTCGAAATTGATTGCACAACTTGCTTTGCACGGTCAAAAAGCGGTAAACAAAATTTATGACCCTGCTTGTGGTTCAGGCTCGCTCTTGTTGCAAGCGAAAAAGCAATTTGATGATCACATCATTGAAGAAGGTTTTTTCGGTCAGGAAATCAACCACACCACCTACAACCTTGCTCGTATGAATATGTTTTTGCATAACATTAACTACGACAAGTTTGACATCACGCTTGGCGATACATTACTCAAACCGCAATTTGGCGACAGCAAGCCCTTTGATGCAATCGTCTCAAATCCGCCTTATTCGGTGAAATGGGTGGGCGATGGCGACCCAACGCTGATTAACGATGAACGTTTTGCCCCTGCTGGCGTGCTTGCCCCAAAATCTAAAGCCGATTTCGCCTTTATTTTGCACGCATTGAGTTACCTTTCGGCTCGTGGACGTGCGGCGATTGTAACTTTCCCTGGTATTTTCTATCGTGGCGGTGCAGAGCAAAAAATCCGTCAGTATTTGGTGGATAACAACTTTGTGGAAACCGTGATTTCCCTTGCACCAAACCTGTTTTTCGGCACAAGTATTGCGGTAAATATTTTGGTATTATCGAAAAATAAAACTGACAGCAAAACCCAATTTATTGATGCAAGCGGTATTTTTAAGAAAGAAACCAACAACAACGTTTTAACCGATGAGCATATCGCTGAAATTCTGAAATTGTTTGGCGACAAAGCCGATGTTGATCATTTAGTTAAAATGGTGGACAACCAAGCCATTGCCGATAACGATTACAACCTTGCAGTCAGTTCTTACGTTGAGGCAAAAGACGAGCGAGAAGTGATTAACATCAGAGAACTCAATGCCGAAATTAGCGAAACCGTCGCAAAAATTGACCGCTTGCGTACCGAAATCGACAGCATTATTGCGGAGATTGAGGGGAAGTAAAATGAACGAACTCAAACTTTTTGAAAACCGCCAAATTCGCTCAACTTGGGACGATGAAGACGATGAAAAAGAAGAATGGTTTTTTAGCATTGCGGATATTGTGGGGGCATTGACGGAAAGTAGCAACCCACGCCGTTATTGGAGCGATTTGAAACGAAAAATCACCGATGAAGAGAGCGGAATTGAGTTGTACGAAAAAATCGTACAACTGAAAATGCAGTCTTCCAATGGCAAATTTTATAGCACTGATGCCGCTGATATGGCAGGCATTTTCCGCATTATTCAATCCATTCCGAGCCCCAAAGCCGAGCCTTACAAACCTATTTGCAAAAAGGGTATAGCCGAGAGTGGATAAATCAGCGATTGCAGGCGATTCAAGTTCGCAAAGAACTGACGGACGAATGGCACAAACGCACGGCGTAAAAGAAGGTGTGGAATATGCGATTTTGACTAACGAAATCAGCCGAGCGTGGAGCGGAATGAACACTAAGGAATATAAGGCGTTCAAAGGACTAAAAAAAAATCTGCGAGACAATATGACTACGCTCGAACTCGTGCTGAATATGCTTGCCGAAGCCACGACTACCGAACTGACTCGCCAAACTAATCCACAAGGCTTGGCAGAAAATAAAGCCGTTGCCAAACGTGGTGGAGCGGTGGCAGGCAATGCTCGCAAAGAAATCGAAGCCCAAACAGGCAAGCCCGTCATCAGCCCATAAAATGCGATAAATTTTGCCAAATTGATTGAAGACGTGGCAAAGAAAAAATAACGAAAAAGTAGTAAAAGTAGGATGGGTTTTAGTCCATCAAATTGGTTTTGTTGGTGGGAGAATGATGGGCTAAAGCCCATCCTACAGAGATAAAATGCGGTCAAATTTTAACGAATTTTTGCAAATGGGAAATAAACAATGAACATTTTAGAGCTGATTAAAGATTGCGAAGTGGAATGGAAAAGTTTGGGGGAAGTAGCTAAATACGAACAGCCAACAAAATATTTGGTAAAGTCCACAAATTACAATGATGATTTTAACACTCCTGTTTTAACAGCAGGTAAAACATTTATTTTGGGTTATACAGATGAAATTGATGGAATTTACCCAGCTAAGTCAAACCCTATAATTATTTTTGATGATTTCACTACGGCTAATAAATGGGTGGATTTTGATTTTAAAGTAAAATCATCAGCAATGAAAATGATCACATCAAGTGATGAAAATAAGTTCTCATTAAAATATATTTATTATTGGTTAAATACATTGCCAATGGAAGATAACACAGATCATAAACGTCAATGGATTAGTAATTTTGCAAATAAGAAAATCCCAATCCCCCCTCTAGAAATTCAAGAAAAAATCGTAAAAACACTTGACATTTTTACGAAGCTGGAAGCTACGCTGGAAGCTACGCTGGAAGCTGAATTATCACTGCGTGTCAAGCAATATGATTATTATCGTAATGAGTTATTAACTTTTGGCGATGATGTGGAGTGGAAAACGTTGGGGGACGTGGCAAAGAAAATTTCATCAGGTGGGACACCGTTATCAACTCGTTCTGAATATTATGATGGAGAGATTCCTTGGTTGCGTACACAGGAAGTAAAATTCTCTGATATTTTTGAAACAGAAAGAAAAATAACACAAGTTGGATTAGAGAATTCTTCGGCAAAATGGATATCTGAAAATTGTGTCATTATTGCGATTTCAGGAGCAACAGCTGGTCGTTCAGCTATCAATAAAATCCCACTTACTACAAATCAACACTGTTGTAATATTGAAGTTGATCCTGAAGTTGCTTATTACAGATATGTATTTTATTGGGTTAGTAAAGAATATGAGAATTTAAAAGCCTTAGGGCAAGGGGCTAGAATGGACTTAAATGCAGGAATTATAAAAAACTATCCGATCCCTATTCCAAACCTTGAAACTCAACAAAAAATCGTGAACATTTTGGATAAATTTGACCGCTTGACGAACTCTATTTCAGACGGTTTACCGAAAGAAATTGAACTTAGACGCAAGCAGTATGAATATTATAGAGAGCAGTTGTTGGGGTTTAAGCAGTAGTACAAAATTATCTAGTTGATGGGTATTTTACGGTAGTAAGCAATTTTTGACGTAGTTTAAGTAAGGTAAAGGTTGTTTTCTAACATTTTGAAAAATAAAAATTTATTTTTGCTAAGCAAGATTTGAGAGAAAATAAGCAAGGAAAAAAGATGGAATCTATATCAAAAATTAACAGTATCGTGACTAAGGATTACTTAGTGACACAGCCAGAAAATCAGTATTTTGAGCGTAAAGGGTTGGGTGAAAAAGATATTAAACCCACTAAAATTGCCGAAGAGTTAATCGGTATGTTGAATGCTGATGGTGGAATTTTAGCTTTTGGCGTATCAGATGCAGGAGAGATACAAGATTTACGCCAGATTGCAGATAAATTAGATGATTATCGTAAGCTCGTTTTTGATTTTATTAAGCCGCCTTGCCATATTCAGTTGGAAGAAATTGAAATAGATGAAAAACTTATTTTTCTATTTCACGTTGAGCAAGATTTAGAGCGTATTTATTGTCGTAAAGATAACGAAAAATTTTATTTGCGTGTTGCTGATAGCAATAGAGAGCTTAATCAAGAGCAAATTAAAAAGTTGGAATATGATAAAAATATTCGTTTATTTGAAGATGAAGTCATTGTTGATTTTGATATGGATGATCTTGATCAAGAATTGCTACAAACCTATAAAGAGAAGGTAAATTTCACAAAAGGTGATGTATTTCAGTTATTGTATAATCGTAATTTAGTATCTAAAAAAGAGGGTGAATATCAGCTTAAAAAATCTGCAATTTTACTCTTTTGTAAAAATCCTGAACGTTATATTCCTTCGGCTTCCGTCCGTTATATTCGTTATGATGGAATGATTGCAAAGGTGGGGACAGAGCATAATGTCATTAAAGATCAACGTTTTGAAAATAATATTCCTAAACTGATTGACGAAGTGGCTTATTTTTTACGAGCTTCGTTGAGAGATTATTATTTTTTAGATATTGAAACAGGTAAATTTAGGAAAGTCCCTGAATATCCCGAAGAGGCGTGGTTAGAAGGTGTGGTAAATGCTTTATGTCATCGTTCTTATAATGTTTCTGGTAATGCCATTTATATTAAACATTTTGATGACAGGCTAGAAATTAGCAATAGCGGTCCATTACCTGCACAAGTAACGATTGAAAATATTAAAACGGAGCGTTTTGCAAGAAATCCTAGAATTGCAAGGGCTTTGGAGGATTTTGGTTATGTTCGCCAACTAAATGAGGGTGTTTCTCGAATTTATGAGTCAATGGAAAAATCAATGCTCACTCAACCAGAGTACCGAGAACAAAATGGTAATGTCTATTTAACATTGAGAAATCGGATCAGGTTACACGAGAAAACTATATCAACGGAACTTATGGTTCTTATTGAAGAAAATTGGTTAGCTTACAATGAAACACAAAGAAAAATTCTTACTTATCTATTTTTAAATAATGTGGCAACATTAACCGAGTTAGTTGAACATACAAATATTAATGCTAACTCAATACGAGCTTATTTAAATAGTTTTATTGACAGTCGTATTATTGAGCGCCATAGCTTAAAACAGCGTGATGTCAATGCAACATATACGTTTAAAAAGGGTTAAGCAAGTTCTAACACATTTTAAGCAAGTTTAGCATTAAGTGATAACTTTTTGAAAAATAATTGTTTTTATGTATTAAGCAAGATTTAAAAGAAAATAAGCAAGTTTTTATTTTTCTTTCCAGTATCAGGTATAGGCAAAATGATTGAAACCACCTCCATTACCGAAACCAATAAATTTATCGTTTTAGATAAATACGAGCGATTAGAGCAAGGCTCAAGCTACCAAACTGAAAGCGATTTGGAGTGTGAATTTATTGCGGATTTACAAAATCAAGGTTATGAATATCGTACGGATTTAAATAGCCAAGAAGCGTTATTACAAAATGTAAGAAAACAATTAGAAACGCTCAATAATGTGCAATTTTTAGATTCGGAATGGCAACGTTTTTTAACGGAATATTTGGATAAGCCGTCTGAAAATATCATTGATAAAACCCGTAAAATTCATCACGACCATATTTATGATTTTGTGTTTGATAATGGGCGGATTCAAAATATTTATTTGGTGGATAAAAAGCAGATTGCTCGCAATAAAGTGCAGGTGATTAACCAATTTGAGCAGACTAGCACGCACGCTAATCGCTATGATGTGACGATTTTGGTTAATGGTTTACCGTTGGTGCAAATTGAGTTGAAAAAGCGTGGTGTGGCAATTCGTGAGGCGTTTAACCAAATTCATCGCTATAGCAAAGAAAGTTTTAATTCTGAACATTCGTTATTTAAATTTTTGCAAATTTTTGTGATTTCAAACGGCACGGATACACGTTATTTTGCCAACACCACTAAGCGTAATAAAAACAGCTTTGATTTCACAATGAATTGGGCGAGATCGGATAATACGCTAATTAAAGATCTGAAAGATTTTACTGCAACATTTTTCCAGAAAAATACCTTGCTCAATGTGTTGCTAACTTATTCGGTGTTTGATGTCAGTGATACACTTTTGATTATGCGTCCCTATCAAATTGCAGCAACGGAGCGAATTTTATGGAAAATTCGCAGTTCACATTTGGCGAATAATTGGTGTAATACGGAGAGTGGTGGCTATGTTTGGCATACGACAGGGTCAGGAAAAACGCTGACCAGCTTTAAGGCGGCTCGCCTTGCTACTGAATTAGATTTTATTGATAAAGTATTTTTCGTGGTGGATAGAAAAGATTTGGACTATCAGACGATGAAAGAATACCAACGTTTTTCGCCTGATAGTGTGAATGGTTCAGACGGCACCGCAGGGCTAAAAGCCAATATTGAAAAAGATGACAATAAAATCATCGTAACCACCATTCAAAAATTAAATAACTTGATGAAAAGTGAAGATAAATTGGCGATTTATCAACAGCCAGTTGTCTTTATTTTTGACGAATGCCACCGCTCACAGTTTGGCGAAGCTCAGAAAAATCTGCATAAGAAATTCAAAAAATTCTGCCAGTTTGGTTTTACAGGCACGCCAATTTTTCCTGAAAATGCGTTAGGAACTGAAACAACCGCGAGTGTATTTGGGCGAGAGTTGCATTCTTATGTGATTACCGATGCGATTCGAGATGAAAAAGTGCTGAAATTTAAGGTTGATTATAATGATGTTCGCCCGAAATTCCGTGATATTGAAACTGAGCAAAATCTTGATAAATTAACCGCACTTGAAACCAAAGAAGCGTTATTGCACCCAGAACGTATTAAGGAAATTACTCAATATATTTTGAGTCATTTCAAGCAAAAAACGCACCGCTTGAATGCAACAGGTAAGGGATTTAACGCAATGTTTGCAGTCAGCAGTGTAGATGCGGCAAAACATTATTACGAGCAATTCAAATTACAGCAACAAGCGGTTAAAAATCCGCTAAAAGTTGCAACGATTTTCTCTTTTGCGGCAAATGAAGAGCAAAATGCGATTGGTGAAATTGAAGATGAAGGCTTTGAACCAACGGCAATGAACAGTTCGGCAAAAGAATTTTTGGAACTTGCGATCAAGGATTATAACCAAATGTTCCGCACTAATTTTGGCGTGGATAGCAAAGCGTTTCAAAATTACTACCGTGATTTATCAAAACGAGTTAAGAATCAAGAAGTTGATTTGCTAATTGTGGTGGGAATGTTCTTAACAGGTTTTGATGCACCAACATTGAATACGTTGTTTGTGGATAAAAACTTGCGTTATCACGGCTTGATGCAGGCTTTTTCTCGTACGAACCGCATTTTTGATGCAACCAAAACATTTGGTAACATTGTTACCTTTCGTGATTTGGAGCAAGCAACGATTGATGCAATCACTTTATTTGGTGATACAAATACACGTAATGTTGTGCTTGAGCGAAGCTACCAAGACCATATGCATGGTTATGAAGATTCGTCAGGCAAGAAACATCGTGGTTATTTAGAGGTCGTTAAAGAATTACAAGAAAAATTCCCAGAACCAAATAATCTTAAAACAGAAGAAGATAAGAAGGCATTTACTAAGTTGTTTGGTGAGTATTTACGCTTAGAAAATGTGCTACAAAATTATGATGAGTTTCACGAATTAGTTAAATCAGGACAAGATAATCAGGTTTGTGAAACACCAGCTACTTATGGTAGCAATGCAGTAGAAACGCTTACGGAGCGTCAAGTTCAAGATTATCGTTCAGCTTATAACGATATTCGAGATTGGCAACGACGTGAGCGTAATAGTGACGAATCAAAATCTTCTGTTGATTGGAGCGATGTTATTTTCGAGGTTGATTTACTAAAATCACAAGAAATTAACCTAGATTATATCCTTGAACTGATTTTTGAACATAATAAGAAAATCAAGAATAAAGATGCCTTAGTGGAAGAAATTCGCCGAATGATTCGTTCAAGTATTGGGAATCGAGCGAAAGAAAGTTTGGTGGTAGATTTTATTCATCAAACGGATTTGAACAGTATTCCTGATAAAGCAAGCGTGATAGAAGCCTTTTTCCAATTTGCTCAAAAAGAGCAAAAAAGAGAAGCGGAAGAACTGATTCAAACCGAAAAATTAAACAAAGAAGCTGCAAAACGTTATATTAGTAGCTCACTAAAACGCGAATATGCCAGTGAAAATGGCACAGATTTAGTGAGCATGTTACCAAAAATGAGCCCTCTAGATCCTAAACGCCATAAGAAAAAAGAAACGGTTTTCCAAAAAATTGTTTCATTTATTGAGAAGTTTAAGGGTGTAGGTGGAAGTATTTAATTTAGAATTAGGATAAAAATGGCACTACTAAATTTATCCAATGCCTATTTAGGTTTTGGCGATCATCCGTTATTGGATCATACGGAATTACATATTGAACCGGGCGAGCGTGTTTGTTTGGTTGGACGCAACGGGGCGGGTAAGTCCACGCTGATGAAAGTGTTAGCGGGCGAAGTTCAATTAGATGACGGTAAGCTGATTTTTGAAAAAGATATTGTGGTGACACGCCTTGAGCAAGATCCGCCTCGTCATATTCAAGATACGGTATTTGATTATGTAGCGGAAGGGATTGCGCATCTTAGCGACTTATTAAAGCAATATCACCACATTTCGCAACAAATGCAGACGGATTATAGCGATGAGCTATTATCAAAATTATCGAATGTACAGGCGCAGCTTGAGCATAATAACGGTTGGCAGTTTGAGAATCGTATTCAAGATACTCTTAAATTATTGGAGTTAGATCCGGATAAACGTTTATGCGAATTATCCGGCGGTTGGGTTCGCCGTGCGGCATTAGCTCGTGCATTGGTAGCGGATCCGGATATTTTGTTATTAGATGAACCGACCAACCATTTGGACGTGGAAGCAATTACTTGGCTTGAGGATTTATTGCTCAATTTCAAAGGCTCGCTCATCTTTATTTCACACGATCGTTCGTTTATCCGTAAGATGGCAACTCGCATTGTCGATCTTGACCGAGGTAAGCTAGTTTCTTATCCAAGTAATTACGATGTGTATTTAGAAACTAAAGCGGAAGATTTGCGTGTTGAAGCATTACAAAATGAGCTGTTTGATAAAAAATTAGCACAAGAAGAAGTGTGGATTCGTCAAGGTATCAAAGCTCGCCGTACTCGTAATGAAGGCCGTGTGCGAGCATTAAAAGCCTTACGTGAAGAACGTCGTAATCGCCGAGAAGTACAGGGAACCGCTAAAATTCAAATCGATCAAACCGCACGTTCCGGCAAAATCGTATTTGAAATGGAAAATGCAAGTTATGAAATTGAAGGCAAAACCTTGCTGAAAAATTTCACAACCACAATTCAACGAGGCGATAAGATTGCGTTAGTTGGGGCGAACGGCTGCGGTAAAACCACCTTTATCAAATTATTATTAGGTGAGTTGCAACCGACTTCAGGCTCAATTCGTTGCGGAACAAAACTTGAAGTAGCTTACTTCGACCAATATCGGGCGGATCTCGATCTTGAGAAAACGGTAATGGATAACGTGGCGGACGGTAAACAAGATGTAGAAGTAAACGGGGTAAAACGCCACGTGTTAGGTTATCTACAAGATTTCTTGTTCCCGCCCAAACGCGCGATGACTCCGGTGAAAGCGTTATCGGGCGGTGAGCGTAATCGTTTATTGCTAGCTAAATTATTGCTAAAACCAAATAACTTGTTGATTCTGGACGAACCGACCAATGATTTAGACGTTGAAACCCTTGAGTTATTGGAAGAATTATTGGCGGATTATCAAGGCACATTGCTGATTGTGAGTCACGACCGTCAATTTATCGACAATACCGTAACGGAATGTTATTTCTTTGAAGGTAATGGCGTTCTGAATAAGTATGTAGGTGGTTATTTTGATGCGAAGCAGCAACAAGAAAATTACCATGCTACTATTGCACAAAATCAGCCGAACAAGCGGTCAAATTCTGCAGAAAATTTGCAAAAAACAGAAGAAAAACAACCGCTTGTAGCGAAGTCGGAACCGGCTAAAAAAGTAAAACTTTCTTATAAAGAGCAAAGAGAACTTGAAGAGTTGCCAGCCAAAATGGAAGCCCTAGAAGCGGAAATGGAAAGTTTGCAGGCAGAAGTAAATAGTGCGGACTTTTTCAGTAAAGAGCCAAGCTATACGCAAGCACAGCTACAAAAATTGGCAGATGCGGAAATGGCATTAGAAGCCGCTTTTGAGCGTTGGGAAGCGTTAGAAAATATCAAAAATGGGAATTCGTAATGGCGAGAGTGGATAATTATGAACAACGTTTTAGCGGAATCGGACGACTTTATACGCCGGAAGGTTTAGCAAAATTACGTCAGTCACATATTTGTGTGATTGGGATTGGCGGTGTCGGTTCGTGGGCGGTGGAAGCGCTGGCTCGTTCGGGGATCGGTAAAATTACTATGATTGATATGGACGATATTTGCGTAACTAATATCAACCGCCAAATTCATGCGATGACCGGTACGATTGCTCAATTAAAAACCGAAGCGATGAAAGAACGTATTGAACGGATTAATCCTGAATGTGTGGTAGAAATTATTGATGATTTTATTACACCTGAGAATATCCCCGAATATCTGAATCGTGGTTATGATTATGTGATTGATGCGATTGATTCGGTCAAAACTAAAGCGGCTCTGATTGCCTATTGCAAACGTAACAAAATTAAAATGGTTACTACCGGCGGTGCGGGCGGTCAGATCGATCCGACCCAAATTCAAATTACCGATTTAAGTAAAACGATTCAAGATCCGTTGGCGTCTAAAGTGCGCTCGTTATTGCGTAAGGAATATAACTTTAGTCAAAATCCAAAGCGTAAGTTTGGTATTGATTGTGTTTTCTCAACGCAACCGCTCATCTTTCCGAAAATGGGCGAGGGCTGTGAGGTATCGGCAACGATGAATTGCGCAAACGGTTTCGGTGCGGTAACGATGGTAACCGCAACTTTCGGCTTTTTTGCGGTAAGTAGAGTGATTGACAAGTTATTGAAATCGTAATAAGCGGTCGGATTTTATTAAAGTTTTGGAAAATAAAAGCCTCTGAAAAATCTTCAGAGGCTTTTATATAAATGAATATTAATGTTTTTGTTTCAAAGTATTAAGTGCGGTCAAACCTTTATTACAACTTTTTTCTTGCATTTCGGTTTCCATTTTTAAGATTTCTTCTTTAGTGGAAGATAACTTATTTTTCATCTTTTGCACTTGGGTATGCGTACCGGGTTGCTTTTCCGCATCCGAAACAAGTTTATGCGCAACACTAAACATTTGTTGGCATTGAGACGGTAAATGTTTACTGACCGAAGGTTTCGCCATAGAAAGTGAAGATGTTTTCATCTCGGCTACAGCATTTTGAATAGTAGAAATAAACATCACACTAACAATACCGGAAGTGATAAATTTTTTTAACATTATGGTTTTACCTTTTTTTGTTATAGATGAAAACTATCATTAAAATAGTAGATATCTTTTCGATTATATCAGATAGGAAATAAAAGTCATCCTAAAATGTGATACTTATTGATCTTTTTGGATCTCTTTATTTGATTTATGTCAATTTTTATGTCCGAGTAAATTTTGAATATTTGAACGAATAAGAATTTTAATAAAGAAAAATAAACATTTTTTTAAACAAAAATATTCAATATTTTAACAAGTAGTAAAACTTTTATCCGAAATGTGATTGATGTAACAAATTGGCTATTTTTAAATTTTAAATTTAAGGTTAGAATAGCAAACGGATTCTAAAAAAATTAAATACCTATTTGGTATTAGGTATTTGTTTTAGGTCAAAATTCTGTTGGGTGATTATTTGTTGTTCTAAATAATCAATAATAATAAATATTGTACTTTATAAGAGGTCTGAGATGTTAGACGTTGTTGAACTCTCTCGCTTGCAGTTTGCTTTAACTGCTCTCTATCACTTCTTATTCGTGCCGTTAACATTAGGTCTTTCTTTTGTTCTTGTAGTAATGGAAACTCTTTATGTAACGACAGGAAAAGAAGTTTATAAAGATATGACTAAATTCTGGGGTAAGTTATTCGGTATTAACTTTGCCTTAGGGGTAACGACTGGTATTACGATGGAATTCCAGTTTGGTATGAACTGGTCATATTATTCTCACTATGTAGGTGACATCTTTGGTGCTCCGTTAGCAATCGAAGGCTTAATGGCGTTCTTCTTAGAATCAACCTTCATCGGTTTATTCTTCTTCGGTTGGGATCGTTTATCTAAAGGTAAACACTTATTAGCGACTTATGCAGTGGCATTCGGTTCTAACTTATCCGCTTTATGGATCCTTGTGGCAAACGGTTGGATGCAAAATCCGGTCGGTTCAGAGTTTAACTTCGAAACAATGCGAATGGAGCTTGTGAGCTTCTCCGAGCTTGTATTAAATCCGGTAACGCAATCTAAATTCTTACATACGGTAACGGCAGGTTATACTTGCGGTGCGGTATTCGTGTTAGGTATTAGCGCTTACTATATTTTAAAAGGTCAAGATCTCGGTTTCGCAAAACGATCATTCTCTGTCGGTGCAAGTTTCGGTTTAGTCGCTATTATTGCCGTAGCTATTATGGGTGACGAATCCGGTTATGAAATCGGTAAAGCTCAACCGACTAAGTTAGCTGCAATGGAAGGTGAGTTTGAAACTCAACCGGCTCCGGCTGCATGGAACGTAGTTGTACTTCCGAATACGGCGGAAATGAAAAACGAGTTCTCAATCCATATTCCGTATATGGCGGGTATTATTGCAACACGTTCTTTTGATACCGAAATTAAAGGTTTAAAAGACATTCGTGCAATCAACGAACAACGTGTTCGTACTGGTATCCAAGCCTATGCATTACTCGAAAAATTACGTACGGGTAATTATACGGCAGAAGATAAAGCGGCATTCCAAGCGGTTCAAAAAGATCTAGGTTTTGGGTTATTGCTTAAACAATATACGCCGAATGTGATTGATGCGACCGAAGAACAAATTCAAAAAGCGGCGGCAAGTACGATTCCTAACGTAGGTCCTACGTTCTGGGCATTCCGTATTATGATGGCGTCAGGCGGATTAATGCTTCTCTTAATCGGTTTCGCATTCTTCCAAAATATGCGCGGTACGGTTGGTAAAAACCGTTTATTCCTAAAAGCAATGTTGTGGGGTATTCCGCTTCCGTGGATTGCGATTGAATCCGGTTGGTTCTTAGCCGAATACGGTCGTCAGCCGTGGGCAATTTATGAAATGTTACCGACAGGCGTATCTAATTCTGCATTAACTACAACGGATCTTTGGATCGCTATCGGCTTGTTATGCGGTTTATATACACTATTCCTTGTAGTTGAAATGTACTTAATGTTCAAATACGGCAGACTTGGTCCTAGCGCACTAAAAACAGGTCGTTACCATTTTGAACAATCTGCGAAATAATAAGGAGTGAACAATGATCGATTATGAAATTCTCCGCTTTATTTGGTGGATTCTTATTGTCGTACTACTAATCGGTTTTGCGGTTACTGACGGCTTCGATATGGGTGTATTAACATTATTGCCGGTAATCGGTAAAAGTAATGTTGAACGTCGAGTAATGATCAATACTATTGCGCCTCACTGGGACGGTAACCAAGTATGGTTATTAACTGCCGGCGGTGCAATCTTTGCCGCATGGCCGACGGTTTATGCAACATCGTTTTCCGGTTTCTTCTTAGCAATGATTTTAGTACTTGCCGCACTTTTCTTCCGTCCGGTAGGTTTTGAGTATCGTGCTAAAATTGATAGCCCGAAATGGCGTAATGCTTGGGACTGGGGATTATTTATCGGTGGTTTTGTTCCGTCGTTAATTTTCGGTGTAGCATTCGGTAATCTATTACAAGGCGTACCGTTCGAATTTAATAATATTAACCAAGTGGTATATACCGGCTCGTTCTTCGGTTTATTAAATCCGTTCGCATTATTATGCGGTGTAGTAAGTTTAATGATGCTGACTACACAAGGTGCGACATGGTTACAAATGAAAACTACAGGTGATCTTCGTAATCGTGCGAGAGCAACGGCACAATTAACGGCAGCGATTGTATTAGTGGCATTCGTATTAGCCGGTGTTTGGTTATCATTTAAAGACGGTTTTGTGATTACAAGCGATTTAGATCACAATGCACAATCTTTCCTAACCAATAAAACGGTAGCGGTTGAAAGTGCGGCATGGTTTAGAAACTTTGCTGAAATGCCGGTATTATGGGTAGTTCCTGCATTAGCGGTAGTAGGTGCATTACTAACGATCGTTGCTTCTAAAGCGAATCGTTCCGGTTTTGCATTCTTCTCTTCATCAATTATGCTTGTTGGTGTAATCACGACTGCGGCAGTATCAATGTTCCCATTCATTATGCCGTCAATTTCTCATCCGGAAATGAGTTTAACGGTTTGGGATTCAACAGCTAGTCAATATACATTAATGGTAATGTTAGTTGTTGCGTGTATTTTTGTGCCTTTAGTATTAGCTTATACTACGTGGTCATATTTCAAAATGTATGGTCGCTTAGATGCTAAATACTTAGAAGATAACAAAGCAAGCGCATACTAAGGAGATAAACAGATGTTTTATGTAACTTGGGTATTAGGCGTTTTACTTGCGATTCTTTTTGCCACGGTAATTACTGTTAGCATTGAGAAAACAGGCAAATTTGACGAATAAGGTTATAGTGAATGATTCATTCGCTCTATGACATAACAAGAAAGGGCTGGTTAAAGGCCCTTTCTTTCATATTGGCTTGTGTTATGTTTGTAATGATTATGATGAATTCAAATCTATTTGCACAACATTTTGGCGGCCATGCGGTATATCGAGCTATTATCACTTTTTATGGTATGGCAATCCTGTGGATTCATGGCATTGGCTTTGAAATCAGACATTCGTTTTGGAAAACGGTTTTCCTTCCTCTGGTAGGCTACTTAATTGTTTTTAGTTCGTTAGTATATTTAATTTCTTTACGATTATATGGGCAATAAGCCCATATTATTCTATTATTTTCTTTTCAAAAAATATTTTCATTTTCCTATTGCACAACGATTTTTCTCTCTCTAAAATAGTCTGCAATTTACGCCTAATTTTTGGGCGTTTTTCATTTTGGCGAATTTTTTTGGAAGCATCATGAATTTCCCAATTAGAGTGTATTACGAAGATACGGATGCGGGTGGTGTTGTTTACCATGCAAATTACGTTTGTTTCTTCGAACGCGCACGTACCGAATTTTTACGTCAAGCCGGTTTTTCTCAACAAGAATTATTAAGTAAGTCATTTGCCTTTGTGGTTAAAAAGTTAGAAGTCGATTATAAAGTGCCGGCTCGACTTGATGATTTACTGAATGTTGAAACGACTGTGCTTGACTTAAAAAAAGCAACAATTGTTTTTCAGCAACAAGTATGGAAAGACGATATTTGTTTAAGCTCGGCTATCGTTACTGTTGCCAGTGTTGATTTAACCAAAATGAAGCCTGTAGCCATTCCTGCCGAGATCAGGCAAGCTCTACAAGCGGTCTAATTTTTAGCAAATTATTTACTTGGAGTTTTACTAAATGGAAACTGAATTTAATCTTGTCTCGTTATTTATGCAGGCAAGTATCGTGGTTAAAATTGTTATCTTAATTTTAATCAGCTTTTCAATTTTATCTTGGGCTGTGATTATTCAATGCAGCAGAGTATTAACGGAAGCGAAGAAAAACGCTTTGGCATTTGAAAATAAATTCTGGTCGGGTGAAGATCTACATCGTTTACATGAAGGCTTAGAAAATCGTCGTGACGGTTTAAACGGTTCCGAACAAATTTTCTATGCCGGTTTTAAAGAATATATGCGTTTACAACAAGTAAACCCGGATGCGCCTGAAGCAACGATGAAAGGCTCTAGCCGAGCAATGAATTTGGCACTTAATCGTGAAGTGGAAAATTTAGAAAGTTATATTCCGTTCTTAGGTACGGTAGGCTCGATTAGTCCGTATATCGGTTTATTCGGTACCGTATGGGGTATTATGCACTCGTTTATGGGATTAAGCGCGGTAAAACAAGCGACATTACAATCGGTTGCGCCGGGGATCGCGGAAGCGCTTATTGCAACGGCAATCGGTTTATTTGCCGCGATCCCTGCCGTTATGGCGTATAACCGTTTAAGCTTACGTGTAAATAAATTAGAGCAAGATTACGCAAACTTTATCGATGAGTTTACGACGATCTTACATCGTCAAGCATTCTCTAAGAAATAAAAGCGCTTGTTGAGTAATCATAAGTAGATCCGAATATATGTTCGGATCTTATATCCCACTAATATATAAGAGGAAAATATGTCTTACCGTCGTAAACGTAATGACATTAAATCTGAAATCAATATTGTCCCTTTTTTGGACGTATTGCTTGTGCTATTGCTTATCTTTATGGCAACGGCTCCGGTCATCAGCCAAAGTGTTGAGGTTAATCTACCGGAAGATAAGCATAGTCAATCGGTATCTAATGAAGATAAAACTCCCGTCATTTTACAAGTTGCCGATGTCGGTTTATATAAACTGAAAATTGACGGTAACTTTGTTCAAGGCAGTAGCGGTCAAGAAGATCTCGGCGAGCAAGAAGTTATAGCATATGCCGGAGAGGCATTTCAAAAAGACCCTAATACACTCTTCCTTGTCGCTGCGGAAAAAAATATTCCTTATGAAGAAGTGATTAAAGGAATCGTACTTTTAAAAGATGCGGGTATTAAGAACGCAGGGTTAATGACCCAGGGCAAATAGTAGCAAGGATTATGTGTGAAACCTAAAAACGACAGACTGGAACTGGCGGTTATAGTTTCAATTCTATTACATGCATTGTTGATCGGATTGCTTATACTCGGTTCATTTTTTACGAAAACTACGTTGGAAGAAGCTGCCGGCGGTAGCGGTGGAACCGGAGAAGAATTTGAAGCGGTGATGGTTGATACCGGGCAGGTTGCTGCCGAGTATGGGCGTTTAAAATCCGATAAAAAGGGTAATGCTAAACCGAAGGTAGAGGAAAAAGAAGAGCCGAAACCAGAGGAAATAGTAGAGGACGAACCTACACCTCAAGAAATTGCCGAAGAACAGGCGAAAGAACAACAACGCATTGCAATGATTGAAGAGCAGAAAAAGCAAGAAGAGCAACGCAAAGAAGAACAGCGTAAAAAGGCTGAAGAAAAACGTCAGCAAGAGATTGAAAAGCAAGAACAACTTAAAAAAGAGCAAGCGGAAGAAGCTACACGTAAGAAAGCTGCCGAAGCCGCTCGTTTAAAAGCTGAAGCGGAAGCTAAGAATTTAGAAGCTGCGGCAAAAGCGGCGGAAGAAGAGAAAAAGGCAAAAGAAGCTCAGAAAAAACTTGAACAGCAAAAGAAACTTGAAGAGCAAAAACAAGCTGAGAAAGAAGCGAAATTAAAAGCTGAAAAAGAGGCTAAAGAAAAAGCTGAAAAAGAGGCTAAAGAAAAGGCTGAAAAAGAAGCTAAAGCTAAGGCTGAGAAAGAGGCTAAAGAAAAAGCGGAAAAAGAAGCGAAATTAAAAGCTGAAAAAGAGGCTAAAGAAAAGGCTGAAAAAGAAGCGAAACTAAAAGCTGAGAAAGATGCGAAGGCTAAAGCTGAGAAAGAAGCTAAAGCGAAGGCGGCGGCAGAAGCGAAAGCCAAAGAAGCGGATGCGGCGGCTAAGGCTGCTCAAGCTAAGAATAACAAAGCGCTTGATGATTTCTTAAGCGGCGGCGATATTGGCGGCGGTTCCAGCAAGGGCGGCAATAAAAATACGGCGGGTTCTCAAGGAAACGGTAATGCTAAGGGAATAGGAGACGGAAGAGGTAGCGCCGATACGGGATATGCTCAGTTAATTAAGAAAAAATTAGCGCGAACCTATCGTGTAGATCCGAGTTTCAGCGGGCGTGAATGCCAAGTCAAGATCTTTATTGATCCGGCAGGTAATATTACTAACCACCAAGTATTATCGGGTCCTGACGACATTTGTCGTGCTGCAGTAACGGCGATTACTTCGGCAAGAAATGTTCCGAGAGCGCCAAATGAAGAGACTTATAACAAATATAAATCTCCGATTATTAAATTCGGTTTAAAAGTTTTATAACAACCAAGAGGTTAAAAATGAAATTAAAATCTCGTTTTACGAGTATTATCGGCGTTATCACCCTCTTTTTCAGCCAAACGGTAACGGCTGAATCAGATGTAGTAATTTCTGTTGATGAAGGTGTAAGTATGGCGCAACCTATTGCGGTTGTTCCTTTTAAAGCAAACGGCGGTGTGCCGGCTGACGTAGGACAAATTATTGCCGACGACTTACGTAATAGCGGCAAGTTTACTCCCGTAGAACGTTCTAAATTACCTGCACAGCCGGGTTCTGCTGCGGAAGTAAATTCACAACAATGGACGGATATCGGTGTCGATTCGGTTGTTGTAGGGCAAGTGACGCCAACCGGCGGCGGTTACAATGTTGCTTATCAGTTAGTAGATACGTTAAGTAATCCGGCAACCGTACTGGCTCAAGGAGCATTTAACGTACCTGCGGCGCAAATTCGTCAAGGTGCGCATACGGTAAGTGACCAAGTATTTGAGAAAATTACACAAATTCGAGGCGCATTCAGAACAAAAATTGCATATGTAGTGCAACGTGGTGTATCATCATACGAATTGAGAGTATCCGATTACGACGGTTATAATGCGTTCACGGTTGTGAAGAGTAAAGAGCCGTTGATGTCGCCAGAATGGTCTCCGGACGGTAGTCGTTTAGCTTATGTAACATTTGAAAATAAAAAGGCACAAGTTGTCGTCCACGATTTACGTTCGGGTTCTCGTCGTGTCGTAGCGGCGTTACGCGGACATAACGGTGCGCCGGCGTTCTCTCCGGACGGTTCTCGTATTGCGTTCGCATCGAATCAAGACGGTGAGTTGGATATCTATGTTGTCGGTGCGAATGGCGGTAAACCGTCGAAATTGACTGCAAATGCGGGTAATAATACCGAACCGAGTTGGTCTCCGGACGGAAGTACGATTTACTTCACTTCGGATCGTGCAGGTTCTCCGCAAGTATATAGAATGGGTTCATCAGGTGGCGGCGCAAGCCCTATGGGCGGTAGCGGTAGCTATAACGCTAAAGTATCCTCTGATGGTAAGAATTTAATCATGATTGCCGGTGATAAAGTAGTAAAACGCGATCTCGCTTCGGGTGGCACGGAAGTATTGAGTTCAACGTTCTTAGATGAAAGTCCAAGTATTTCGCCAAATGGTATTATGGTTATTTATAGCTCTACCAAAGGTACGAGCAAAGTGCTACAATTGGTGTCCGCAGATGGCCGTTTCAAAGCTAACTTGCCGGGAGCAGGTGGACAATTTAAGTTTCCTGCTTGGTCACCGTATTTGACTAAATAAAATAAAATTCTTTTTAGGAGCAACAAATGAAAAAACTAGCTAAAGTATTGATGATTGCGGCACCAGCATTCGTATTAGCAGCTTGCAGCAGCTCATCAGACAATGCTAACGCAAATGCTAACGCAAACGCAGGTCAATTCGGCGGTATGACTGCTGAAGACTTACAAACTCGTTACAACACTGTGTACTTCGGTTTCGATAGCTACGCAGTTGAAGGTGAGTACCAACAACTTTTAGATGCACATGCTGCATACTTAACATCTGCAAACGGTAAAGTAACTGTTGCTGGTCACGCTGACGAACGTGGTACTCCAGAGTACAACATCGCATTAGGTCAACGTCGTGCAGACGCAGTTAAAAACTACTTAGCAACTAAAGGTGCTAACCAAGTTTCAACTGTTTCTTACGGTGAAGAAAAACCGGCTGTGTTAGGTCACACTGAAGCTGACTACGCTAAAAACCGTCGTGCAGTATTAGAATACTAATTTGTATTTAGTTACTGAATAGACAATGAAGCCCTGATTTTTCAGGGCTTTATTTCTTTATAAGCGGTTAAATTTTCACATTTATCTGTAATTATAATGATAAATTTTTGGAATCATATTTCCCCGTTAATGAAGGGAATTATTTGTATTTTATTATCGGCGTTAGGCTTTTCTCTGATGGCGCTTTTTATGCGTTTAGCCGGAGAACTGCCGTTAGCAGAGAAAGCGATTTTCCGTAACGCAATCACGGCATTGATTAGCGGTTACGTTATTTGGCGAAATAAACAATCGTTTTTAGGCCAAGCGGAAAACAGAACGTTATTATTACTGCGTTCTATTACCGGATTGCTTGGTATTTTATGCGGCGTTTATATTATCGATCACTTAGTATTAAGCGATGTAGATATGATCGGCAAGCTCACTTCTTTTATTTTAATCGTCTTTTCAGCCGTTTTTCTAAAGGAAAAAGCTTCTTACGTACAATGGGGATTGTGTTTGTCGGCATTTGTCGGTGCGCTATTTATTATTAAACCGGCATTTGAGATAAAGTTTTTCCCTTATGTCATCGGGATAATCGGTGCGGTTTTTGCGGCATTGGCTTATCTTTGCTTACGTCTTCTCGGTAAAAGAGCTAAACCTGAAACCTCAAATACGATCGTTTTTTTCTTTTCCGCATTTTCCACTATCGTATTATTACCCTTTGTTTTTTTAGATTTCGTCCCCATAACTGCAATTCAATTTAATTATTTACTATTATCCGGAATCACCGCAACCGTCGGACAGTTTTGTGTGACATTGGCATATAAATATGCGGCGGCTAAAGATATTTCCATTTATAGTTATGCTTCGGTATTATTCAGCGCGTTTCTTGGCGCAACTATATTTGAACAATTTCCGGACGGTTGGAGTGTTTTGGGCTATTTAATTATCTTTAGCTCAGGTTTTCTGATGTTTATGTTCACGCGAACAAAGAGAAAGATTTAATTATTTTTTCAGCTTTTTAAGCTAAAATATTATCACTTGTAGTGAATATTCTTTTTATGAATGGAAATTAAGGAATCATATGCAATTTATTGGAAAAATTATCGGTTTTTTTATCGGGTATAAGTTGTTCGGCGGTATTTTCGGCGGTTTACTCGGCGTATTTATCGGACATTTGGCGGATAAGAAACTTTATGAATTAGGTTCGGTTCGTTCGTCAATTTTCGGTAAGAATTTGACTCGTCAATCCTTATTTACCCAAACGACCTTTGCGGTATTAGGGCATATTGCGAAAGCAAAAGGCAGAGTAACGGAAGACGATATTCATTTAGCTCGTTTGCTTATGGCTCGCCTTAAATTGGATGCGAATGCACAGCAACTTGCTCAACAAGCGTTTACACTGGGTAAAGAAGCGGATTTCCCGTTACGCCAAGTGATTCAAGAGTTTAGAGAGGCTTGCGGTCAGCGTGCCGATTTATTGCGTTTCTTTGTTGAAGTACAAATGCAAGCGGCGTTACAAGACGGGCAGTTAGATTCAAATGAGCAGCAGATTCTATTTACCATTGCCGAAACAATGGGAATGAGTCGTTTCCAATTTGAACAAATGATTGCAATGGTAATGGCGGCGCAACAATTCCGTTCCGGCGGTTTTTATCAACAATCTCAACAACAAAGCGGTTCATATCATCAATCTCAGGGCAATTACGGCGGCTACCGCCCAAGTGGCCCGAATGTTAAAGATGCCTACACGGTATTAGGCGTGACGGAAAACGATGATCAAAATACGGTTAAACGTGCGTATCGTAAGTTAATGAACGAACATCACCCGGATAAATTGGCGGCGAAAGGTTTACCGGATGAAATGATGGAATTAGCGAAAGAAAAAGCACAGCAAATTCAGGCGGCTTACGATTTGATTTGTAAGACGAAAGGTTGGAAATAATAAAAACATCTCAAGCGGTCGTTTTTGGTAAAATTTTGCAAAAATCGACCGCTTACTTTTTGAATCGAATAAGTAAAAATTGAATGATAAATAATATACCCAAAGTGATTTTAGCACCGATGCAAGGTGTGCTTGATCCTTTTGTCCGTAAATTACTCACTGCCGTAAATGATTACGATCTCTGTATTTCCGAATTTGTACGAGTGGTGGATCAAAAATTGCCGAAGAAAGCGTTTTATCGCCTTGCCCCTGAATTGTTGCAAGGCGGTTTAACCGATTCGGGAACGCCTGTGAGAGTGCAGCTATTGGGGCAACATCCGCAATGGCTGGCGGAGAATGCCCGCTTGGCGATAGAGTTGGGATCGCAGGGAGTGGATTTGAATTGCGGTTGTCCGTCTAAAACGGTAAACGGCAGTAATGGCGGCGCATCATTGCTAAAAGATCCGGATTTGATTTATCGAGCAACCAAAGCAATGCGAGAAGCGGTTCCACAGGATCAGATCGTTTCGGTGAAAGTTCGTTTGGGCTGGGATTCGGCAGATCAATGTTTTGAGATCGCCGATGCGGTGGCACAAGGCGGCGCAAATGAAATTACCGTACACGGTCGCACCAAACAAGACGGCTATCGAGTAGAACGTATTAATTGGCAGGCAATCGGCGAAATCCAAAAACGCCTTTCGATTCCTGTGATTGCCAATGGCGAAATCTGGGATTTTGAATCGGCAAAAAACTGTCAAAATACGACCGCTTGTTCGAGCCTTATGATTGGACGAGGCGCATTAAACACACCGAACCTCAGCCGAGTGGTGAAATTTAATCAGCCTAAAATGCCATGGAATGAAGTGCTGCAATTACTGTTTCAATATGTGAATATGGAAAATGAGCATGACTCTGGTTTTTACCATGTTGCACGTATCAAGCAATGGCTGCATTATTTAGACAAAGAATATCCGGAAGCGAAAGATTTATTCCAAATACTCAAAACAGAGCACGGCTATGACGGTCTAAAAGCACATATTGAACGAGCGGTAAATCAAGGGATTTAACAATAGGGTTTTAACCACGGAAAACACAGAATACACGGAAAAGGCTGTGAGTGTATTCCGTGGTTAATTGAAAAGAGAAAACGATGAAGAAACAAATATTTAGTGAGCAAGAGGTCACAACAGAGCAGCAATTTGTCGCCAAGCAAGAGTTTGAAGCTTCGGAAGATATTCAAATTGAAGAGGAATATCAAGAAGTTGAGGCGGAATTAATTGTGGAAGAAAGCCTGAAACCATCGCGTTTTTGGGTAAGAGTATTACTGTTTGCGTTGGGATTGTTTAGCGTAGCCGTGATTGCACAAAGCGTACAATGGCTGATTGACACCTTCCAAGCTCGTCAATGGATTTATTTTGCTTTTGCGATTGTGTTCGCCTTAATCAGTTTAACCGGTGTGGTTGCGATTATCGGTGAATGGCGGAAGTTAGTTTTTTTACGTCATCATCAGCAACAACAGCAAGTAAGCGAACAATTACTTTTAGAAGAACTTTCAACGACAAGCGGTGAAAAAGCGGTAAGTTTTTGCAATGAGGTTGTGGCGAATTTAAAAAATGTGCCGAGCGTACAACATTCGCAACAACGCTGGCAAAGCCAATTAAATGAGGCTTACAATGCAAAAGAAGTGCTTTACCTATTTAGTGAAACAGTGCTCACACCGCTTGATAAGCAAGTGAAAAGAATGATTTCAAAAAGTGCGACTGAAAACGCGCTGATTGTGGCGGTTAGCCCGTTAGCTGTGGTGGATGTGTTGATGGTCGCTTGGCGAAATATTGCGTTGGTCAATAAAATTAGCAAAACCTACGGTATGCAATTAGGTTATTTCAGCCGTTTGAAATTATTCAAAATGGTATTAACAAATATGGTGTTTGCCGGTGCAACCGAAGTGGTAAGCGATGTCGGTATGGAATTTTTCTCGCAGAATCTAACCGCTAAACTTTCACTGCGTGCCGCACAAGGGATTGGGGTTGGCTTATTAACCGCAAGATTAGGCATTAAAGCGATGGAGTTTTGCCGTCCGGTTGCTTTCCAAGCAGGCGAAAAACCGAAACTTTCTGCCATTCGCCAACAATTATTAACTTCGGTTAAAAACACGATTTTTGCGAAAACTGAAGAAAAGGTGAGTGAGAAAGTATAGATATTCTGTGACGTAGTGTTTTAATTACCACGGAATACACGGAGAACATAGAAAAGAAAATAAGCGGTAGGATTTGCAAAAAAAGTTGCAAATCCTACCGCTTGTTATTTGGAATTTCCAGCCCTAGCGGAGCTGAACTATACTTAACCTGAAAGGCTTTGCCGTGCTAGGACTTCAGAAATGCGCCAAGGAAACAGAATTAACTAAGTAATGTCTCAAGCTGTTCTTGGCAGTCCAGCCATTCCATTTCGATTTCTTCAACGGCTTTTTTCGCTTCGATTTGCTTCGCGAGCGTTTCGGTTAGTTGCGCTTTATTTTCCGCTTCATAGATCTCGCTTGACGCCAGTAGTACTTCGAGTTGATTTAGCTTTTCACTCGCTTTTTCAAGATCTTTCTCTAGCTGGGTGATCTTTTTACGTAACGGTGCGGTTTGTTGGCGTAACTCTGCCTCTAAACGCTTCTGCTCCTTACGATTTGCCGCACTGTTATCCGCTTTTTCTTCCGTACAAGCGGTCGAATTGGCCGAATTTTTTGCAGCTTCAAGCGCATTTTGTTCGTTTAGCCATTTTTGGTAATCATCCAGATCGCCTTTGAATTCTTCCACTTTTTTATCATGCACCAGATAAAATTCATTCACCGTGCTACGCAATAAATGACGATCGTGCGAAACCACTACCAGTGAACCTTCATAATAAGTGAGCGCATCGGTGAGTGCCTGACGCATTTCCAGATCTAAATGGTTGGTCGGTTCGTCCAGCAACAGTAAATTCGGGCGTTGCCATACGATTAACGCTAACACTAAACGGGCTTTTTCCCCGCCGGAAAACGAGCCGACGTTTTGTTTCACTTTATCGCCTTTAAAATCAAAGCCGCCTAAATAATTGCGTACTTCTTGTTCCGTTAATTCCGGCGCAATTTTTTGTAAATGCCATAACGGGCTTTCATCAAAGCGTAACGTATCTACTTGATGTTGAGCGAAATAACCTAATTGCACTCCCTTAGCTAATTCAATATGCCCTGTTTGCGGAGCTAATTCGCCGGCGAGTAATTTAATCAGCGTGGATTTACCCGCACCGTTTCGCCCGAGTAAACCGATACGTGAGCCGGGGACTAAATTCAACTTAACCGATTCCAAAATGGTTTTGTTACCATAACCTGCACTGGCTTTTTCCATCATTAATAACGGGCTTGGCAAAGCGAGCGGCGGACGGAATTCAAATTCAAAAGGACTATCGGCATAAGCCGGTGCAATCAGTTCCATCTTTTCCAACGCTTTGATACGGCTCTGTGCCTGTTTCGCTTTGGTTGCTTTGGCTTTAAAGCGGTCGATAAAACTCTGTAAATGCGCAACTTTACGCTGTTGCTGTGCGTAAGCGGCATTTTGTTGCGAGATCTTAGTTGTACGCTGAATTTCAAATGAGGTGTAGTTACCGGTGTAATCATTCAGCTGCTGATTTTCGATATGAATCACACGATCAATAATCGGATCAAGAAAATCTCGGTCATGGGAGATTAATAATAGCGTGCCACGATAATTGGTCAGCCATTTCTCCAACCAAATTACCGCATCTAAATCCAAATGGTTAGTCGGTTCATCGAGGAGTAATAAATCAGAACGGCAGATCAGCGCTTGCGCTAAATTCAAACGCATACGCCAACCACCCGAGAACGATTTCACCGGTACGGAAAGTTGTTCGTTAGAGAAGCCTAAGCCGTTTAATAAAGTTGCTGCACGGGCTTGAATCGTCCATGCGTCAATCGTATCCAGTTGGGTATGAATCATCGCAATTTGGTTGCCGTTGTTTTCTTGATTGGCTTTTTCCAGCTGGTTCATCAAACCGGTATATTCGCGATCGCCTTGAATCACATAATCCAATGCGGAAATTTCCAGTGCAGGCGTTTCTTGATTTACCCAAGAAATCGCCCAGTTTTTCGGCAGAGAAACATCGCCGCCTTCCGGTTGTAATTCACCTTTCACTAAAGCGAAAAGTGAAGATTTACCACAACCGTTTTTGCCGACCAGCCCAACTTTTTGCCCAGTATGAATGGTAGCGGAGGTATTTTCTAAAAGGACGGATTGTCCACGTTTTAAGATAAGATCAGTGAAAAAAATCATTATAAGCGGTCTGTTTTGATGAGAAGTTTACAAAATTCGGTTATTTTACCTTATTTTATACCGTTTGTGAGTTTTGCGATTTTGATCGCAAAAGAGATCTGAAATACTGGCATTTTATTCATCTTCTTTTTACATTTGCCACGATGAAAAAGGAGAAATTATGTGGAATTTATTTTGTTTTCCAACTAAAAAAGAAACGATAGAGGCTTGGGCGAAAATGTTGGAGGACTTTGCTAAAGTTTCAATTATTGCTTTGCCGGTGGTATTCTTCGGCAAAGAAGGTTTGATCTTTAAGGCTTTTGGTATTGGAGGCTTGATTTTGATTGCTTATTGTAGTCTAATCATTGCTAAATATACTCGTGAGAAAATGAGTGAACTAATCTTTAAGGAGGAAAATGTATGAATGTAGAAATGATTATTTTTTTATATTTAATGGCATTCGCTCTGATTGCTTTCGGTTATAAATTGAAAAAAACAGTAGAGAAAATCGAAAAGCGACAATCTAATCAGCATTAATCAACTAAAGGGCGTATTTACGCCCTTTGTCGTTTTATAAATTTTTAAGGTACTAAAAAAGAGTTATGGCATTACTTCCTTTATCCGAAGCGTTAGCCAATATGTTGGCACGCTTACCTTCCCCGACTAAAATCGAAAACTTACCGCTTAATCAATGTGCCAATCGTATTGTAGCGGAAGATATTTTTTCCCCGATTAATGTACCCAGTTTCGATAATTCGGCAATGGACGGCTATGCGTTTCGTTTAGCGGATCTTGCTCAATTTGAACGTTTAACCGTTGCTGGCAAATCTTTTGCCGGCAATCCATTTACCGGCGAAGTGAAAGCCGGCGAATGTATTCGCATTATGACTGGTGCAATGGTACCGGCAGATTGTGATGTAGTGGTGATGCAAGAAGAAGCGGAAGTAGAGACTCTTACAAGCGGTCAAATTTCAGTGAAATTTTGCAAAGCGCCAAAACTCGGGCAAAACATTCGCCGCATCGGTGAAGATGTAAAACAAGGCGCATTAGTATTGGCGAAAGGCAGTTTATTAAACGTAACCACTCTGCCATTATTAGCTTCGTTAGGTATTGCGAGCGTGTCGGTGTTCAGCCGTTTAAAAGTGGCGATTCTTTCCACCGGCGATGAACTGACTTCGGTTGGTGAGCCGCTTGAGCAAGGCAAAATTTATGATACCAACCGTTTTGCGGTGCGTTTAATGTTAGAAAAACTGAATTGTGAGATTTTAGATTTTGGTATTTTACCGGACGATCCCGCAGTGTTTGAACAAACATTCACTCAAGCGCAACAGCAAGCGGACGTATTAATTACCAGCGGCGGTGTGTCGGTAGGCGAAGCGGATTTCACTAAAGACGTGTTAGAAAAACTGGGCGAAATCGGCTTTTGGAAAATTGCGATGAAACCGGGCAAACCGTTCGCTTTTGGGAAATTGCAACACGCGTGGTTCTTCGGTTTACCGGGAAATCCGGTTTCCGCGTTAGTGACCTTTTACCAACTGGTGCAACCGGCGTTAGCCAAATTAGCCGGTGTTAATCAAGAGCGTATTGCAAATCTTACTCAAAATTTAACCGCTATTGCCGATACGAATTTGAAAAAAGCGGTAGGTCGCCAAGATTTCCAACGTGGCTTCTATTATGTGAATGAGCAAGGCGAAGTCGCGGTACGTCCGGTCGGTTCGCAAGGCTCGCATATTTTCAGTGCTTTTTATGAAAGCAATTGCTTTATTGTGTTGGATGCGGAACGAGGCGATGTGAATGCCGGTGAAAAAGTGACGATTCAGCCGTTTAACAGTTTATTGAGATAGTGAGTGAATATGGAACTTAGCGATCAGGAAATGTTACGCTATAACCGTCAAATTATTTTAAAAAGTGTTGATTTTGACGGGCAAGAAAAACTAAAAGCCAGCCGAGTATTAATTGTCGGTTTGGGTGGTTTGGGCTGTAGTGCGGCGCAATATTTAGCTTCTGCCGGCATCGGGCATTTGATCTTGGTTGATTTTGATAAAGTCTCATTATCCAATTTACAACGCCAAATTTTGCATACGGATGCCAATATCGGTCAGCCTAAAGTGGAATCGGCAAAAATGCGTTTAAGCCAAATCAATCCGCATATTCAGCTTGAGGCGATTAATAAACAATGTAGCGATGCCGAATTTGCCGAGCTGATTGAGCGAGTGGATTTAGTCGTGGATTGCACCGATAACGTCATGGTTAGAAATCAGCTGAATTTGCAATGTTTTGCGCAAAAACGACCGCTTGTTTCCGGATCAGCGATTCGCTTTGAGGGGCAAATTTCAGTATTTACCTATGCTGAAAATGAGCCTTGTTATAACTGTTTGAGTCAATTATTCGGTGACGGCACCTTAAGTTGTGTGGAAGCAGGTGTGATTGCGCCGATTGTCGGCGTAGTCGGCAGTTTGCAGGCGTTGGAAGCGATTAAATTATTGTTGAATATCGGCAAAAGTCTCTCCGGAAAATTATTGATGATTGACGGCTTACATTTTTCGGTAAGGGAAATGAAGCTGCCAAAACTTCAAAATTGTGAGATTTGTTGTGGATAGAAAGGTAATGTTCAAGAATTGAAAAGAATTGACAAGTTAGGTTATAGCGTTTGACGCTAAAACGGTTTAGCGATATTATTTTTTTCCGAAATGTTCCTCCTTAGTTCAGTCGGTAGAACGGTGGACTGTTAATCCATATGTCGCAGGTTCGAGTCCCGCAGGAGGAGCCACTAATTTCCTTTAGTTTTGCTTTTGTTCTTGTTTTATTTGTCTCCTTTTATAAAACAGTGATTCATACCTCCAGAATTAGAACAAAAGAATTTGCCCCGTAGGTTTTCTACGGGGTTTCTTTTTTTCTATGCCTTTCGGATTGACTATCTATAATTAAATTGAATTCCAATCGTTTTTAATGTCATTTGTTCTTCCGCTAAATCATTCAACACTAACGGATTGCGTTCCAGATAATCTTTTTCAAATTCTAATGTCCAATTTTCCCCGCCGTGATTGATGTGTAAAGTATAGTCATCAGTAAATTCCGCCGCTTGACGAGAACGATTGATAATGACGGCTAAGCGCAATAGCACGATTAAGGCAAGCATATCCTTTTTATGGAATGAGCCGTCTTTAGATAAATTTAAAGCTTTGAAAGATTTAATGTGAAAGCGGACTAAATTAACTAAAAGCTGTTTTTGTTCCAGTGAAAAACCGGGTAAATCCAAACTTTTTAGCATATAAGCGGAATGTTTTTGCACTCGGCTATGATTTAGTACTAGTCCGATTTCATGTAATTGGGCGGCGGAGGATAAGATTCGGAGCATTTCGTCGAATTGTTCCGGATGATGCCAACGCTCGTATGCTTTAGCCAATACTTCAGCGGTATGATTGACGCGAGCGGCTTGGGCTCGATCAATTGCAAAGTTTTTCATTAAGCTGTTTACCGTACGTTGGCGGATATCGTCCACTTGAAAACTTTGTTCTAAGCCGTACATTACCCCTTCGCGTAACGCACCGTCGGAATAACGCATTTGCTCGATACCAAAGGTTTCGAATACCGCACTTAAAATAGCCAATCCCGGCAAAAATAAGGCGATGCGATCGTCTTCCAATCCATCGAGCTTAAGTTTATCCAAACTGTCAAATTTTAAGACTTGTTCAATAATTTTTTGCAAATGTTCGGCGGTAATCACATCACTATGGTAATTAGCCTGCACCACTTGACTGACGGCTTTAATCGTACCGGATGAGCCTAATACGGCTTGCCAACCTAAGTTACGGTAATCCCAAGCCAAATCTTCAATTTTTGCTAAAGCGGCTTTTTGTGCTTTCTGAAATTGTTTTTCATTAATTTTGTCGGTTTTAAAGAATGCTTTAGCAAAACTCACACATCCCATATGACGACTTTCACAGCGTAATGGAGTAAAACCATCACCAATAATCATTTCTGTCGAGCCGCCGCCAATATCCACTACCATTTTGCGACCGTTTTCCGGTTGGGTGTGAGAAACGCCCGAATAAATCAATTCGGCTTCTTCTTGACCGGAAATTACTTGAATAGGGAAAGGATAAACCGCTTTGGCGGCTTCTAAAAAATCCTGATTATTAACGGCTGTTCTAAGCGTATAGGTGGCTACAGTACGTACATTTTCAACCGGAATCCCCTGAAGCCGTTCGGCAAATAGTGCTAAGCAATCTACGCCTCGTTGAATTGCGACCTGATTTAAATGATTGTTGTTATCTAAGCCGTTCGCGAGCTGTACACGTTGTTTTAAACGAGATAATACTTGAATTGATCCATTCACAATACGGACAATCATCATATGAAAACTATTGGAACCTAAATCTACGGCAGCAAAGTGTGCTAGGTTTTCAGCCGGTTTTTCTGTGTTCATCATAACTCCCTAATTACTTTTTAGTGTTGGCTTTATTTGCTAAATATTCATAAATGGCAATCTGAGAACAACAAATCGGCTTGTCATTATGAACATATTCGTTTTTTTCGTTCGCATCAATAATGCGAGCTTTTACATTATCCGCAAGTTGGATATTCAGGATATCGATCACACATTGTTTTGCGTGAGCATCATATAATGGTGTACCTACTTCAATACGGCGGTCTAAATTGCGAGTCATTAAATCGGCGGACGAAATATATACGTCCGGATCGCCTTCATTTTCAAAATAATAAACGCGAGGGTGTTCTAAGAATCGATCTACGATACTGATAATATGAATATTTTCACTCAGATTTTTCATTCCGGCACGTAATGCGCACATGCCTCGAATAATCATTTTTATCGTTACACCGGCTTGGCTTGCTTCGTACAGTAAATCAATAATTTCCTGATCAACCAAATTATTGATTTTAAAAATCATACCGCTTTTTTTGCCGTCTTTCGCATTTTTGATTTCTCGTCTTATCAATTCCGTTAAGTTTTTACGAACATTTACCGGAGAAACCAATAAATGATCAAACTTAATCGGATTAAAAGGCATTTCAATAAAACGGAAAACGTTTTTAACTTCTTTGGTAATTTTCGGGTTCTTCGTCAGTAGAGCAAAATCCGTATAAATTTTTGCGGTATTTTCATGGAAATTTCCTGTGCCTACGTGTGCGTATTCCATTAAATTACCCTCTTCCATACGACTGATTAAAAAGAGCTTGGAATGGATTTTAAAACCTGGTGATGAAAATACTACTTTGATATTATTATCGGTAAGCATTTTAGCCCAATGTATGTTCGCTTCTTCATCAAAACGAGCTTGTAATTCAATAATTACCGTAACCTTTTTACCGTTATTTGCCGCATTAATTAACGCTTGAATAATGCGTGAGCGGGAAGCGACACGATATAAATTGATTTTTATCGAGATAACATTCGGATCAAACGAAGCTTGGCGAAATAATTCACAAATCGCATCAAAACTATGGTACGGATAATAAAGCAAAATATCTCGTTTACTGATTGCATCTAAAATCGGGTAGCCTTCTTTAATTTGCGGATGGCGAATCGGTGGTAACGGCGTATTGAGTAGTTCTTTTTTGCCGAGATCCGGAAATTGCAATAAATGTTTAAAGCTCAAATAACGTTCACCGGCCTCGATAGAGTCTAAATTACTCATATTCAAGCGTTCTTTAAGGAGTTTTAACAAATCTTTCGGCATTGTTTTTTCGTATAAAAATCGAACCGGTTGGGCGGCAATACGTTGTTTCAAGCTGGAAGACATTAACTCCAATAAACTATATTCCACCTCGGTAACCAAATCATATTCCGCATCGCGCGTCATACGAATGGAATAGACGGTAATTTCATCATAGTCAAAAGCGGAATTTGAGAAGATTTCATCCACACAAAAACGAATAATATTATCTAATAAAATAATGCGCTGATGGCGTTTGTAACGTTCTTTCGGCAATACGACAAAACGGGACAGTTTATATGAAGGAATCGGCAACACAGCCAATTGAGAAGTTTTCTTATTTTTCTTCAGTTCGACAATCAGGTTTGAATTGTGTGCGTTTAAAGATGCGGATAAATCAATTTCTTCATTTAAAATAATCGGAAAAATTTGTTGCTTAATTTCTTTTCGAAAATAGTCTTTCAACCAATCTTGGTGAAAAGTAGAAAGTTGGCTTTCATTAATTAAGAAGATTTGATGTTTTGCCAAGCGTAACATTAAACGATTATATAATTCCTCGAATTTTTCGTTTAACTGTTCCGTACGTTTTTGAATGGTTTTTAAATGAGAGCGAATTTGCTTGGCGGGTAAAGACTCTTGTTTACGAATGATCAGCAATTGGTGTTTTAAATTGGCAAAGCGGACTTGATAAAATTCATCCAGATTAGAGGCGAAGATTCCTAAAAAACGGATACGTTCCAATAGCGGATTGCTTTCATCCGCCGCTTCTTGCAAAACACGCTCATTAAATGCCAACCAGCTTAATTCTTTCGCGGTATATTTTGCTTCATTATGTTTGTTTGTAAAAACCAGCATTAATTGTCCTCAGTTGATTTTTCGTGCATCAGAAATTCTTGAGGACATTATTCTGACAAAAATGTATGACAATTTAATGACTGCTAAACAGTGATATAGATTCCAAATGTCCGGTATGCGGAAACATATCGATCATTGCCGCTTTTTTCAGTTTATAACCGGCTTGAATCAGTTTTTCCGCATCTCGCACTAAGGTGGCAGGGTTACAGGAAACATAGACAATCGTTTCGGGGTTCAATGCGGCTAAATGATCTAAACAGAAAAATGCACCGTTACGCGCCGGATCTAATAACACTTTGTTAAACGGTTCGCTTGCCCAAGGTTTATCGGCAAAAGGTTCGTCTAGGTTGGTTTGGTAAAATGCTACGTTTTTTAGACCGCTTGTATCACGATTCTGCTTGGCTTGTGCAACCATCGGCTCAACGCCTTCCACCCCCACAACAAAGCCGGCTTGCTTGGCAATCGGCAAAGTGAAGTTTCCCATACCGCAGAATAAATCCAGTACTCGATCTTGTGCGGAAAGATTAAGCCATTCCAGCGCTTTATCCACCATTTTTTCATTTAAGTCGCCGTTTACTTGAATGAAATCACGAATCGAAAAGCCCAGTTTAACGCCGTGAATTTGGTAGTGGGGCACTTCACCACTTAGTTGAACGATGTCGTTTTCAGCGGTCATCACATACAATGAAAGTGAATGCCGTTCGGCAAATTGTTGCAAGTTTCGGCTGTCTTGCGGATGGAATTGCCCTACGTTACGTACCAACATCGTAATGGTATTATCCGCTTGAACCAGTTCAATATGCCCAAGTGCCTTTTTGTTCTGCCACGTACTAAATAGGCTTTGCAATGGTTTGATAAGCTGAGAAAGTGGTTCTACCAACACTTCACAATGTTCAAGCGGTATGATTTGGTTTGAATTTTGCATTCTAAAACCAATCGCTAACTGATTATTTTGTAACGCGATGCTGAGTTTTGCTCGGCGGCGATAGCTTTTATCGTGGCCGACAATCATCGGCTGAAACTCAATCGGCTGTGATTGCAGTTTTTGTAAACGTTGAAAAAGCGCACGCTGTTTGGCTTCTCGCTGTAAATCCAGCGGAATATGTTGCATTTGGCAGCCGCCGCATTTGCCGTAGAGCGCGCAGCTCTGCTGTTGGCGTTCGGCGGATGGCTTTAAAATTTTAACCGCTTTAGCCCGCCCGTATTGGCGTTTTTCTTCCAATATTTGGATTTCAACTTGTTCGTTAGGTAAGGCATTTTCGATAAACCAAGTTTTACCGGCTATTTTTGCTACGCCTAAGCCTTGGTAATCCAAAGATTGAATGGTAACCGGCGGACAGGCGGTCATTTTTGCCGATTTTTTTGCTTGCTGTTTTGCAGCTTTTTCAGAGTAGAACAGTGCCATTTTTAGTGTAAAATCAAATTCGTAAAGTCAGTTATTATATATGAAAAAGGGGAAAAGATGATTTCGAATGTTTGGACCGAACGTTTTTTGGCGGATAAAAAACGGGAACAAGACCATCGTTCGCCGTTTCAGCGAGATCGCGCGAGAATTTTGCATTCCGAAGCCTTTCGTTGCCTGCAAGCTAAAACGCAGATTCACGCAGTTGGCGAAGATGATTTTTATCGTACACGCTTGACTCATTCGCTCGAAGTGGCACAGATTGGCAGTAGTATCCGTGCCAAATTATTGCAAGACACACAAGGTTTTCAAGCGGTCGTTTCCGAGCAAAAATTTGCAAATTTTGCTGAAAATCTGACCGCTTTATTGCCGTCTCGCAGTTTGATTGAATCGCTTTGTTTCGCTCACGACATCGGGCATCCGCCGTTCGGACACGGTGGCGAGATGGCGCTTAATTATAAAATGCGAGAGTATGGCGGTTTTGAAGGTAATGCTCAGTCGTTTCGGATTGTTACCCAACTTGAGCCCTATACACCTCAACACGGTATGAACCTCACTCGTAGAACCTTGTTAGGCATTATTAAATATCCGGCACTGCTTGAAGAAACCGAACCGCAAGCACGCCCGCAATTTGCCGAGTCGCCCTATATTAATTTGCACCAATTCAAAACTTGTAAGGGTATATTTAGCGATGATCTAACCTTTTTCGATTGGGTGTTAGCGCCGTTAAGCGAGCAAGATCGTAACTTGTTGCGTTCGATAAGTTTCAGTAAAGATCCGCTTGAACCGCATAAAACGCAATATAAATCGCTGGATTGCAGCATTATGGAACTTGCCGATGACATTGCCTACGGCGTACACGATTTGGAAGATGCGATTGCCGGCGGTATGGTCACGCCACAATCATGGCAACAGGCAGAGCAACAATTAGCACAATGTTCTTCTCCTTGGATTCAAACGATTTTACCGACCCTTAGCCAGAAATTATTTTCCCAACATCGTTATGAACGTAAAGATGTGATCGGGGCGTTGGTTAATTATTTTGTGACCAACGTCCAATGGCGTGAGCAGTCTGGCTTTGATGAGCCGTTATTACGTTTTAACGCTTATTTGCCGGACGATGTGAAATGTGTGTTGGAAATTTTAAAACGCTTTGTTTACCAATATGTGATTTGCGATGTGAAAACGCAGAGAGTGGAATATAAAGGGCAGCGAATTTTAATGGCGTTGTTTGATATGTTAAGCACCGATCCGGAGCGTTTATTACCACAAAATGTCGCATTACGTTGGCAACAATCGACACCGTCAAAACGCCCTCGGGTAATTTGCGATTATCTGGCAGGTATGTCGGACGGACAGGCATTTAAGCTTTATCAAAGTTTATAAGCCGGTAATTTATCGGCTCGAAAATCCGAATTGTTTATTCGATAGCCGCTTTATTTATAAAGCGGTTTCTTTTCGCTGAAAATTTGCAAAATCACGTAAGAATCAGACCGCTTGAAGTGTGAAATTTGCTAGAATAGATAATAATTTATAAATAGGAGAAATAACCCCAAAATGTTCGTAGTAGGTCAGCGCTGGATTAGCGAATCAGAAAATAATTTAGGCTTAGGTATCGTAACGGCAAGTGATAATCGTACCGTTACCATTCAATTTCCTGCCGCAGAAGAAGAGCGTATTTATGCGCTTTCGGTCGCCCCTTTAACAAGGGTACAATTTCAAAAAGGTGATCGAATCAATAGCGTGGAAGGTTGGCAGTTAGATGTTGAAGAGGTAGTCGAAAACCAAGGTTTTATTATCTATTTAGGTAAGCGAGCGGATTCCGGTGAAGAAGCCGTATTGCCTGAAATGCAGTTAGACCATAAAGTAAGCTTCAGCAAGCCGCAAGACCGTTTATTTTCAGCACAAATCGACCGTTCCGATCGTTTTGCTTTACGTTATCGAGCATTACAACATCAACAAGCCCAATTTCAATCGCCGCTACGAGGAATGCGAGGCATTCGTGCAAGTTTAATTCCGCATCAATTACATATTGCCAAAGAAGTCGGTCAGCGTGTTGCGCCTCGTGTGTTATTGGCGGATGAAGTCGGTTTAGGTAAAACGATTGAAGCGGGGATGATTTTACAGCAGCAACTTTTCTCCGGCAGAGTCGAACGCGTATTAGTGCTTGTGCCGGAAAGTTTGCAACATCAGTGGTTGGTTGAAATGTTACGTCGTTTCAACTTGAAATTCTCACTATTTGATGAAGAGCGTTGCAGCGATTTTGATAAAGCGGATGAAGACGGTAATGATGTCAGCGAAAATCCGTTTGATAGCGAAGCGTTAGTAATCGCTTCAATCGACTGGTTAGAAAGTTCACCAAATCGTGCGAAGCAAGTATTGGCAAGCCATTGGGATATGCTCATCGTGGATGAAGCGCACCACTTAGCATGGTCGGAAAACGAGCCGAGTGTCGGCTATCAATTTGTTGAGCGTTTATCCAAACAAACTCCGGCGGTATTACTGCTCACCGCAACACCGGAGCAATTAGGGCAAGAAAGTCACTTTGCTCGTTTAGCGTTATTGGATTCTAATCGTTTCTACGATTACAACAGCTTTGTTGCCGAACAAAAAGATTACAAACCGGTGGCGGATGCGGTGGCGACCTTGCTGAATGACAAAGCGTTAAGCAATGACGAGCAAAATAGCATTGCGGAATTACTCAGCGAGAAAGATACCGAACCGATGTTTAAGGTAATCAATAGCGAAAAATCGAAAGAAAATGACCGCTTGCAAGTGCGTCAAGAATTGATTCGTGAGCTGATTGACCGCCACGGTACCAGCCGTGTGTTATTCCGTAATACACGTCAGGGTGTGAAAGGTTTCCCACATCGTGTTTATCATCAAATTACTTTGGAAATGCCGAGCCAATATACCAATGCGTTAAAAGTGATGGGAATGATGGGCGGCGTAACCAAAGATGATCAGCTTTATCCGGAACGTTTATTCCAACGTATGAATCCGGCGGCAAAATGGGCGGATTTTGATCCTCGTATCGAATGGTTGATTACCTTCCTGAAAAATCACCGTGACGAGAAAATCTTAGTCATTTGTAAGCAAGCGGATACGGCCATTGCATTGGAACAAATCTTACGTGAACGTGAAGCGATTCGTTCGGCGGTGTTCCACGAAAAAATGTCGATTGTAGAACGAGACAGAGCTTCCGCTTACTTTGCCCAAATGGAAGAGGGCGCTCAGGTCTTGATTAGTTCGAGTATCGGCTCGGAAGGGCGTAACTTCCAATTTGCCAGCAATTTAGTGTTGTTCAATTTACCGGATAATCCGGACTTATTGGAACAAAGTATCGGACGTTTAGACCGTATCGGTCAGAAAAATGATATTCAGATTCACGTACCGTGCTTTGAAAATTCAATGCAAATGGTATTGGCGACTTGGTATCATCAAGGTCTAAATGCGTTTGAAGAAACTTGTCCGATGGGCGCCGCATTATTCCGTGAATTCGGCGAAGAATTGGAAGGCTTCTTGAAGAACCCGCAAGCGGTCGGATTTGACGAATTTCTTGCAAGAACCTTTAAACGTCAGCAACAGTTGAAGGCAGAATTAGAGCAAGGTCGAGATCGTTTGCTTGAGCTCAATTCAAATGGCGGTGAAGCGGCACAAGAGTTAGCTGAGGCGATTGCGAAAGAAGATAATAATCCGCACTTAGTCAATTTTGCTTTGAGTTTATTTGATGTTATCGGCTTAGAGCAGGAAGATTTAGGCGAGCAATCTATCGTGATTAGCCCGACCGGTCATATGTTAGTGCCGGACTTCCCGGGCATTGCCGAAGACGGCACGACTGTGACTTTTGATCGCCAGCTTGCACTCATGCGAGAAGAGGTTGAGTTTTTAACCTGGGATCACCCAATGATTCGTAACGGTATTGACTTGATTACTTCCGGCGACATCGGTAAATCGGCAATTTCGTTACTGATTAATAAAAACTTACCGGCAGGCACTTTATTGCTTGAAGCGATTTATATGGTGGAAACTCAAGCGCCGAAAGGTTTAAATTTAACGCGTTTCCTACCGCCGACACCGGTGCGTATCTTATTAGATAATAAAGGTAACGATATGGCGGCTCAGGTGTCGTTTGCAGGGCTTGAGAAGCAGTTAAAACCGCTGAATAAACAAATGGCAAATAAAATTGCGAAAATGGCGCAAGCTGATATTAAAAAATTAATCGGTATCAGCGAGCAAAAAATCGCAGCTAAATTACCGGAATTAATCGAAAAAGCCAGCCAAGATGCGGATAGTACATTAAGTGCGGAATTGCACCGTTTAACCTCGTTACAAGCGGTGAATAAAAATATTCGTGCTGATGAAATTGAAGCATTGGAACAACAACGCATTGAATCGCTTAAGCAAATTGCATTAGCAAATTGGCGTTTAGACAGCTTACGTGTGATTGTAAGTAATAAAGAATAGGGTATTTATCACGGAATAGACGGAAATACGGCAACGTGAATTTGCAGAAAAAACTTCAAAATTTACCGCTTGTTCGATGTATTCGTCCGTTCCGTGTTTTTTATGGTAATAAAAATGGCATTAATTGAATATCATCCTCCGCTTGAACCGTTTTTAACGGAAGTTTATCGTGATAATCATATTTTAGTGATTAATAAACCGAGTGGGTTGCTTTCCGTGCCGGGCAATCGTCCGGAGTATTATGATAGTGCAATGACTCGTGTACAGCAGAAATATGGCTTTACCGAACCGGCACATCGTCTGGATATGGCAACCAGCGGTATTCTGTTATTTGCACTCAGCAAAGCGGCGGAAAAAGAGTTGAAGCGTCAGTTTCGTGACAGGGAACCGAAAAAGCATTATATCGCTTTGCTTTGGGGCAAATTAGGCGAAAAGGTCGGTGATACCGGCGAAATGAATTTTCCGCTGATTTGTGACTGGGAAAATCGTCCTCGTCAGAAAATTTGTTATGAACGAGGTAAAAAGGCGATTACGCATTATGAAGTATTGGCGCATTTACCGAATAATACCACTCGAGTAAAACTCACCCCGATTACCGGTCGCTCACATCAGCTAAGAGTACATTCGCTTGCGTTAGGGCATCCGATTCTCGGCGATAAATTTTATGCTAATCCGTTAGCTAAAAGTTTATCTCCTCGTTTGTGTTTGCATGCGGAATCGTTATCCATTACGCATCCGATAACCGGTGAAGCGATGACTTTTACCGCTCAAGCGGAATTTTGATGAAGTTAATTTAAATTATTTTACAAATATGCTTTACATAAATTAATTTATTGTTTACAATGTTTTCGTTCTATGACAAACCATCCTTGTTATAGAACGGGTCATCATCCAAATGACTTAGAAAATTTTATTCATTCCTAATATATTGGCTAGGATTTATTCCTAGCCGTTTTTTATGCCAAACGAGCTAAATCGTTAAGCAATCAGTGTTTTATAATAACCCCAATCGAAATATTGTCCGGGATCGATTTTACGTTCCGGTGCAATATCGCAATGCCCCGCGATACGTTGTAAGGTGATTTCAGGATATTCCGTCATCAGTGCTTGAGTTAAGTGCGCCAAGGATTTGTATTGCGCTTCGGTAAACGGCTGATGATTACTGCCTTCCAGCTCAATCCCAATCGAATATTCATTACATTTATCTCGTCCGTTAAATTCGGAAAGTCCGGCGTGCCATGCCATATCGTTAAAATTGACATATTGAGTAATTTCGCCTTTACGGTTAATTAAGCAGTGTGCCGAAACGCGTAAGTCTTTGATTTCTTCAAAATAAGGATGAACGGTCGGATCTAAATTACCTTGGAAAAATTGGTCGATAAAATTACCGCCGAACTGTTCCGGAGGCAGGCTGATATAGTGAATCACTAACAGCGAAATATCGTTCGCTATCGGGCGAGCGTTAAAGTGAGGAGAAGGAACTTGTTTTTGATGAATAAGTATGCCGTTTTGTATCGTGAGATCCATATATTTCCTTTCTGTTGCTATTGAACCGGTGAATGATAACTTATGCTATTTTCCGTGTTTTCCGCTTTGTTCCGTGTTAAAATCACAATTCATAACATATTGAAAAAATAGAGAGAATTTATGCTCAGCTATCGCCATAGTTTCCACGCCGGTAATCATGCGGATGTGGTAAAACATATTGTTCAGCTTTTGATTTTACAATCATTAAAACAGAAAGATAAAGGCTTTCTTTATTTGGATACGCATTCCGGTGTCGGGCGTTATAGCTTATTAAGCGCGGAATCGGAGAAAACCGGCGAATATCTGGAAGGTGTTGCCCGTTTGTGGGAACGAACGGATTTACCGGAAGAAGTCGCGTTATACATTAATGAACTGAAAAAAATTAATAAAGGCGAGAAATTACGCTATTACGCCGGCTCGCCGTTATTGGCGGTTAATCAGTTACGTCCGCAAGATCGTGCAATTTTAACCGAATTACATCCGAATGATTTCCCGTTATTACGCCAAGAGTTTGATAAGAAAGATAATGTCGTTACCAAGCGTGAAAACGGTTTTCAGCAATTAAAATCCGCATTACCGCCGAAAGAGCGTCGTGGTTTTGTGTTAATCGATCCGCCGTACGAATTAAAAGAAGATTATGAATTGGTGGTGAAAGCGATAGAGGAAGGCTATAAACGTTTTGCCACGGGTATTTATGCGATTTGGTATCCGGTGGTATTACGCCAGCACACTAAACGTATTGTACGCGGTTTGGCGGATAGCGGTATTCGTAAAATTTTACAAATTGAATTGGCGGTACGACCGGATTCCGATCAACGTGGTATGACGGCAAGCGGTATGATTGTGATTAATCCGCCTTGGCAATTAGAAAGCCAGATGAAAAAAGTGCTTCCGTATCTTGCCGAAGTGCTGGTTCCGGAAGGAACGGCATCTTGGACGGTGAGTTGGATCACGCCGGAATAATTTGATTAGTCGCAGATAACGCAGATAAACGGAAGTTTCCGTGAAAATCGGTGTTGTCTGTGGTTTTTTTATAAGGAAACAACATGGAACAATATAAACACGATTTTATTGAATTTGCATTAAGCCGTAACGTTTTAAAATTCGGCGAATTTATCCTGAAATCAGGCAGAAAAAGCCCGTATTTCTTTAATGCGGGTTTATTTAATACCGGTAGAGATCTTGCCAAACTCGGTGAGTTTTATGCGCAGGCGATTCAAGCAAGCGGTCTAAATTTCGACGTACTTTTCGGACCGGCTTATAAAGGTATCCCGATTGCAACGACGGTTGCGGTTGCGTTAGTTAATCAATTTGATGTGGATAAGCCTTGTTGCTTTAACCGTAAAGAAGCGAAAGATCACGGCGAGGGCGGTAATCTTATCGGTTCGCCGTTGAAAGGCAGAATCTTATTAGTTGATGACGTGATTACCGCCGGTACGGCAATCCGTGAATCGATGGAAATCATTAATGCGAATCAAGCGGAATTAGCAGGCGTATTGATTGCGTTAAATCGTAAAGAAAAGGGCAAAGGCGAGCTTTCCGCAATTCAAGAAGTCGAACGTGATTACGGCTGCCAAGTTTTCTCGATTATCGATTTTGACGATTTAATTCAATTTATTGAAAAATCGGAACAATACGCACCGTATTTAGCTTCAATGCGTGCTTATCGCGAGCAGTACGGCGTGTAAGAATCTCTAAATTGATTATGAATTAATTTCATAAAAAATCGAAAAAGTTTCACATTAATTTGAATGATTTTCCTTGAGTGATACAGTTCGTTCGCTTACGATAACTACGAAATATCACATTAACGGAGTACCCTAATTATGACAGTAAAAAATTTACCTTTTCATGCGGATACGGTCGGTTCGTATTTAAGAACGGATGCGTGGAAAAAAGCGCATGCGGATTATAAAGCCGGCACGATTTCACTTGAAGCGCGCGATGCGATTGTTGAAGAAGAAGTCAAAAATTAGTACAGGCACAATTAGATGCCGGTATTCAAGTGGTAACCGACGGTGAATTCCATCGTTCTTGGTGGCACATCGATTTCTTAGAGAATTTAAACGGTATCGAAGGTTATGTACCGGAGAAAGCGTATGCGTTTAAAGGCGTAGCTGTACGTCCGTACAACACGCGTTGTTGCGGTAAAGTTTCTTGGAATCCGAATCATCCGTTCCTTGAGCATTTCAAAAAATTTAATGCGATTGTCGCCGGTAGAGCGGTAGCAAAATTTACTATTCCAAGCCCGAACCAATTAATGTATCCGGTGCAATGGGATCACGGTATCTATGCAACCCGTGAAGAATTTGCCAAAGATGTGCAACAGGCTTATAAAGATGCGATTAAAGCGTTCTATGATGCGGGGTGTCGCTACTTACAGATTGATGACGTATATTGGGGATCTCTCTGTAACAATTACCAACAACCGATCTTTGAAGCGGATAAAGCGCAAGCGGTTGCCAATATTCAAGCGATTTTAGCGGACAAACCGGCCGATTTAACCATCACGACTCACGTTTGTCGCGGTAACTATAAATCTTCTTATTTATTAGAAGGCGCTTATGACCCGATTGCGGACGGTTTATTCGGTCAAACCAATTATGACGGTTACTTCTTAGAATATGATGATGAACGTTCAGGCGGTTTCGAGCCGTTAAAACATTTTGCGAATAATAAAGGTCGCGTGGTGTTAGGCTTAATCAGTTCTAAATTCCCGGAATTGGAAGATAAAGAAGCGATTAAAGCGCGTATTGCCGAAGCGGCGAAATATGTCCCGCTTGAGCAACTTTGCTTAAGCCCGCAATGCGGTTTTGCTTCAACCGAGGAAGGTAACGTGATGACCGAAGAGCAGCAATGGGCAAAAGTACGTCACGTGGAAGAAATTGCGAAAGAAGTGTGGGGCGAAGATTAATTTCGACTTCGCATAGATAGTGAGAAAAAGTGAATTAGGCATAATCCTAATTCACTTTTTTATCGTATAAGAGAAGTTATTTTAAACGCTCGAAACCTTTTTCTAAATCGGCAATCAAATCCTCGACCGCTTCTAAGCCGACATGAATACGGATCAGTGTGCCGCTAAGTTTTCTTTCGATTGCAGGACGAATGCGAGCGATTTCTTCCGGTTGGTTAGCGAGAATGAGCGATTCAAAACCGCCCCAAGAATATGCCATGGTAAATAATTCGAAATGATCTAAAAAGTTAGCTAATTGTTCGTCGTTTAACTTTTGGTTAAGTTCGAATGAAAACAGACCGCTTGCTCCTTTAAAATCACGTTTGAAAAATTCGTGACCCGGGCAGCTTGGAAGTGCGGGGTGGAAGACCGCTTTAACTTCCGGACGTTGTGCCAGCCATTGCGCCACTTGAATAGAGCGTTCTTGGTGTTCTTTCAATCGAATACCGAGCGTACGTAAACCTCTCGCCGTAGTATAAGCGGAATCGGTATCAACCATTTGACCCATTAAATACGAACGTTCGCGAAGTTGATCCCAACAACGGGCATTGGATACCGCCGTACCGATCATCACATCGGAATGACCGACTAAATATTTTGTTCCGGCTTGAATCGAAATATCAATCCCGAATTCAAGCGCAGGGAATAACACACCGCCCGCCCAAGTATTATCAATCATAATCACCATATCCGGATTGATGTCACGAGCCACTTGAACCAAAGTCGGAATATCCGGCACTTCCATTGTCAGTGAACTTGGCGATTCTAAAAATAGCACTTTAGTATTCGGCCGAATAAGTGCACGAATGCCTTCACCGATGAGCGGATCGTAATAAGTAGTGCTTACACCAATATTTTTTAAGATAACGTTACAAAAATCTTGGGTCGGCTCATAAGCCGCACCGGTCATTAATACGTGATCGCCTTGTGATACGAAAGCTAAAATGGAATTAGTCACGGCCGCCGCGCCGCACGGATAAAGATAACAACCGGCTCCGCTTTCTAGTTCACACATCGCGTCTTGTAGAGCGAAGTGGGTGAGCGTGCCTCGTCTGCCGTAAAATAATTCGCCTTTATAGCGGTTGCGAGTGGCATGCTTTTTTTGTGATACCGATTCAAATACTAAAGATGAAGCGCGTTGCACGACAGGATTAACAGAACCTTGGGTATAACGCGATTTACGTCCGGCATGAACTAATTTAGTTTCTAATTGAGATAAGTTTGACATTGTATTTCCTTATTATAGTTATAAAAAAGCGGTCGGATTTCAGCAAAATTTTGCAAAAATTCGACCGCTTGTAAGATTATCTGAATACGCTACGGTACTGAGGTTTTGCTCGTTTAAATTGACTAAGCAATACGATAACGAACATAAGAGCAAAAATAGAAAATGCGAGGATAAGCCATTCCGGCATACCAAGTCCGAACATTTCCCATTGTTTTTCACTGCAATTGACCGGACCCGGGGCAAAGATACTTGGGAACCACTGATCAAACGGCATCGTTTGCGGGAATTCGGGTTTAAACTCGCATTGGTTCCAAGGGGAAGGATTCGCTTGGTAATCATGATGTTTGATTGCAAGAGCAAGTCCTTTGAAGGCACTAAATCCCCAAAGTAATAATGCTAACCAGCGTGTTAGGAAAAAACGAGGTGAAATGGCACCGACTAACCCAGCGATAAGTAATCCGAAAATTGCCAAACGTTCATAAACGCACATTACGCAAGGCACTAATCCCATTCCGTATTGAAAATAAATGGCACTTGCTTCAAGTGCGAAAGCAACAAAAGCAAGCAGTAACCATGCGGTTCGATTTAATGAGAGTTCTTTAAAGTAACTGAGCATAATAGGCACCTCTGGTCTGAATAATTTTTACATTGTACCTGATTTTGTTCGGTTTTCGTAAAAAATCTCCCCACTTTTAGGGGAGATTCTTTGAATTATCGAGTAATGATCCAACCCCAGTTAGACATTAGCTCTGTAAGTGGCGGAAGTAAAAACTCTAATGATAAGAAGCCGATGATAGAAAGCACGATCGTATAAGGCAATGCCATATATAACATTTTACCGTATGAAAGTCGGATTAACGGTGCAAACGGTGAAGTAAGCAAGAATAGGAACGCCGCTTGTCCGTTTGGTGTTGCGACAGACGGTAAGTTCGTGCCGGTATTGATTGCCACCGCAATTAAATCGAATTGTTCACGACTAATAATTGCCGATTCGAGTGCGGTTTTCGCTTCGTTAATATACACCGTACCGACGAATACGTTATCCGAAATCATCGATAATAAGCCGTTAAATACATAGAACAATGCCAATTGAGAATGAGGATCGGCAGAAAGCACGTAACTGATAATCGGCTCGAATAATTTCAGATCGACAATGACGGCAACAACCGTAAAGAAGACTACGATTAACGCGGTAAACGGCATCGGTTCTTGGAATGAACGACCGATTGCATGTTCATCGGTAATACCGCAAAACGCCGTACAGATAATGATGATAGTTAAACCGATAATACCAACATCGGCAAGATGGAGCGCCAGACCGACAATCAACCAAATCCCCGCTAACGCTTGGATGCCCATTTTTACACGATCTTGTTGAGTCATACGTTGCTCTTTTAATAAATTATAACGAGCAAGTACGCCCCATACGCGGCGCGGTAAACGCGCTCCATAACCGAAAATTTTAAAGTGTTCTAACAATATGCAAGTAATTACACCGCAAATTAAAACCGGTAAACTAACAGGCAATACGCGTAGTAAGAATTCAACGAAGCCCCATTCCGCTTGACCGGCAATAATTAAGTTTTGCGGTTCGCCGACCATGGTCATTACACCGCCTAAAGCACTACCGACGGCAGCATGCATTAAAAGACTACGTAAGAAGGCACGGAATTGTTCGAGAATTTCTTTATTCGTAATAATTTTTTCGTCATTACTAATATCCGTCGAATCTTCGAAGCTGTTACCTGATGCGACTTTATGGTAAACACCGTAGAAACCGGTACCGACACTGATAATTACCGCAATAACGGTTAATGCGTCTAAGAAGGCTGAAAGGAACGTTGCACTTAAACAAAACGCAAGAGAAAGAATTTTCTTAGAATGGATAACAATTAACAATTTGGTAAATACATATAAAAGCAATTGCTTCATAAAATAAATACCGGCAACCATGAACATTAATAATAAAATTACTTCAAAGTTAGCCATGATTTCTTCTTTAACGTGGTGAGCGGAGGTCATCCCGATGAAAACCGCTTCAATTGCTAACAGACCGCCGGGTTGTAACGGATAGCATTTTAATGCCATGGATAAGGTAAAGATGAATTCTGCGACTAATGCCCAGCCGGCAACGAAAGGGCTAATAAAAAAGTAAATTAACGGATTAATAACTAAAAAAGCGATAATACAGATTTTGTACCATTCGGGAGCTTTACCTAAAAAGCTTTTAAATATAGCGTTCGAGCTATCCATTAAGAACCTCCATTAAAATAATAAGTTTTGTTAATTGTAATCCAGTTTAGATTAAAGGATAATAGCCTTTATCTCATTTTTTACGAGATTTTTTTTGATTTTGAATAAAAATTGTTTCTTTTTTTAATTTTGGGTCACTTTTGCGGAGCAGGGAATTTTATACATGGACAACTCTTATATTTTAAAAGCTCAAAGTCCTGCGGCACTGGCAGAAGAATATATTGTCAGAAGTATTTGGAATAATAAATTTCCGGCGGGGACGGATTTGCCTGCCGAACGTGAGTTGGCGGATAAAATCGGAGTAACCAGAACAACATTACGAGAAGTGTTACAAAGACTGGCGCGTGACGGTTGGTTACATATTCAGCATGGAAAACCGACCCGAGTGAATGACGTGTGGGAAACGGCAGGGCCGAATATAATCAGCACGATTATTAAATTAGATAGATCATACCTTCCGGTTATTATTGCGAATGTAGTTTCACTACGAACTCGTATGGCGGAATCTTATATTCCGGAGGCGGTAAGATTAAATGCGGAAGCATGTGTCGCATTTTTTAATCAATTGGATGAATTGGAAGATACGGCGGATGCATTTGCCACTTTTGATTATAAACTGTTTAGACAATTTACTTTTACCGCAAATAAACCGGTATATGCCTTGATTTTAAACAGCTTTAAAGGTATGTATCATCAAGTCGCAAGTATTTTCTTTGCCGATCCCGTTTGCCGTCAGCTGACATTAAAATTTTATCGTGACTTATTAAATGCGTGTGTAGAAAAAGATCATGAGAAAGCCTCATTGATTATGGCGCAAAATCGCCAATCAAGCAGCGAAATTTGGGGAAAACTTTTACAAAGTATTCCGGAAAATTTCGGTGAACTAAAATAGGATATGTTTTGAACGAAATTCTCTTCACTTTAGAACCACAGGATAACGCTCGTTTACAATCGCTTTGCGGCGCATTTGACGAGCATTTAACTTTAATTGAAAAAAGTTTTAATCTGGTTATTGCCCGTAACGGTTTTTCTTTTTCGATTCAATCGGCTGAAGGCAGCCATTATTCGGCGACTTTAATTCAAAATGCGGCAAAGTTATTAAAACGACTTTATACCGATACTGCACCGATTAAAGGCAAAATTAAAGAACTTGATTTGGAAGATATTCATTTGGCGATTCAGGAAAGCCGAATGTTATTGCAAAATCAATGGGTATCCGGTTCACAAGGCGAGATTTCGATTAAAACGAAACGCGGTGTAATTAAACCGCGCGGCGAACACCAACAAGCCTATTTAAGAAATATTCTTAGCCACGATATTAGTTTCGGTATCGGACCGGCGGGAACGGGCAAAACCTTTCTTGCGGTGGCGGCAGCGGTAGAATCGCTTGAACGGCAAGAAATTCGTCGAATTTTACTGACTCGCCCGGCGGTTGAAGCGGGTGAAAAATTAGGTTTTTTACCCGGTGATCTCGGGCAAAAAATCGAACCCTATTTAAGACCGTTATATGATGCGTTATTTGAAATGTTAGGTTTTGAAAAAGCGCAAAAATTGATGGAACGCAATGTGATTGAAATCGCACCGCTTGCTTATATGCGCGGGCGTACGCTAAATGATGCGTTTATTATTTTAGACGAAAGCCAAAATACCACGACGGAACAGATGAAGATGTTCTTAACCCGTATCGGCTTTAATTCAAAAGCGGTCATTACGGGCGATATTACCCAAGTCGATTTGCCTCGTAGTCAAAAATCGGGTTTAAAACATGCCATGGAAGTGTTGAAAGATGTGCCTGATCTAAGTTTTAACTATTTCGACAGCCATGATATTGTGCGCCATCCGGTAGTAGCTAAAATCGTACAGGCTTATAATGTTTGGGAAGCGGAAGACGAACAGCGGCGCGAGCAACGCCGTTTGGAAAAATTGGCTTTGGAACAGCAGAAAATTTTAGAACAAGCGGAACAACTTTAAAATTGAAAAAAGCAGCGTTTTTATACGCTGCTTTTTTACTTTAAATCCAAGCTAATTGATGTAAGATAAATAAGCCTAAACTGGCGGTAAATATTGAGCCGATAGTGGTTATACCGATTAAATTTGCCGCACCTTTACCATTTCCTCCGTAGGCTCGTACCATCGCATAAGTTGCCGCGGCAACCGGAGCCGTAGCCGTCAGAAACAAAATGCCGAGTTGCATCGGGTTCAGTACAAATACCCACTTACCTAAGATAAATAAGAAAAGCGGAGCCAATATTAAGCGCGAAAAGGACGCATAAAGCACCACGCGAGTCAGCTCGCTTTCCGCCGTTTGTTGGCGAAATTGACTTAACGCTTTAAAATCTAAGGTCGCACCGATACAGATTAATGCCATCGGCAAAGTAATATTAGCGAGAGATTGTGCCGTTTGCATTAAGGGCTTAGGAATCCGAATCTGTAAGTAATTGACTACGATTCCTAATACTATTGCCTGAATAAGAGGGTTTTTCGCTACTGCGGCAGCAAGTCTGGCGGCACTAGGCTTTTGATCGCTTAATGAATTTAAAATGGTAATGACGCTTAATACATTAAATAAAATGACCAATGAAGCGGTATAAATTGAAACGGTGGCAAGTCCGGCTTCGCCGTAAGCGTTGATAGTCAGTGCAAGCCCTAGAATTGCCGCATTCGTACGAAAGACGCCTTGCGTAAAAATACAACGATAACCCCGCTCACGGATATATTTTGCCGCCCACCATTCCGCTATCAGATAAATAATTAACGTACCGCTTAATCCGGCAAAAATGAGGTTAAGATCTTTGGAATAGTCCAACGGACTCTTTACCACATTTAAAAATAACATTGTCGGTAATGCGAAATTAAACATCACTTTTGAGGCGGTATTACAAAAGTCGTCATCCACAAATTTGCGACGGCGCAAAAAAATCCCCAATAACATCAAAAGAATGGTCGGTAGCATTACCCCTATACTAAATTGCAAAGATTCGAAAAACATAGTCCGGCTCCCGAGTAAAAAATAAGCGGTCAAATTTGCAATATTTCTTACAAATTTAACCGCTTGCAACTAAAGCCCCGCTTTAAGGCTGGCTTCAATAAATTTATCTAAATCACCGTCAAGTACCGCTTGCGTATTACGATTTTCCACTCCGGTACGCAAATCTTTGATACGAGAGTCGTCTAACACATACGAACGAATTTGGCTGCCCCAACCGATATCCGATTTACTTTCTTCTATCGCTTGTTTTTCCGCATTCTTCTTCATCATTTCCATCTCGTATAATTTCGCTTTAAGCTGCTTCATACATTGATCTTTGTTTTGATGTTGCGAACGGCCGTTCTGGCATTGCACCACAATACCGGACGGAATATGCGTAATACGCACCGCCGATTCGGTTTTATTAACGTGCTGACCACCCGCACCGGACGCACGGTACACATCAATACGTAAATCAGCCGGGTTGATTTCGATATCAATATCATCATCAATTTCCGGATAAACGAAAGCTGCCGCAAATGAAGTATGACGGCGGTTATTCGAATCAAATGGCGATTTACGCACTAAGCGGTGAATACCGGTTTCGGTACGTAACCAACCGAACGCATATTCGCCGGTGATTTTCACAGTTGCCGATTTCAATCCGGCAACATCACCGTCCGACACCTCGATTAACTCGGTTTTAAAGCCCTTGCTTTCCGCCCAACGTAAATACATACGCAGTAACATTTCCGTCCAGTCTTGCGCTTCCGTACCGCCTGAACCGGCTTGTAAATCGACATAGCAATCCGCCGCATCGTGCTGGCCGCTAAACATACGTTGGAATTCAAGCTTCGCTAATTTTTCTTCTAATTCATTCGCTTCAGCTTGTGCTTCGTTAAACGTATCCTCGTCTTCCGCTTCTACGGCTAATTCGATTAAGCCTTCGACATCTTCCACACCTTGATCCAACGCACGAATCGTATTGACCACCATTTCTAACGCCGAACGTTCTTTACCTAACGCTTGCGCTTTTTCCGGCGTATTCCAAATTTCCGGCTGTTCTAATTCGGCATTAACTTCTTCTAAACGCTCGACTTTGGCATCAAAGTCAAAGATACCCCCGAAGTACGTTAGTACGCTCGGTTAAATCGGCTAATTGAGTTTTAATTGGATTTAGTTCAAACATTATTTTTCCCTCTTTTAAAATTGACCGAGAATTATAGCTCAAGCGGTCGTTTTTTTGGGGATTTTTGTAAAAAATTTCTCAAATCTGACCGCTTGTTGGCGTACAATAACCGAATTCAGAGATAGATTACGAGGTATAAAATGGCGGAAGAACCGATTCGTTTGACGCAATACAGTCACGGTGCCGGTTGAGGCTGTAAAATTTCTCCTAAGGTGTTAGGGACAATTTTACAAAGTCAGCTGGAAAAATTTATTGATCCGAATTTATTAGTGGGGAATGAAACCGCTGATGATGCCGCTGTTTATGATATCGGTAATGGCATTGGTATTATCAGTACCACAGACTTTTTTATGCCGATTGTGGACGATCCGTTTGATTTCGGACGCATTGCGGCGGCAAATGCGTTAAGTGATGTGTTTGCGATGGGCGGTAAGCCGATTATGGCGATTGCCATTTTAGGCTTTCCGGTAAACAAATTGCCGGCGGAAGTGGCGCAAAAAATTGTGGAAGGTGGGCGTTTTGCTTGTCAGCAAGCCGGTATTGCCTTAGCCGGCGGCCATTCGATTGATTCGCCTGAACCGATTTTCGGGCTGGCGGTAACCGGAACGGTTAGTACCGAGCAAGTGAAAAAGAATGCTTCGGCAGAAGTTGGCAGTGAGTTATTTTTAACTAAACCGCTTGGTATCGGCGTATTAACAACCGCTGAGAAAAAAGGTTTATTGAAAGCGGAACATCAGAATCTTGCACGTGACGTGATGTGTCAAATTAATTTAATTGGTGTACAGTTCTCTCAATTAGCTGATGTTACAGCGATGACGGATGTAACCGGTTTCGGTTTATTAGGGCATTTAAGTGAAATTTGCCAAGGTTCTAATGTACGTGCCGAAGTGAATTCTGCCGAAATCCATACGCTTGACGGTGTGAAAGACTATATCGCACAAGGTGCGGTGCCGGGTGGAACTAAACGTAACTTTGACAGTTATGGGCATCTAATTTCAGCCATGAGCGATGAACAAAAGGCGATTTTGTGTGATCCGCAAACTTCCGGCGGTTTGTTAATTGCAGTGCGTCCGCAAGCGGTCGAAAAAGTGCAACAAATTGCAAAACAAGCAAACATACCTTTATTTAGAGTCGGTCGTTTACTTGAAGCGGACACTATGAAGCCGTTAATCGAGGTTATTTAAGGGTATGCATAAACCGAATATCACTTTAGCCTGTGTGGTACATTGCAAAGGTAAGTTTTTATTTGTGGAAGAAATCGAATACGGTAAACGAACCTTAAACCAACCGGCAGGGCATTTGGAAGCAAATGAAACCTTATTGGAAGGAGCGAGTAGAGAGTTATTCGAAGAAACTGGGATTCGTGCTGAAGCTCAACGTTTAATTAAGATTTATCAATGGCACGCACCTCGTTCACAGACCGATTATTTACGTTTTGTATTTGCGGTTGAGTTAGACGATTTTGTGCCGATTGCTCCGCAGGATAGCGATATTACCCAAGGCTTTTGGTTGAGTTTGGAGGAGTTTAAACACTTTATTCAGCAAGATGGGCAATGTGAGCGAAATCCGTTAGTCACTCAATCACTCGAAGATTATTTGAGCGGTGAGAGCTATCCGCTTGATGTATTACGTGTATTTGAATAAGAGGTGGAAATGGCAGAGCGATTTGATGTGGTTATTGTTGGCGGTGCGGTGACCGGTTCGGTACTGGCATTGGCGTTAAGTAGCTTGTCGCAGCATAAAATGCGGATTGCGATCGTGGAAAAACAGTTGCCTGATTATGCGCAACAAGGCGGTTTTGATGCACGTAGTATTGCGTTGGCACAAGGCAGTTTGCAAAAATTTGCGCAAATTCGACCGCTTGCCGGCAGCTCACTTGCCGAACAAATTCAGCAAATTGCAACGCCAATCCAACAGATTCAGGTGTCGGATCTCGGTCATTTCGGTAAAACGACATTAAAAGCAAGTGAACTGAATTTAGCACAATTAGGTGTCGTGGTGGAGCTGGCAAAATTAGGCAAAAATTTGACCGCTTGTATTGAGCAGCAGCCGAATATCCATTGGTTTTGTCCGAATCAAATAGTTCGTTTCGAACGTTTACAAACTGAAGTTTTGCTTAGATTGCAAAACGGTGAGCGGCTTCGCACGCAATTAATGGTAGCGGCAGATGGGATCCAATCCCAAATCGCTCTGCAGTGTGGAGTTGAAACTGAGCTATTAAAGGATTATCAACAATCGGCTTTGATTGCCAATGTTGAAATTAGTGAACCGCATCAAGGGCAAGCTTTTGAGCGTTTTACGACGCAAGGGCCGTTAGCCTTATTGCCGTTAAGTGATAATCGAATGTCGTTAGTGTGGTGTGTGAAACAATCTGAAGATTTGATGGAGCTTTCCGACGAAGATTTTCTTTCGCAATTACAGCAGCAATTCGGTTGGAAATTGGGGCGGTTTTTGCGAGTTAGCAAGCGGTTTGTTTATCCGCTCACTTCGCAAAAAGCGCAATCGCATATTCATCATCGCTTGGCAATTGTGGGGAATGCCGCACAGTTATTGCACCCGGTCGCCGGGCAGGGCTTTAATCTTGGAATGCGAGATCTGTTTACTCTTGCACAGCTGTTAGCCAAAGCCTTTGCACAAGGAAAAGATTTAGGTGCGTTCGCATTGCTTAATCAATTCGAGCAAGCAAGAAAGCACGACCAAGCGCAAATTATTTCATTAACAAGCGGTCTGATTTCACTGTTTTCTTGCGATTTATTACCGCTACAAGCGGTCAGAAATTTAGGCTTATTTGCGATTTCGCATAGCAAATTGTTCAGAGAAAATATTGCGAATAAAGCCTTAGGCTGGCAATAAAAGTAAAAGGACGCACTGGGCGTCTTTTTTATAGTTGATATTTTTTCATTAATTTTAATTTTTCATGCGAGATTTCATTACCTAGTTGAGTAATTATTTTCCCTTTATCTTGTACCGATTGAGCCAAGGCTTCGTTAGGTTGCGATTCTAATTTAATCATATCTCTGAATGTTTCTTGGCTTAATTGTAACGCTCTTAAGCCGATATTTTTAATCGGTAAAATTTCATCGTTTTGGATATCCAAATAATCTAGCGAGGCTTGGATCGTATCCACTTCTTCTAGATAGTTCTGTATCGCATCAATTCTGGAGGGCGTATTTTTTGCCACTTCCAGACTGTGCATCGTCAGTAACGTCGCTTGTATATAGTCGTTTCCATACACTTCATCCCAATGATAAAAACGCTGAAAATCCGCTTGTGGAGAATGGTTTTCTCGTATATTCGAGCAACCGATAAGACCTAAAACAATAGGAAAAGAAAGGATAATTTTTATAATTTTAAACATTATGATGTCGTTATTGGAGATAAAAACGGCTAGAAAATCCTAGCCGCCAAGTTATACTATTTTTGAGCTGGAGCTGGAGCTGGAGCTGGAGCTGGAGCTGGAGCTGGAGCTGGAGCTGGAGCTGGAGCTGGGCCGTATTTGGTTGCTAATTCGGCTTCAATTTTTTGCCCTTCCGCCGCAATTTTATCTAATTGCGCTTGTAACTCGCCGAATGCTTTATGTGCATCGGGCGTAGGGTTTTTCGCAAGTTTGTCATTTTCGGTAATCATTTTCGCACCTAATGCCATCGCTTCAAGCGCTTTGTCTTTAAGTGCATTAACTTGCGCATCTTTAATATCTAAAGTCGCTGCACTTTTTTGAATATTTTCGATTTGAGCAAGAATCGCTTTATTCATTGTATCTTGAACTACTGCCGGATCTTTCGATTTTTCACCTAATTTTTCAATTTCGGTGTTAATTGCGTTACCGATAGATTTTTCTTGCACTTGTTGCCATTCTTGGAATTTCTTGTAATCTTCCGCACCGGTATCGACAACCGGTTCAGCCGGTTTGGCCGCTTCAGTTTGCGCTTGAGCCGCCGGAGCCGGTGTTGCCGCCGCTTGCTCTGCCGCAGGCTTATTTGCCGGTTTATCGCAAGCGGTTAAAAATAAAGCGAATAATGCGGTCGCACTAATTTTTGTGAATTTTGTCATTTTCTTACCTGTTTATGATGTGGAAAAAGGTTAGAACCTTTCCGTTCTAACCTTTGTTATATTTTAACTTATCAGCCGAATTATTTTTCAAATTTCGCTTTTAAATCGGCTTGTAATTTTTGAAGCTCTTGCGCCGCTTGGTTTAATTGAGTCGCTTTCGCTTGAATAGCTTGTTGCGCTTCCGCAGTAGGTGCCGCCATCACTTTTACTTGTTCGGAAATTACTTCGTTTGATAAACCTAAAACCGCTTTAGTTTTATCTTTTAACGCTTTAATTTCCGCGCTTTTCACATCAACCGCGTCTAAACTTTTTAACGTTTCTTGTACTTTACCTGCGAAAGTGTTTAACACCGCTTCTAATGCTTTAGGGTCTTTTTGAGCTTGGCTCATTACTTCGGTTAATTGTTTTTGTAATTCGGCTTGAGCGGTCGCTTGGGTTTGCTCTTGAACTTGGTACCATTCTTGGAATTTTTTGTAATCCGCTGCAGGATCCGCTTTGTTACATGCCGTTACGCTAAACGCTAAAAGTGCAACCGCACCGATTGTTGCTAATTTTTTCATTCGTTGTCCTTAAAAATAAGATGAAAAATTCCCTTTATAGGGCGTAGTCTATTGTACCGATAATAGACTGTTTCTGAAAAGGATAGTTCAGTAAAAATCTATCGGTTAATATTATCTGACTAAAAAACAGACAAGTCAAATACCCACCGCCTGAGCAATCAATAATTTCTTTAATACCGGTAGTTGATTGGTTGCGGATAAACCTATGCCTCGTATCAGTTTTTTGACGGGGTGACCTCCCTGAAACAGCTGTTTTAAGCCTTCCATCGCAGCCAGTAATTTTATTGCTTCCGTTTTACGGATTCGTTCAAAACGACGTAAATGACGATATTCGCCGATATCATGGCCGAGCGTTAAATGTTGTTTGATCTCTTGGGCAAGGGTGATCGCATCGGCAAAACCTAAGTTCACGCCTAAACCGGCAAGCGGATGAATCGTATGCGCCGCATCCCCGATTAAAGCAAAGCGAGGTTGAGCGAAATCTCTTGCATAGCGTGCGGTAAGCGGGTAAATCGTTCGTTCGCTTTGTAATTCGACTAAGCCTAAGCGGTTGTCAAAAGCAATGGTGAGCTCCCGATTAAATTGTTGCACTTCGCAATGTTGTAATTGTTGCGCTTTTTCCGGCGGTAAAGACCAGACGATAGAGCATAAATTTTCATCGGCTAACGGTAAAAATGCCAAAATGCTCTTCGGAGAGAAAATTTGGCGAGCGATATTATGATGAGGTTCAACGGTTTTGACATTACATACTAATGCGGTTTGCTCGTAATCTTTGCTTACAAGCGGAATATGCATTTGTCGGCGAAGCCAAGAATTGGCACCGTCCGCCCCGACCACTAATTTAGCGGAAATCATTTCATTATTCGCTAAGGTCAGGAAAGCACCATTTTCGTTGATGCCGACGGTTTTCGGCTCGCTTAAGATAATTTCTACATTATCTTGTCGGCTTACTTGTTGCCATAGTGCCGATTGAATTTGATTATTTTCAATAATAAATCCCAGTTGAGATAAACCGAGTTGCCGAATACTCGGATCGCTATTATCAAACTCAATGTGAGCAAAACTGTCTTGTTCCCATACCGACATTTTTTGATAAGGCGATAAACGCTCGGTTTGAATAAGCTGCAATGCACCGACTTGCTCAAGCATTTTTTCACTGGTTGCGTTAATCGCACTAACTCGATTCGAAAAAGTTTCCGAGGTTTGCGGGATTTGCTTTTCAATAATCTTAATTTGACTATCGGTATTTTTTAGGAGTGCCGCTAATGCCAGACCGACCATACCGCCGCCAATAATCACAATATCTGCTGATTTCATATAAAGATCGTTTATAAATAATAAGCGGTCATATTTTTAAATAAATTTGTAAAAATCCATTTAAATTTGACCGCTTGGTAGATTAACTTATTTCTTATGGTGTTTTTCTAAACTGCGATGACGAATTTGTACGTCTTTATCTCGACTTTGGAAATATTTCGCCAATTGTTCGGCAATAAATACCGAACGATGTTTACCGCCGGTACAGCCGATCGCAATCGTGAGATAGCTACGGTTATTTTTTTCTAACATTGGCAACCACATTTCTAAGTAATTACGAGTTTGATAGATAAAATTATGTACTTCGGTTTGACGTTCAAGGAAGTCGATAACCGGTTGTTCTAAGCCTGTCATCGGGCGTAATTCCGGATTCCAATGCGGATTCGGTAAGAAACGTACGTCAAACACATAATCGGCATCCGCAGGTAAACCGTATTTAAAGCCGAAAGACTCAAAGACGATTTTAAGCGCTTTATCGGTTGAGCCTCGTAAAATGCCGCGCAGATTTTCCGCCAATTCGTGCGAGGAAATATTGGTCGTATCAATAATATAGTTAGCTTGTTGATAGAGCGGCTCAAGCAAGGTATTTTCCAAATCAATCGCACTTTCTAACGAGAGATCTTTGTTTGATAAAGGATGTAAACGACGCGTGTCGCTATAACGACGGATTAACGTATTGCGTTCGCAATCCAAGAAGATGATTTTGGTTTGAATCGTCAGTTTTGATAATTGCTCCAACAAGGCTTCAATGCTTTCGGGATTTTCGGGAATATTACGAATATCAAGGCTGACGACGGCGGAACGACCTGAGTTGGATAAGAAACCGGCTAATTCTGGAATAAGCGGAAGCGGGAGATTATCCACACAATAATATCCCACATCTTCTAATGCTCTGAGCGCAACGGATTTACCGGAACCGGAGCGCCCGCTGATAATGATTAATTCCATAGGTTTCCTCAAAAACAATTATTCTTGCTCAAGAATTTGGTTATCCGCATAAACCAATAATTGCCAGATTTCTTCGGCGTTATTTGCGGAACGTAGCTGTTTCGTTAAGGTTTTATCGTTTAAACGTTGGGCGATTTCTTGCAACCCGTTTTTATATTGTTCACAGCAACTGCTTGGGATCATGATCGCGTAAACGAGATCAACTTCTTTATTATCGTGCGCTTCGTAATCAATCGGTTTTTCCAGCTGAATAAAAGCGGCTATCGGTTTATCGACGGCTAGAGCAATCGAATCGGGGAATTTCGCATGCGGCAATGCAATACCGTTACTAATACCGGTCGAGCCCAATTTTTCCCGTTTAAATAAATTTCCGAAACATTCTATCGGGCAAAGGTCTTCATCGTCAGCACAAGCGGTGGATTTATTCGCCGCTTCCGCAATGATTTTTCCGGCTAACTCAAGCACTCTTTTTTTACTTGAAACAAGCACGCCCTGACGAATATTTTCCGGGGTGAGAAATTCGGTTAATTTCATATTATTCACATTCAAACGGATATTCTGCCGAATTATCCGCTTAATCAGCTTAAAGCTTAAATTGATCGCCTAAGTAAACTCGTTTTACGTCAGCGTTATTTAAGACTTCTTCCGGTGTTCCGCTTGCAATCATTTGCCCGCTACCTACGATATAAGCTCGTTCGCAAACATCGAGCGTTTCACGTACGTTGTGATCGGTAATGAGAACGCCTAATCCGCGTTCTTTTAAATTCACGATAATCTTTTTAATATCGATAACCGAAATCGGATCCACACCGGCAAACGGCTCGTCTAATAAAATAAATTGCGGGTTAGCGGCAAGCGCGCGGGCGATCTCAACACGGCGACGTTCACCGCCGGAAAGCGATTGCCCGAGGCTGTTACGAATATGTTCGATATGAAACTCATTGATTAATTCGTCCGCACGGGCTTTGCGCTGTTGCGTAGTTAAATCTTTACGTACTTGAAGCACCGCCATTAAATTGTCATAAACCGTTAAACGGCGGAAAATGGACGCTTCTTGCGGTAAATAGCCGATTCCCTGTTTAGCACGATCGTGCATAGGTAACAGGCTGATATCTTGATCATCAATACGAATTTGACCTTGATCGTGACGTACTAAACCGACCACCATATAAAAGGTTGTCGTTTTACCGGCTCCGTTAGGACCGAGCAGTCCCACGATTTCACCGGCTTTAACATTTAAGCTGACGTCTTTTACCACTTGGCGATTTTTATAGCTTTTTGCTAAATGTTCGGCATAAAGCGTTGGCATTGGCATTACCTATTTTTTCTTATCGTTTAATTCATTCGGAATAAGTATCGTTTTGACACGAGATTTATTTCCGCTGTTAGCTTTAAGTTGTTGTTTTTTCACATCATAAGTAATTTTACTGGCTTTGATAAAACTACCTTGCTGTTTTAATTCCGCATTACCGACTAAGGTTAAAAATTCGGAATTTAAATCATAGTGAACGCTATTACCTTTTCCGTTTACCGGTTTACCGTTATCCAGCGTTTGTTGGAAAGTGACCGGAGAACCGCTTGCTTCGAGGGTCTCTTTTTTGCCCTCTTGACGAATAATCGTTACTTTATCTGCGGTAACTTTAATCGAACCTTGAGTAATGACGACATTATCGCTAAATGTCACGACATTACTATTCATATCAAGCGATTGGCTACCCGAGTCGATATTAATCGGTTGGTCGGTATCGCCTTTGAGTGCATAGGACGAGAGGCTGGTACTTAATAAAGCCGTAAACACCATAGATTTAATTGCAAATTTCATTATGTATCCTTCAGAGAAAATGCTCTAATTTTTTTGTTCGTCGTTAGATTGTTTAATGATTGTCGGTTCAAGATACGTTTTTACATCTTTAGTAATCGTTGCCACCTGCCGTTTTAAATTACCTTTTAAACCCGTACCGGTCGTACTGATGCCTAATCCGACGGATTTTACTACGCTCTCGGTAGAAATATCTTGCGTATTTAAATCGATACGAAGTTTATCGGTTTCAATTTTTTGTAAACGCGCATTCTTATCCAGCGCTTGAAGTTTTACGTTACCGTCGAGATTCAGTATTTTTTCTTTGGTAATTTCTGCGTAATCCGCACTGACTTTCCATTGCTTAAGCGCGGTTTCCGCATCGAATAATTCCACCAAGGGCTGAATGAATTCGGTCAGTTCGGTATTTTGATAACGTTTGATTTCTTTTGCTTCGGCAAAATATTGCGGCTTACCTTTTAGATCATAAACAGAAGTCGTAATACGATTGCCCGTATAATCCGGATTTCCTTCTTTTTTAATTAATTGATCCAAGCCGTCATTTTCCGGTTTTTGTTGGCTGACATACCAACCAGCCAAAGCCGCTACAATAATTAATAAAATGATATTTAGGCGGATATTCATAAAAATCTAAATGAGTAAAAAGGATTGATAATACTAACACAATTTTTGGAAGGGATATAGCAATGGGAAGTGAGAAATCGCGTAAGAGTGCGTAAACTTTCAGTGAAATCAGACCGCTTGCTTAACGTAAGCGGTCCGATTTTTTCGTAATTTTACAAGCTAACCGGTATTACGCATACCCGCCGCAATGCCGGTAATTGTGATCATTAAGGCTTGTTCCAATTGCGGATCTCTTACCTCACCTTGGCTACGTAAACGTTGCAACAGTTCTACTTGCAGTAAATTGAGCGGGTCGGTATAGACGTTACGTAAGGCGATAGATTCGGCAATCCAAGGTAAATCCGCCATAAGCTGTCCGTCGTGCGCAAGTGTCAATACGGTTTGAATGTCCGCCGATAATTGCGCACGAAGCGTTTTACCTAAACGGTGTAACTCTTTTGCCACCAAACGTTGGTCGTAATGTTCCGCAAGCCATAAATCCGCTTTCGAGAACACCATTTCTAACATACCGATACGAGTAGAGAAGAACGGCCATTCGTTACACATTTCTTTAAGCGTACTTTCCTCGCCCTGTTCGATCATTTGGCGCAGTGCCGCGCCGGCACCGAGCCAAGCCGGTAACATAAGACGGTTTTGCATCCAAGCGAAAATCCACGGGATCGCACGTAAACTTTCTACACCACCGTTCGGATTACGTTTTGCCGGACGGGAGCCAAGCGGTAATTTTCCTAATTCTTGCTCCGGTGTCGCACTACGGAAATAAGGTACGAAATCCGGTTCGCCGCGTACAATACCTCGATAAATTTCACAGGAAATATCTGCGCCTTTATTCATAATCTCACGCCACGTCTGTTTAGGTTCCGGAGGAGGTAGTAGGTTAGCTTCCAATATTGCACTGGCATAGAGATTTAACGTTTCGACCGCAACCGCAGGTAATCCGAGTTTGAAACGAATCATTTCTCCTTGTTCGGTGACACGTAAACCGGATTTTAGCGAGCGAGGCGGTTGTGATAGTAATGCAGCGTGTGCCGGTGCACCTCCGCGACCGACCGTACCGCCGCGCCCGTGGAATAACACGAGTTCAATATGATACTTTTCCGCTAAATTAACCAATGCTTCTTGCGCGCGATATTGCGCCCAGCTGGCGGCAAGCATACCGGCGTCTTTAGCCGAATCGGAATAACCGATCATCACCATTTGATAATTGTTGATCACACCGCGATACCAACTGATATTAAATAAATCGGTCATCACTTTTTCACTATGATCCAAGTCGTCCAACGTTTCAAATAACGGTGCGACCGGTAGGGTATAATTGCAACCGGCTTCTTTTAATAATAAATGTACCGCTAATACGTCGGAAGCTTCGCGTGCCATAGAAATCACATAAGCGGAAATTGTCCCCTCAGGTTGTTGGGCTACCACTTTGCAAGTGTCTAAAATTTCTTGGGTTTCAGGACTTGGCGTCCAGTTGGTCGGTACTAACGGACGACGAGAACTTAGTTCACGCACTAAAAACGCTTGTTTATCGTCTTCCGTCCATTGTGCGTAATCGCCTAAGCCGATATAGCGAGTGATTTCGGCAATCGCCATTTCGTGACGGGTACTTTCTTGGCGAATATCCAAACGAGATAAACCTAAGCCGAAACAGCGAATACGGCGTAAGCAATCCAGCAGACTACCGTTAGCGATAATACGCATACCGCAAGCGTGCAACGATTGATAGCAATCATAGAGCGGTTCCCATAAATCATTATCGCAAGTGATAATTTCGCTCGGATCAACGGTGGTCGGTTTCGCTTCAATCAATTCGCCGAAGTAAGTTAAAGTTTTTTGTAATTTGCTACGTAAACCTTTAACCACAACACGATACGGCTCGATATGATCACCGTATTTCTCACGAAATTCGGGCGTACACTGTACGATAGAAAGTTCTTCGGCTAAGTCGCTAACATCGTTTAAAAATAATTCCGCCGCTTTCCAACGGTTCATTCTTAATACTTTTTGAGTGATTTCGGCAGTCACAAACGGGTTACCGTCGCGGTCGCCGCCCATCCAAGAAGAAAAGCGTACCGGCGAAAGTGCGACTTCATACTGTACGTCAAAATGTTTTTCTAATTGAAAGTTCAGTTCACGGCAAAAATCAGGTACGGCTTTCCATAAGCTGTTTTCAATAATCGCCATTCCCCATTTCGCTTCATCCACCGGCGTCGGGCGTGCCGCACGGATTTCATTGGTATGCCATGCAAGCGCAATCAGCTGCATTAAACGGCGTTTAAGTTTGGTTTGCTCCGCCTCGGTTAAATCGTCGTGTTCCAATTGCCCTAAACATTTATTGATTTCAACGTGTTTATGTACTAACGAACGGCGAGTTACTTCGGTCGGGTGAGCGGTTAAGACTAATTCGATTAATAACTTCTCAACGGTTTTGATGACGGTTTCAACCGGTGTGCTTTGTGCTTTCAGACGAGCAAATAAAGCACTTAATGAACGATTGCCGAGAGATTCGTCCTGATGATGACGAGAGATGGTTTGATATTGTTCGGCAATATTGGTGAGATTTAAGAATTGACTGAATGCGCGTGCAACGGGTAAAACATTTTCGGTGGAAATATTGGCGAGTTTATCCAGTAATTGTTCACGGGCTTTTTCATCGCCGGCACGGGAATCTCGTGAAAGGACTCGAATGCTTTCGATTAATTCCAATATTTCATTGCCTTGCGCTTCACGGATGGTTTCGCCTAGAAAATCACCAAGCATATGGATGTTGTTACGCATAGCGGAGTAGGGTTGATTCATAATTTTTTCCTATGTATTGCATAAATTTAATTAGGGGTAGATATACCTAAAATGAGTCAAAATAGCAATAAGGAATTAATTAATTTTATAAAATAATGATAAATCGCAATAAATAAAGGTATTTATTTTAAATAAAAAAATAAGCGGTTAAATTTTGGAAGTTTTTTGCAAAGACTTTCCGAAATTTAACCGCTTGTTATCGGCTTAAAAGTGTTTACCAGCTACCGCCTGCGCCGCCGCCGCCGGAAGAACCGCCGCCGAAGCTATCGCCGCTGCCTCGACTTCCGCCGCCAAAGCCTCCGCCGAATCCACCGGAAGAACCGCCGCCAAAGCCGCCCCCGAATCCTCCGCCAAAACCGCCTCTACGGCGAGAAGAATTGATGATAATTCTGCCTAATTGATCCGCTGCACTCGGGCTGATGTATTGGTCGTTTCTGCCCGGTCGGAAGATTAAGAAAATCACGATACCGGCAACCAAGAAGAACAGTAAACCGTCGATTTGATCTAACGATTCTTCACCGCTATCTTCACCATAACTGTCATAAGCGGCATATTCACCGTTAATTGCCGCCATAATTGCGGATAAACCGCTGGCAATCCCTTCCGCATATAAGTTTTGTTTGAAGTACGGCGTAATATTATGGCGAATAATGGTTGAAGCAATCGCATCAGGCAATGCGCCTTCTAATCCTCTGCCGGTTGCAATAAACAGTTTTCGATCGTTCTTGGCAATTAGTAATAATATGCCGTTATTTTCATTATTTTTAGTACGACCGATGCCCCATTTATTAAATAAGTTATGCGAATAACTTGCGACATCCTCTCCGTTAGTGGACGGCACAATCACCACAATAATTTGCGAACTGGTTTTTACACGGTTGGCAATTAGTGCATCTTCTAAGGTTCGCCATTCTTGTTGAGTTAATGTTTTAGTGTAATCGGTCACATAATAAAAAGGATTCGGTGCGGCAGGGTAATTGTCCGCAGCCGTTGCTTTTAATGTGAAAAATGCCAATAAGATAAACCAAAACGGCTTAAAAAACGCTTTTATCATTTAATCACTACCTCATTTGACAACTCATTCATATCATTATCACGGCGAGGGAAATAAGTGGCTAACTGTGCTTCCACTTGTTTAATGCCTTCACAAATCGCTTGAGTATAATCCGCTTGTCGGCATTGTTGTTTCATCGCATCATAAACCGATTGCCAAAAAACTTGACCGACTTTTTCATGAATCGCTTTATCGCCGACAATCGCTAAATTGTGCGGTTTGAACGAGAGGTAAATCAGAACACCGTTACGTTCCTCTGTTTCTCGCATCTTCAGCTCATCAAAAAGCTGATTGGCTCGAGTGATTGCATCGGCTTTCCCTTTGGCTTTACGTTCGACGACTACGCGTAATTCGGCGGAAGTTTGTTGTTCTAAATGTGAAATTGCCTGTTCGATTCGTTGAGTATCGACAGGCAATTTGTTCGAAAGAAAAGAAAATAATTTCATAGCGTTACCACTAACACGGAAAACACGGAAGATTTCCGATCATTCCGTGCTTTTCGTGGTAAGAGATTAATTAAAGTTTACAGTCGGTGCTTTTTCCGAACCCGCTTCGGCTTTAAATTGCGGTTTAGCTTTAAAGCCCATAATCATCGCAGCGATTTTAGTCGGGAATTCACGCACTTGTTTGTTATATTCTTTTACCGCAGCGTTAAAGTTATTACGTTCGACATTGATACGGTTTTCCGTACCTTCTAATTGCGCTTGAAGATTTAAGAAGCCTTCGTGCGCTTTTAATTCAGGGTATTTTTCAACGGAAACTAATAAACGAGAAAGGGCAGAATTTACACCTTGTTGCGCTTCTTGGAATTTTGCCATTTGTTCTTCAGTCGCATTATTCGGATCAATGGTTACCGCCGTTGCTTTAGCTCGCGCTTCAATCACGGATGTTAAGGTTTCTTTTTCAAAGTTGGCTTGACCTTTTACCGTGTTCACTAAGTTAGGGATTAAATCCGCACGGCGTTGGTAAGCGGATTCCACATTACCCCACACTGAATTGATATCTTCTTCCGCACGCATTAAGTCGTTATATTTGGTTAAAGAGAAACCGCCGATTGCAAGTACGGCAATTACTAAGATCCAAAAAATTTTTTTCATATTAAAAAGTCCTATTTAGGGTTAAAAAACGGGCGGATTTTATAAGCAAGCGGTCTAATTTCCTAGCAAACTTACAAAAGTTTTCAGAAAAAACGAGATATATTGGAGAAAAAAACGGAGCTAAAAAGCTCCGTTTTTTTATCATCAAGAAAATTATTCTGATGCTTTTTGTTTGATAGTTGCATAAATCACACCGGTTACCACTGAGCCGATTGCGATTGCCGCTAAATACATTAACGGTTGTGAAACGAACGGAATCACAAATAAACCGCCGTGCGGTGCTTGAAGCGTAATACCGAATGCCATTGAAATTGCACCGGCTGTCGCACCACCAATAATAGAGGTTGCAATTACACGAACCGGATCCGCCGCTACAAACGGTAACGCACCTTCCGAAATAAAGCATAAGCCTAATACGAACGAGGCTTTACCTGCATCACGTTGGTTAGTGGTAAATTTATTACGTGCGATTAAGGTTGCAATCGCCATACCGATAGGCGGAACCATACCAGCCGCCATAACCGCCGCCATCGGCGTATATTGTTGCGAAGCGATTAAGCCGACACCGAAGGTATATGCCGCTTTATTTACCGGACCGCCCATATCTACGCACATCATTGCGCCAAGAATTGCACCTAAGATGATCGCATTGGTTTGACCCATTGAATTTAACCACTCGACTAAAGCATCCATAATGCCTTTTACCGGTGGGTTGATGAGGTAAATCATCGCTAAGCCGACAATCGCAGAGCCTAATAGCGGTAGAATCAAAATCGGTTTAAGCGAAGTTAAACTTGCCGGTAATTGAATCACGCCGTTTAATAATTTCACGGTATAACCTGCAAGGAAACCGGCTACGATACCGCCTAAAATCCCCGCACCGGCTGTCGTGGCTAACATACCACCGATTAAACCGACCGCTAACCCTGGACGGTCTGCAATAGAAAATGCAACATAACCGGCAAAGACAGCGATCATTAAGTGGAATGCCGCACCGCCACCGATATCCATTAATGCTTTTGGTAAGCCGCCGGCGATGGTTTCGTCTTTGAACGCTTCAATACCGAACATAAATGAAATTGCAATTAATAAACCACCGGCAACCACTAACGGTAACATATGAGAAACACCGGTCATTAAGTGTTTATATAAACCTTTTTTCTCACCGCTTGCCGAACTTTCAGTTTGTTGCGAAGTCGTTGCACCACCTTGATAAACGGTTGCTTGTGCAAAAGCTTTTTCAAATTCTTGTGCCGTTTTCTTCAACGCTAAACCGGTTGAGGTACGGTACATCGGTTTACCTTTGAATTTGTCTAAATCCACGTCAATATCCGCCGCCACAAAGACTAAGTCTGCCGCTGCAATTTCTTCCGCAGAAATCGGATTACCCGCACCAACCTGACCACGAGTTTCAACTTTAACGTTCCAACCTTGTGCTTTAGCGTAGTTTTCGATAGCTTCCGCAGACATAAAGGTATGTGCCACACCGGTCGGGCAAGCGGTTACTGCAACGATGTTTTTTACACCTGAAGTAGATACGCTTGAAGCGGTTGCATTTGCAAAAGTTTTTGCATTTTCGACCGCTTGTTTAAGCGTTGCTTCCGGTTGAGCAAAAGCTTGGTCTAAGTTTACTACCGCACCTTGTTTGCCGGCAGCACTTGTAGGAATTTCATCGTTAAATAACACGACAAAATCAGCTTGTTCAGCGTTTACAACTTGATGACCTTGTTGCTTGGCTGCCGCCGATAATACTTCATTCACAAGGAAAGCACGGGCTTTACCCAGTGATTGAGGGAATATAAAGGAAATATTCATTTTGAGATCCTTATAAGTTTGAGAAAATTTATTCCCCCCTCTTTAGTAAAGAGGGGTAGGGGGAGATTTGATGACAAATTATTAGCTTAATCGGGTTAATTTCACCTGCGCCACAATCTCATATAGGGCATTTCGGTCGCTGATACCGACATTGCTTTGTGATACCGCTAATGCCGATGTACCGCTTGCGAAGGCGAGGGTTTTGGCTTTATCCCAACCTTGAGAAAGCCCATAAATTAAGCCTGCCACCATCGAATCGCCGGCACCGACCGTACTCACAACATTTTGGCAACGAGGCGGTTGAGCTTGAACCACGCCTTCGCTGTTGAGCCATACGGAACCGTCTGCACCCATTGAAATAATCACGTTTTCAATACCACCGGCACTCAATTCTTGTGCCGCCGCAATCACTTCTTCTAAGCTGTTTAACGGACGATTCGCCCAAACTTCTAACTCACGGCGATTCGGTTTTACTAACCACGGGTGTGCTTTTAAGCCTTCGGTTAATGCCGCATTGCTGCTGTCTAATACGACTTTTAAGCCTTGTTGATGGAGTGATTCCAACCATTGTGCGAATTGTTGTGCCGTTACACCGCGAGGGAGTGAACCGCATACCGCCACCAAATCAAACGCTTTTGCCCATTGTTGTGATTGAGCGGTAAAGTTCGTCCAATCTTCGGCGCTAATTTCAAAACCTAAGAAGTTTAAGTCGGTTACGTCCGCTTCGGTTTCGGTAATTTTCACGTTAATACGAGTTTTACCGTCAATACGATAGAATTGATCGTCCACACCGTTTTGTTTAAACGATTGAACGAAATCGCCTTGATTTTCAGCACCTAAAAAACCGCTAACCGCTAATTTAACGCCAAGATCCGCCAACACTTTCGCAACGTTGATGCCCTTACCGGCAGGATATAAACCTAAGGTTTCAACCGTGTTTACTTCGCCCACTTCAATGCGTTGTAGGCGGCCGACCAAGTCAAACGCTGGATTTAAGGTAACGGTTGCAATTCGTAATTGTTGTGTCATTGTTTGTTCCTCAATTACTCGCCTAAACCCGCAGCAATCGCTGCACCGATACCGTCAATCGCTTTTTGAGCGTCGTCACCGGTTGCTACGAAACGTAAGCGATGACCTTTTACGACGCCAAGTGCTACAATTTTCATTAAGCTTTTCGCACTGACTAATTGAGTGTTACGGTCTAAGTTTTGTACAACGATAGTCGCGTTATATTTTTTTACTTCATTCACTAACACTGCACTTGGGCGGGCGTGTAAACCGTGTTCGTTTTGAATCACGAACGTGCCTTCCACTTGACCTTCCACCGTAGGCTCGGAAGCGGTCGGATTTGCAAAATTTTTTGCAGATTCAACCGCTTGCGGTTGTGCCGCACCTTCAATCGTATCTTCAACAGCCGGTACAAATGACACGCTTTCGCCTAAACCTTCAACAAACGCTTTTGCTAACGCTTCAATCGCTTGTTGCGCATCTTCGCCTTCCGCTACAAAGCGCAAACGGTGTGCTTGGCTTGCACCTAACGCCACTACTTTCATTGTGCTTTTCGCATTCGCCGGCGCCGTACCGCGATCTAAGTTTTCCACGGTGACTTTTGCCGCAAACGGTTTTAAGGTTTGCACTAATACCGCACTCGGACGAGCGTGTAAGCCGTTGTCGTTACGTACGGTGAAAGTACCGATAACCTGACCTGTTGCAAGATTTACGCAAGCGGTGGTATTTTGAGCGGAATTTGCAATGCTTTCACCGTTAAAAAGCGCAATAATTTGTTCTGCGGAAGCGGTTGCGAATTGGCTACGAATATCGCCGTTTAATAAGTAAGCCAGATGGCTTTGTAGATGCTCGTCTGTTGCCGCAACGGTAATTACCGTTTGACCTGACATGTTACGTGCAACGGCGATACCGTTTGATTGATTGCCTTGAGCGGCATCGGCAAGATAAACGTCGTTGCCTAAATTAAGCGGCTGATTTGAAATCGCTTCGCTGATAAATGCCTGATTGACATAACCGTTTTCTTGCAGTTTTGCGGCATTAATCGCAGAAAGCGTAATAAGGCTCGGAGAATCGATATTTAATGAAATGAGGGTATCGGTCAAACTCGGTAAGGATTTTTTACCGCTCAGCACGCTGATAAATTCGTCCGTATCTTGCGTAGTTGCGAGTAATTCCGCCGCCGCTTCGTCGCTTAATACGCCGGTTAATTGACGCAATAGTGTTAAATGCTCGTCGGATTTTGCCGCAATACCAATCACAACATAGGCTTTATTGCCTTCACCCCACTCCACACCTTGCGGGAACTGATAAATTTGTACACCGGTTTCTTTCACTAAATGGCGGGTATCCAATGTGCCGTGCGGAATTGCAATACCGTTACCTAGAAAAGTAGAGGTTTGCGTTTCGCGCGCAAGCATTCCGGCTTCATAACCTTCCGCAACATTACCGTTTGCCGTTAAGCCGGCGGCAACAAGTTTAATCGCTTCATCTTTATTGTTTACCGAGCTATTTAAGCAGATATTTTTTGCCGATAAATTTAGCATCGTAACTCCTTATCAGATTTAATTTTAAAAATAAAAATATTGTCCTATATTGTAACCTATATTCTGCTAAATCGTTCTAGCAAGCCGAAAAAAATATCAGAAAGTGTGATCTGGTTCGCATATCTCAAGAGAAAAACATGATTTAAATCACAAAAATGAACAATGCTTCGCCGAAGACCATTAGAAAATGTTATGATGCAAACGTTTTCGTAGTCAGGAAGAAAATAGTCAAAAGTGTAAAAAGCGAGGATGGTTATAGCATGAAAACATATACGTATTCTAAACAAGATTTATCTTTTATTGAGCAACTTTCTCAAGCGTATTGTAAAGATCCTTTCTCTTATCTCGGCTTACATCAAGCGGGTGATGTGAGCGTAATTCGTGTTTTTCTGCCGGAAGCAACGACGGTTAAAATTCTGAGTGCAGACGGTCAAATACTTTCCGAAGCTTTGAAAATAGACGACTCAGGCTTGTTTGTAGCGCAATTGGCGCAGCAGTATTCTTCCTTAAATTATCGTTTAAGAGTCGGTTATTCTTTAGCGGAAATCGACCTTGAAGATCCCTATCGTTTTACTTCTTCGCTTCTACCGATGGATAACTGGTTATTGGCGGAAGGAACTCATCTTCGTCCATACGAAACCTTAGGTGCGCATTTGAAAACGCAAGAAGGCGTTTCCGGCGTACATTTTTCCGTTTGGGCGCCGAATGCCCGTCGTGTATCGGTTGTCGGCGATTTCAACTATTGGGACGGGCGAGTAAACCCGATGCGTTTCCATTCGGAAAGCGGTATTTGGGATATTTTCCTACCTAATGTTGAGAAAGGTGCATTATATAAATTCGAAATTTTAGATAGCAACGGTAACATTCGTTTGAAATCCGACCCTTATGCGTTCGCATCGCAATTCAGACCGGATACGGCATCCGTAGTAACGGGTTTACCGGAAAAAATCGAAGTGGATGCGAAACTACGTCATGCGAATGATCCCGACCAGCCGATTTCAATTTATGAAGTGCATCTCGGTTCGTGGCGTCGCCATCTTGAGAATAATTATTGGCTGAATTATGAAGAAATTGCTAACGAATTAATTCCTTATGTTAAAGATATGGGGTTCACTCATATCGAATTGTTACCGATTACCGAATATCCGTTTGACGGTTCTTGGGGCTATCAGCCGACAGGACTCTACTCTCCGACCAGCCGATTCGGTTCGCCGGATGATTTACGTACCTTGATTCGTAAAGCGCATGAAGCGGGTATTAATGTGATTCTTGACTGGGTAGTCGGGCATTTCCCGACCGATTCGCACGGTTTAACCGAGTTTGACGGCTCGCATTTATATGAACATCAAGATCCGCGAGAAGGTTATCATCAAGATTGGAATACCTTAATTTTTAATTACGGTCGTCACGAGGTGTTTAATTATCTTTCCAGTAACGCCTTATATTGGACGGAACGATTCGGTATCGACGGTTTACGTGTCGATGCGGTTTCTTCCATGATTTACCGCGATTATTCTCGTAAAGACGGCGAGTGGATTCCGAATCAATACGGCGGACGAGAAAATTTAGAAGCGCTTGATTTCCTTCGTAGAACCAATCGGATGTTGAAAAAAGAAGGACACGGAGCGGTTGTGATTGCGGAAGAGTCCACTTCATTCGCCGGTATTACGCATAGCCCTACGGAAAACGGGGTCGGTTTCGACTATAAATGGAACATGGGCTGGATGAACGATACCTTACGTTATATGTCGCTCGATCCGATTTATCGTCAATATCATCACGATTGGATGACCTTCGGGATGATGTATCAATATAGCGAAAAATTCGTATTACCGCTTTCACACGATGAAGTGGTGCATGGTAAATGTTCCATTCTCGGAAAAATGTCCGGCGATTGTTGGCAAAAATTTGCGAACTTAAGAGCCTATTACGGTTATATGTGGGGCTATCCGGGTAAAAAATTACTGTTTATGGGTAATGAATTCGCCCAAGGTCGTGAATGGAATTACAACGAAAGCCTCGATTGGTTCCTGTTAGGCGAACAAGGCGGCGGTTGGCATAAAGGCGTGCTGAATTGGGTGAGAGATTTGAACCGTACTTACCAAAAATATCCGGCGCTTTATCAATTGGATTACGATCCTGCCGGTTTTGAATGGTTAGTAGTCGATGACTGGCAACAATCGGTATTTGCTTTTGAACGTAAAGCCAAAAACGGCGAGAGTGTGATCGTAGTCAGTAACTTTACGCCGGTCGTTCGCCATAATTATCGTATCGGCGTGCGTCAAGACGGCACTTATACTGAAATCCTCAATTCGGATGCGGCTTACTATGAAGGAAGTAACGTAGGCAATTACGGCGAGATTGAATGCGAAGCAATCGAATCGCACGGTAAACCGTTCTCTATTGAACTTTCGATTCCGCCGTTATCAACCATTTTTATTGCTTGTCAGCCTAAGCCTAAAGAAGCGGTTGAAGCCGAACAAGATATTGTGAAAATGGCGGAAGTTGCGATGCAAAAAGCATTAAAACCCACTAAAAAAACGGTAAGCGTAAAAGCTAAAGCACATAAAAAAGCTCATAAAAATAAGAAGTAACAAAATATGAAAGTGACAGCGGGAAGTCCTTTTCCATTAGGTGCGCAAGCGGTCGAAAACGGCACGAATTTTGCAATTTTTTCAGAAAATGCGACCGCTATCGAACTCTGTTTATTTAAGCAATCGCAAGAACAACGTTTTGCGATGCGACGTACCGGTGATGTGTGGCATTTGTTCGTTGAAAATATCGGAGAAGGCATCGAATACGGTTTCCGTGTCGCAGGGATTACCGATAAGCAAAAAGGCGCGTTATTTAATCCGCAAAAGTTATTACTTGATCCTTATGCGAAACGTATCGTCGGTACGGTATCGGCGCATACGGCGGATGAAATTAAGTATTTTCAATGGGATGATAAACGTGATAATGCTCATTTAGCGCCTAAATCGGTAGTGGTTGCGCCGGATAATTTCGATTGGGAAGATGACGAACGCCCGCATTACCCGTGGAGAGAAACCATTATTTACGAGCTTCATGTAAAGGGTTTCACTCGGTTAAATCAACAGATTCCCGAGCCGTTACGCGGAACTTATGCAGGGCTTGCGCATCCCGCTTCGATTGCGCATCTAAAACGTTTGGGTGTCACCACAATAGAATTACAGCCGGTCAGTCATCATATTGATGAAGTGCATTTGCAGAAAATGGGCAAAACCAATTATTGGGGATACAATGTTATCGGAGCTTCTGCGATTGAACCGGCGTTGGCTTGGGATCAAGAAGACCCGATTACCGAATTTAAATATTTGGTTAAAACATTACATAAACACGGTTTTGAAGTCATTTTAGATTTGGTTTATAACCATACCGCAGAGGGCGGTACGGACAGTTTAACGCTATGTCAAAGAGGCATTGATAACCAAAATTATTATTGGCTGAATCAGCAAGGGGAATATGAGAATTGGGCGGGATGCGGTAATGCGTTAAATTTAAGCCATCCGAGAGTGTGCCAGTGGGCGATAGACAGCTTGGTTTACTGGGTAAGTGAATGCCATGTCGATGGATTCCGTTTCGATTTGGCAACCACATTAGGACGAACCCCCGAATTTGATCAATTATCGCCGTTTTTTGAAAAAATTAAGCAAACGCCTGAATTAGAACATATTAAATTAATCGCCGAGCCTTGGGATATTGGTCCGAACGGTTATCAAGTCGGCAGATTTCCGATTCAGTTTGCGGAATGGAATGATAAATACCGTACCACGATGCGAGAATTCTTTTTAGGCGAGAGTGGCAATCTAGGCGAGTTTGCTCGTCGTTTAGCCGGTAGCGATGACCTTTATTGGCAATATTCTCCGGCAAAAAGTATCAACTATTTTGCTTCACACGACGGTTTTACCCTACAAGATCTCGTGAGTTATAACAAAAAGCATAATGAAGCAAACGGTGAAAATAATCGTGACGGTGAAAACACTAATCATAGTAATAACCATGGTGTTGAAGGCGAAACCGATAACGAATTTGTAAATATTTTGCGAGATCAGACCGCTTGTAGCTTATTGGCGACCTTATTTCTCTCAAACGGCGTACCTATGCTACGTGCCGGTGATGAGTTGGGGCATTCGCAAAAGGGTAATAACAACGCTTATTGCCAAGATAATGAGATGACTTGGATTGACTGGCAAAATGCAAATGAAGCAAGAATTGAGTATGTAGCAAAATGGATAGCCTTACGTAAACGTATTGCCTTACTCTCTCACCAAAACCACTGGTGGACGGAGAATGACGTTCAATGGTTTTCATCGCAAGGGAAAGTGATGGAGATTGAAGATTGGCATAATACGGAGTCCAAAGCGTTACAAATTCTACTGCAAGATCATTGGCTGATCTTAATAAATGCCAAAAAAACCACCCAGCAATTTTTCCTACCGACAGGTAAATGGCATATTTGTCTCGGTAAGAATATTGCGACTTTGATAGCGAATACGCAATCGGTTGCTCTTCAGTTCGAACAGATGGGAGTATGCGTGCTTCAAAGAAAATTAAGTTCATATTAATACCGGAGAAATCACATGCTTACACAAGAAAAAAACGACCTAAATAAATCTGGTCTCGATATTACTAACGATACGTTAGTACTTATTTTAGCGGGTGGTCGAGGTTCACGCCTTTATGAATTAACCGATAGACGTGCGAAACCGGCCGTATATTTCGGCGGATGTCGTCGTATTATTGACTTCGCACTTTCAAACTGTATTAACTCCAATTTATTAAAAATCGGCGTGATTACGCAATACGCCGCACACTCGTTACTTCGCCATTTACAACGCGGTTGGTCGTTCCTTCCTTACGAGCGCAATCAATATATCGATATGCTTCCGGCTCGTCAGCAATTGGATGAAAATACTTGGTATCGCGGTACGGCGGATGCGGTTTATCAAAATATGTCGATGATGAAATCGCACTATCGTCCTAAATACGTAGTGATTTTAGCCGGCGACCATATTTATAAAATGGACTATACCCAAATGTTACGTGACCACGTAGAAAGCGGAGCGAAATGTACGGTAGGTTGTATCGAAGTACCTCGTGAGCAAGCGGTCGAATTCGGCGTAATGGCGGTCAATGACAAATTAAAAGTAAAAGAGTTTGTGGAAAAACCCGCTGATCCGCCTGCAATGCCGGGACGTCCTGATTCCTCATTAGCTTCAATGGGAATCTACGTATTTGATGCGGATTATCTCTACAAAATGTTAGAGCAAGAAGCATCGGTTCCGGGAACCTCGCATGACTTCGGTAAAGATATTATTCCGAAAGCGGTGGAAGAAGGCGTGTTATATGCTCATCCGTTTGAACGTTCATGTAAAGGTCGAAACGCAACAGGCGCAATCTACTGGCGTGATGTCGGTACGATTGACAGCTATTGGGCGGCGCATATGGATTTGGTTTCGGAAGAACCGCAATTGGATTTATATGACGAATCTTGGCCGATTCACGGACGTCCGCAACAAACCGCACCGGCTCGTTTCTATTACAATAAACAAAGACAACGTACCTTAGATAACTCGCTTATCGCCGGCGGGTGTGTAATTACCGATGCGGAAATCAGTAATTCGGTCTTATTTAACCGTGTACATGTGGCGGAAGAAACCATCATCGAACATACCGTGATTTTACCTCAGGTAAGTATCGGTAAAAATTGTGTGATTAAACGAGCGGTAATCGATCGTCATTGTGTGATTCCGGACGGCTTACAAATCGGTGTAAATCCGGAAGAAGATGCGAAACATTTCCGAGTGAGTAAAGGCGGAATCGTACTTGTTACGCAAGGTATGTTGGATAAATTACAAGGTATTACCTCCAATATTAAATTACACCATACCATTTAATTAATCTGTTTAGCCGAGGACGCACATAGTGCGTCCTTTGAGCGTTTTTATAAGCGGTCATATTTCTTTATTTTTTTACAAATTAACAAAACGGGCGATTATATGAAAATTTTACATATCTGTTCGGAAATGTATCCTTTGATCAAAACAGGCGGCTTGGCTGATGTGATGGGAGCACTTCCTTACGCGCAACAACAATCGGGCAATGACGTCAGAGTATTGATTCCGTTATATCCTCAAGTGGCTGAAAAAATCGGCGAAACCAATGAAGTGGCGACCATCGGTACTTTTGCCGGTTTAGTGACCATTCGTTTTACTTATTTTAACGGACTCGGCGTTTATGTGATTGATGCGCCGCATTTATTCCAGCGTTCGGGTAATCCTTATCACGATTCCGGTTATGCGGATTATCCGGATAACTATAAACGTTTCGCGCTTTTAGGTTATTTAGGCGCACAGCTTGCGGAAGGATTGGATCAATGGTGGGGTAAAGCGGATATTTTACATGCGCACGATTGGCAGGGCGGTTTAGCTTGCGCTTATCTGAAAAGTTGGAATAGTCCGGTAAAAAGCGTGTTTACCATTCATAATATCGCTTATCCGGGGCGTTTCCACTCTTACCATTTACATGAACTCGGTTTACCGTGGCATTTCTTCCAAGCGGAAGGCTTAGAGTTTTACGGGGAAATTTCGTATCTTAAAGCCGGTTTATATTTTGCGGATAAAATTACTACGGTCAGTCCGACTTACGCATTGGAAATTACCGAAGAAATTGCCGGTGGCGGTATGCACGGTTTATTACAAACCCGCAAAGCGCAAGGTCGATTACACGGGGTGTTAAACGGTGTGGACGATACGGTGTGGAATCCGGAAACCGACACGAATATCGTTGCAACCTATAAGCCGAGTTATATGCAAGGTAAATCGAAGAATAAAGCGGAATTACAACAAATGTTCCATTTACCGGAAGATAAAGATGCGATGCTTATGGTGATGGTTACCCGCTTAACCGAGCAAAAAGGTGCGGATTTTATTCTGGATCGTATCGATGAATTAATGGAAGAACGTGTTCAATTAGTCGTTTTAGGAAGCGGCTCGCCTCATTTGGAATATTTATTGAATGAAGCGCGTAGTCGTCATCCGGAACAAATTGGTATTTACATCGGCTATAATGAAGTGCTTTCTCATCAAATTATTGCCGGTGGGGACGTTATTTTAGTTCCAAGCCGTTTTGAACCTTGCGGATTAACCCAGCTATACGGCTTAAAATACGGTACGCTTCCTTTAGTGCGTCGTACCGGCGGATTGGCCGATACGGTGGTGGATAGTAATAAAGAAAGTATTGAACAACGTACTGCGACGGGATTTGTGTTTAATTATCCGAGCAGCGACGATTTCCTTGAGGCTTTCCGACGAGCGGTCAATTTATGGAAGAAAAATAAATTATGGTCAAGCGTTCGTCAAAATGCATTGGCTCAAGATTTCGGCTGGGCGAGAGCGGCGGCTTCATATCAGGCGATTTATCAAGAAATCGTATAACGGATTTTATTTATATTTAGGAGTGACAAATGGGCAATAAGGTTTTAAGTCCTGAGAATATTCAACAAGTTAAAGACGCTATTTTATATAAAATGGTGTTTGCGTTAGGGGTCGAGCCGCGTGAAGCGAGTAAACGTAACTGGCTGAATGCAGCATTACGTGTCGTGCGAGATCTCTCGACCGAATCATGGTTACAAACTCGTCGTAGCCAAATGGCGAACGGTAGTCGTCGCGTATATTATCTTTCAATGGAATTCTTAATGGGACGTACTTTCTCCAATGCGATGATTGCGGAAGGCGTATATGAGTTGATTGATGCGGCGTTAAAAGAACTCGGTCAAAATTTGGAAGATATTATTAACGAAGAGGGTGATCCGGGTTTAGGTAACGGCGGTTTAGGTCGTTTAGCGGCTTGTTATATGGACAGCCTTGCTGCAATGAAAATTCCGGCGATCGGTTACGGTATTCGTTACGAATACGGTATGTTCCGCCAAGAGATTCGTAACGGCGAGCAGGTAGAGCAGCCGGATCAATGGTTGGAAAACGAATTTGCATGGCCGTATTTACGTTCCAGTAAACGTTTCCCGATTCGTTTCGGCGGACGAGTATGGAATGAAGGTTCGAAAGTAGTATGGCAACCGGACGAAGAAATTGTTGCGCAGGCACACGATCAATTGATTCCGGGTTTTGAAACCACCGCAACTAATAGTTTACGCTTATGGTCGGCACACGCTTCGGGCAAAGGCTTCGGCTTAGCGGACTTTAACCGCGGCGACTATTTCTCTGCGATGAGCCATCAAAATTTATCAGAGAACGTTTCTCGCGTACTTTATCCGGACGATTCAACCTATAACGGTCGTGAATTACGTTTACGCCAAGAGTATTTCCTCTGTTCCGCTTCCGTGCAAGATATTATTCGCCGTCACGAAACAGAATGCGGATCTTGTGTCAATTTAGCCGATAAAGTGGCGATTCACTTAAACGATACTCACCCGACACTTGCCGTGCCGGAACTCATGCGTATTCTGATTGACGAGAAAGGGTATAGTTGGGATCAAGCGTGGAGTATGACGCGTAAAATTTTCTACTATACCAATCATACGTTAATGAGCGAAGCGTTAGAAACTTGGCCGGTGGAAATGTTGGGTCGTATTTTACCGCGCCATTTAGGCATTATTTTTGAGATTAACGAATGGTTCTTAAATGAAGTGCGTGAAAAATTCCCAGGCGATGAAGATTTGGTGCAATGCGTATCATTAATTGATGAACACGGTGATCGCAGAGTTCGTATGGCTTGGGTGGCGGTAGTCGCTTCAACCAAGGTAAACGGCGTAGCGAAAATTCACTCGGATTTAATGGTCGAATCCATTTTTGCCGACTTCGCGCGTATTTATCCGGATCGTTTTACTAACGTAACAAACGGGGTAACGCCTCGCCGTTGGTTAAGAATTTCCAACCCAGGCTTAGCGAATATCTTGGATAAACGCATCGGTACGAATTGGCTGACAAACCTCAGCGAATTAGAAAAATTCAACGTATTTATTGATGATGCGGACGTCCAAGCCGAAGTTGCGGCGGTAAAATATGAGAACAAACGTAAATTAGCGGATTATGTTGAGAAAAACTTAGGGATTACGCTTAACCCTGAAGCGATTTTTGACGTACAAGTAAAACGTATTCATAAATATAAACGCCAACAGCTAAACGTATTACACATTATTACGTTATATAACCGTATCTTAAAAAATCCGAATGCGGATTGGACGCCTCGTGTGTTTATCTTTGCCGGTAAAGCGGCAAGTGCTTATTATGCGGCGAAGAAAGTGATTCGTTTAATTAATGATGTCGCAAATGTCATCAATAATGATGAACGTATTCGCGATTTAATTAAGGTAGTATTTATTCCGAACTACGGCGTATCACTGGCGCAAATGATTATTCCGGCGGCGGACGTTTCAGAGCAAATTTCATTGGCGGGTACCGAGGCATCAGGTACTTCGAATATGAAATTCGCACTTAACGGCGCTTTAACTATCGGCACGTTAGACGGTGCGAACGTAGAAATTCTTGATTGTGTCGGTAAAGATAATATCTTTATTTTCGGTAATACGGTTGAACAAGTGGAAGAATTGCGTCGTAACGGCTACTCGCCGTATCATTATTATGAAACGGACGGGGAGTTAAATGAAGCGGTTTCACAAATCTTAAACGGTAAATTCTCGCCGGATGATCCGTATCGTTATCAAGATCTGATTCTCAATTCGGGCGACTATTACCAAGCTTGTGCGGATTTCCGCAGCTATGCGGAAGCGCAGGAAAAAGTAGCGGCGGCTTATCGTAATAAGAAAGCTTGGACGCGTTCGGCAATTATCAATATTGCGAATATGGGGTATTTCTCATCGGATCGTTCGGTGCTGGATTACGCTCGTGATATTTGGCATATTGAGCCGATGGACGAATTACAACTTAAAGATAATGCCGATCTCAAAAGCATTCTTGAAAGTTCGAATAAACTGTTAGGTTCTCGTAAATAGCAGAAATTTAAGCGGTCTGTTTTTCGTAAGATTTTGCAAGAAACGGACTGCTTGTATAAGTGATAAAAAAGCCGTTTGTGTAAGACAAACGGCTTTCTTTTTGGCTATCGTTTAGAGAATTTCATTCGGCGTGAAGAAATAAGCGATTTCACGTTTTGCCGATTGCTCGGAGTCCGAACCGTGTACCGAATTTTCACGTCCGCTGATAGCGTAAAGGGCGCGAATCGTACCGGCTTTACGTTGTTCCGGATTGGTTGCGCCCATTAATTCACGGTAGTGAGCGATTGCATTTTCGCCTTCAAGCACGACCGCGATAATCGGTGCGGAAATCATAAATTCCACGAGCGGCGCAAAAAATTCCTTACCTTGATGCTCGGCGTAAAAACCTTCCGCTTGTTCTTGATTAAGCTGTACTTTTTTAAGTGCTTTAATAGTTAAACCGGCTTCTTCCAGATGGCTAAGAATTTTACCGATAAGATTGCGTTGTGTCGCATCGGGTTTAATTAAACAGAGTGTTTGTTGAATCATTTTTTCTCCTTGTTCGCAAAAAAAGCGGTAATTTTTACCGCCTTTTTTACTATAGCTATTATTTTACTTGCATACCCGGGCGGATACCTTCATCCGCTGAAAGTAGGAATAAATCCGCACCGCCTGTGCCTGCGGATAAAATCATCCCTTCCGATACGCCGAATTTCATTTTACGCGGTGCAAGGTTTGCTACCATAATCACAAAACGACCGACTAATTCTTCCGGATTATTGTAAGCCGCTTTAATACCGGATAATACTTGGCGTTGGTGATCGCCTAAATCCAATTGGAATTTCAATAATTTGTTTGATTCCGGTACGGCTTCACAGCTAATTACTTTTGCCACACGTAAATCTAATTTTGCGAAATCATCAATCGTAATTTCCGCTGCGATAGGCTCCACAGCCGTATTTTCAGTATTTTCCACTTTTTTATCTTCCGCTTTATTTTGTGCTGCAAACAGCGCTTTGGTTTCTTCAATCACCGCATCAATTTGTTTTTTCTCAAGACGAGAGAACAATGATTTAAACGGCGCAACATTTTGACCTAATAACGGTTGCTGAATGTTATCCCAGGTTAATTCCGATTGTAAGAAAGCTTCGGCACGTTCCGCTAACTGTGGCAACACCGGTTTTAAGTAACTCATTAACACACGGAATAATTCAATACCCATTGAACAAACCGCTTGTAATTCCGCCTCACAGCCTTCTTGTTTTGCAATTACCCAAGGCGCTTTATCATCGACATATTTATTCGCTTTATCGCAAAGATCCATAATTAAACGAATCGCTTTGTTAAATTCACGATTTTCATAATGTGCGGCGATTTGCTCCGATTGTGCGATAAATTCTGCAAAAAGTGCTTCGTCTTCTAATTTATCGGCCAGTTTACCTTCAAAACGTTTGGCGATAAAACTCGCATTACGTGAAGCGAGATTCACTAATTTATTGACGATATCGCTGTTTACACGTTGTACGAAATCTTCAAGGCTTAAATCCAAGTCTTCAATACGTTCGTTCAGTTTTGCCGCATAGTAATAGCGTAAACATTCCGGATCGATATGTTTCAAATAGGTGCTTGCTTGAATAAAGGTACCGCGTGATTTGGACATTTTCACACCGTCCACCGTCACATAACCGTGTGCAAATACATTAGTCGGCTTACGTAATTCACAACCGTCCAGCATTGCCGGCCAGAAAAGACTGTGGAAGTAAACGATATCTTTACCGATAAAATGATAAAGCTCGGTTTCTGAATCTTTTTTCCAGAATTCGTCAAAGTTTAAACCGTTGCGATCACATAAATTTTTAAATGACGCCATATAACCGATAGGCGCATCAAGCCATACGTAGAAGAATTTATTTTCCGCATCCGGAATCGGGAAACCGAAGTAAGGTGCGTCACGGCTGATATCCCATTGTTGTAAACCGCTTTCGAACCATTCTTGCATTTTATTGGCAATTTCCGATTGTAATGAGCCGGAACGCGTCCATTCTTTCAACATACCTTCAAAACTCGGTAAATCGAAGAAAAAGTGTTCGGATTCTTTCACGATCGGTGTTGCACCGGAAACTGCAGAACGAGGGTTGATAAGATCCATCGGACTGTAGGTCGAAGCACAGACTTCACAGTTATCACCGTATTGATCTTCCGCTTTACATTTCGGGCAAGTGCCTTTGACAAAGCGATCCGGAAGGAACATTTGTTTTTCAGGATCGAATAACTGAGAAATCACACGACTTTTGATAAAACCGTTAGCACGTAATTTTTTATACATTTCGGTAGTAATTTCACGGTTTTCTTCACTGTGTGTCGAATGATAGTTATCGAAACTGATATTAAAGCCTTTGAAATCTGCAACGTGATCCGCTTTGGCTTTTTCAATTAATTGTTCGGGCGTAATACCTTGTTTTGCCGCATTAAGCATAATCGGCGTGCCGTGTGCATCGTCCGCACAGACAAAGTAAATTTCGTTACCGCGCATACGTTGGAAGCGAACCCAAATATCCGCTTGGATATGTTCGAGCATATGACCTAAATGAATTGCGCCGTTAGCGTAAGGCAAGGCACAAGTAACCAGCATTTTTCTAGACATTATTTGTTTCTCTGCAATCGGAAAAAATCCCCCTTTTGTGTAAAGAGGGGGAATAGGAAATTTAAAAATATTCTTTTAATTTTAGCTTAAACGGGCTTTTTTTTCCAGTTTCAATTATATGCGGCAAGCGGTAGAATTTAGGCAAAATTTTACAAACGGACAGAAAATGAGAAAAGCCGAACTTTACCGCTATGCGATTCCTTGTCAAACCGGCGTGGTATTACGCAAGCAACCGCTCATTCAACGAGAAGGGCTGATTCTTAAACTGGAAGAAAACGGCAAAATCGGCTTAGGCGAAATTGCTCCCTTGCCCGGTTTTAGTCAAGAAACATTAGCCGATGCGGAAATGCAAGCGAAGATGTGGTTAGCGAATCAAACCGATGATTTGGAAGAATTATTTCCTTCGGTTGCGTTTGGTATTAGTTGTGCATTGGCTGAATTGCGTAATGAATTGATTACTCAGGGAAAGTTTGCTTCGGCAATTTTATGCGACGGTAATTTTACGCAGTTTGCGCAAAAAATCGCACGAATTCCGCAGCCGCTCGGCAAAATCAAAATCGGCTTCGAGCCGGAAAAGGAAGGCGAGTTGGCAAATAGGTTGTTGGAACAATTCCCACATCTTACCTTGCGTTTGGATGCCAATCGCAGTTTTTCGTTGGCGCAAGCGGTCGGATTTGGTAAAAAAATTGCAAAATCGAACCGCTTGCGTATCCAATTTATTGAAGAACCCTGTTTTACCCCCTCGTTCTCTCGTCAATTCGCACAAGCAACCGGTATTGCGATAGCGTGGGATGAAAGCGTACGTGAAGCGGGATTCAGCGTAAAAGCGGAAGATTATTTGAAAGCGATAGTGATTAAACCGACCCTTACCGGCTCGCTTGCCAAATGTGTGAATTTAATCAAGCAGGCACATACGCAAGGATTGAAAGCGGTTATCAGTTCTAGCCTTGAAAGCAGTTTGGGATTATCGCAGTTGGCAAGAATTGCCGCACAATACACACCGGAAACGGTAGCGGGGCTAGACACGCTCGGCTTAATGCAAGTACAGCTGGTTCGAGCGTGGCAGGGGTCGGATTTACCTTTAGCGGGATTACAAAGTCGGTTTTTGCAAAAAATTGCTGAAATTTGACCGCTTGTTTTATATAAGTTAAGACCGGCTTAGTGTTATTTTTTCAACACGGTTTGAATTAACAGCAAAATTGCCGCCGCATCATCAACCAAACCGAGCGGACCTAATACCGCCTCGGGCAGAATATCAATCGGGCTGAACAAATAAATTAAGATGATTATAATTTTAATCCATTTTTGTTTCGGCATATTCAACATTGCGAATCCTTTTACTCATAAGAAATCAAGTGCCAATTAGGTTATTTTCTGCGGAAAAAGTTCACGCTTCACCACGCTAAAGCGTATAATAAAACAGTATAACAAAAGAGGAAAATATGCGTTTAGATAAATTTATTGCCGAAAATACGGGATTAACTCGTTCTCAAGCGGCAAGAGCCTTAAAAAGCGGTTTAGTTACCGTAAACGGAAAGTTAGAAAAAAGCGGTTCGGTCAAAATTGGTGATACGGATGAAATTTGTTACGAAGGCGAACGTTTGGAATGGGTCGATGAAGGTCAATACTTTATGCTATATAAGCCGCAAGGCTATGTGTGTTCGCATGATGACGGCGAATATCCGACCGTATTCCAATTTTTTGACTATCCGCTGATGACCAAACTGCATACCGCAGGGCGTTTGGATGTGGATACGACCGGTTTGGTGTTATTAACCGATGACGGTAAATGGTCGCATCGCATCACCTCGCCGAAACATCATTGTGAAAAGACCTATTTGGTGACGCTTGCCGATCCGGTGGAAGATTTTTATGCGAAAAAATTAGCGGAAGGCATTTTATTACGTGGCGAACGCGAGCCTTGCTTACCGGCGAAAATGGAAATTATTGACGATTACAATGTAAATTTAACCATTAGTGAAGGGCGTTATCATCAAGTGAAACGGATGTTTGCCGCATTGGGTAATAAAGTGGAAGCGTTACATCGTTGGCGTATCGGTGATGTGGTTTTAGACGAAAATCTTGAAGAAGGTGAATATCGTCCGCTTAGCGCACAAGAAGTGGAGAGTTTTTAATGGCAACACAAAGACCGCATCCGTGCTTTTTTATTATTCTCGGTATGATGGCGATGTTACCGCCTTTAGCGATTGATATGTATTTGCCGTCGTTTCTTGATATCGCGAGAGATTTACAAGTTTCACAGGAAAAAGTACAAACCACATTGGCTGTTTTTACCTTCGGTTTTGCCGTAGGGCAACTTTTTTGGGGACCGACGGCGGACAGCTTCGGACGTAAGCCGATTATTTTGTTCGGTTTAACAGGTTCCGCTTTAGCCGCCTATTTCCTGACGCAAGTCATGACTATTGAAAACTTTTATTTGCTTCGACTGATACAAGGACTTTGTGCGGCGGCGCCGGCGGTAGTATTGGGAGCCTTAGTACGAGATCTGTTTGATCGTAATATGTTTGCACAAATGATGTCGGTCATTATGATTATTTCGATGCTTGCGCCGTTGTTAGCACCGATTTTAGGCGGTTATATTGCGAAATACTTCCATTGGCACTCTATTTTTTATACGTTGGTGTTAATGGGCATAAGTTGCGTGCTACTTATCAGTTGGAAGATTCCGGAAACCTTAGCGATTGAAAAACGACAACCGCTGAGATTCGGCATTGTTTTTAAAAACTTTTGGGCGTTGCTATCCGATAAAGCGACCTTAGGTTATGTTTTAGTCGGCGGTTTAACGTTTGCCGGAATGTTCTGTTTCTTAACCTCCGGATCGTTGGTTTACATCGGTATTTATGGCGTTTCGCAAGAGTATTTCGGCTACTTCTTCGGTTTGAATATGATTGTAATGGTTTCTATGACCGCATTAAACGGACGGATTGTGGTTAAAGTCGGCTCGGAAAAAATGTTGAAAATCGGCTTGCTTGTTCAATTGTTAGCCGGTATTTGGTTGGCGTGCGTTGCAATTTTTAAATTAGGTTTTTGGGCGATGGCAATCGGTATTCCGTTTTATGTCGGCATGCTTTCGACTATCGGTAGTAATGCGACTGCAGCGATTTTAGATCGTTATCCGCAAATGGCGGGAACGGCAAACGGTTTAGCCGGAACCGCACGCTTCGGTATCGCTTCTTTAGTCGGTGCAATGTTATCGCACATTGCCGTTACGAGCGAACGCCCTATGCTATATGCTATGGCGATGTGTACGATAGCCGCTTCTATAGTTTATTACCTACTATGTAAAAATAAGTCGAAACAAGCGATCTGATTTTATGTAAAAACGGAAAAGCGGACACTTAAGTGTCCGCTTTTTTTACCAACAGGCATAACAGTAATGCCAAGGATGGAAGCGAGTGCGCTCAAAATCGTAATAACGCTGTATTTGTTCTAACTCTTCTTGGTGTTTATAGTTTTCCCAAGCGAGTTTATGACAAGCCTGAAACAGCGGATCATTGACTTTTTTCTGATAACGCTGAGTAAACTCGGCTTTTTCTTTCTCGGTTTGAGCAATTGGCGGATTATATAATTGCGCCATCATCTCAGCCGTTTCCACATCACATTGTTTGGCAAGCGCTACCGATAAATCTTGTTGCGCTTTAATTTGCCGAGCTTGGCGCTGTGCCTGTTGCTGCGGCGTGACGGCACAAGCGGAAAGTAGGAATGAAATCGTAATTGCGATCGTCCATGTTGCCTTTTTCATTTTAGCCTCCTATTGCGCTTAAAAATTAAGCGCTCTGAGTTTATCACTCAAAGAGCTTAAATCAATAGTATTATTCGACTTCTGCTTCGGATAATTCTTCCAATTCGTCCGCCATTGCGCCGAGCGCATCACGACAAAGTTGTGCGAGTGCTTTATAAAATCCGTTATCGTGTGCTTCGATTTGACCTAAAAATTTAGCGGAGCAAGGTAATAGAAATTGCTCGAAAAAGGCTTGTTGTGCGGCATCCGAATCTAAATTATCTTCAATCCAAGAAGCGGTCAGTAATAAAAGCGCAACATGGTCAGGCTTTTCTAATTCCGGCATTGCGCGTGTTCGGCGGAAGTTGATAAAGTCTTCGACCGAAATGTTATAGGCGGAAATTGTTGTAGCAATAGCTCCATCCTCAGCAAAAAGTGCTTGATAGCTTGCTTGTAATTGCGTAGGGTTAGAATTTTTTTCTAACACCGTTAAAGCCGATTCGCTTTGTGCATCGGTGGATAACGCCCATTGCCGACGTAAACCGCCTTGTGCAAGCCAAGCAAAGGTGCCGGCAAGAATCGGATCGGTCGGAGAACGGTAGAATAAATTGCCGAATAAACGGCAGAGAAGTGAGAAATCGTTAATGGTTGTTTCGCTCATAAGTAATGATTTATAAAGGTTAAGAAGTTAGTCATTTTACACGAATAGGATAAGAAGATGAAATATATTGGTGCGCACGTGAGTGCTTCGGGCGGTGTGGAGAACGCCGTATTAAGAGCGGTTGAAATCGGCGCAAATGCTTTTGCATTATTTACTAAAAACCAACGTCAATGGAAGGCACCGGCATTAAAGGCGGATACGATTGAAAAATTTAAGCGTTTTTGTAAAGCGCATCAATTTTCGCCGGAGCATATTTTACCGCACGACAGTTACTTAATTAATTTAGGTAATCCTGAAGCGGAAAATTTAGCCAAATCACGCGAAGCCTTTATCGATGAAATGGAACGGGCAAATCAGTTAGGATTAAAATTACTGAATTTTCACCCCGGCGCACATTTAAATAAAATTTCGGAAAGCGAATGTTTAGCCCGAATTGCCGAGTCGATTAATATTGCGGTAGATAAAGTGCCTAATGTGATTGCGGTAATTGAGAATACTGCCGGTCAAGGTTCCAATCTCGGTTATCGTTTTGAACATTTAGCCGAAATTATTGACCAAGTAGAGGATAAAAACCGAGTCGGTGTTTGTTTAGATACTTGTCATCTCTTTTCAGCAGGTTATGACATCAGTTCTTTAGAGTCTTGCGAACAAACATTTTCCGAATTTGAACGGACGGTCGGTTTTCAGTATTTACGAGGTATGCACTTAAACGGTTCAAAAACGCCGTTAGGTAGCCGAGTAGATCGACATCACACATTAAGAGAAGGCACAATTGGAACGGATTTTTGCAAATTTATCATGCAAGACGACCGCTTTGACAATATTCCGCTTATTTTAGAAACAATTCAGCCTGAAATTTGGACAGACGAAATAAAATTTTTGCGGACATTAGCAAAATAATCCGTTATACTGCCAAAGTTTGATTGTTGCGACCTAGGTAAAATAGGTCGCCAAATTTATTAACTTTAAGATTTTTAATAGGAATCAACCGCTGTAGTTGTTCTGGCGAGACAAATTATTATGAAAAAACACCCTACTTTAACAAGGCTAAAGCCATTATTTATTACATCACTGTTTGCAATATTCGGTAGTTATTCTTCAATCGCTTCCGCTAGTTTAAGTAGTCATCCCGCCACGCCAAGCCAAATTAAAATCGTCGCTAAAGCAGCGACCGCCGAGCAAATCGAAGCTCAAATTTCTTATAAACAGGGTATGAAAGCCCGTGTATCTCATCGTGAAGAACTTTCCACCGACGGCGGTAATGCCGCTAAAAAAGTCCACAGCATCTATCGTAAATGGGCGGGAACTCGCTATCGCTTAGGCGGTGAGGGTCGCGGCGGTATTGATTGTTCGGCTTTCGTACAGAAAACCATGAGCGGTGCTTTTAATCTTGATTTACCTCGCTCTACCGCAGAGCAACGCCATTTAGGTCGTTCTATTTCCAAATCGGATTTACGTCCCGGCGATTTAGTTTTTTTCCGCCGCAATAATCACGTCGGTGTTTATATCGGTGCAGGTAAATTTGTTCATGCCAGTACCAGCCAAGGAGTAACTACCAGTTCTCTTTCTGAACGTTATTGGGCGAGAAATTATACGCAATCTCGTCGCGTTCTCTAATTACGTTTATATGAAAAGTCGTCAAAGAGGTTATTTGACGACTTTTTTCTATGCCGCATATTTTCTTGCTGCCGTTTGTGCGGATTTATGGCGCATTTGGTGTACTACATTCGTGATCACGCCTGCAATCTCAATTTCCTGCCAGTCGGTAATGCGTAAATTAGGTTCTCTGACATCCAGTGAGAAAAGAATGATTTCTCGAGTTCCTACGCTATTCTCAATTTCGTTAAAAAATTGATAAAACTTATATTCTCCATTTTTCTCAATCACAATCAGATCATTAACTAAATATTGTTCGGATTGCTCAACGATAAGTAAATCGTCCAACTCGATTCCCCAAGCGATTAAATTCGGGTTTTTCACTTGAATGAAAAAAGTTTCGGTCGGACGTTTAATACAAAGTGAATTCAGATCTAATTTGATTGAACGTTCACTATTCATATCTCGGTACATCGGTAACGGTTGATATGGTAACTCACGGGTAAGCGGTCGAATTGAAGCCATTTTTTACATCCTCTAAAACTGTGTGTTTATACAGGTGATTTTACTGATTAAAAAAACAGTGTCAATCCTGTTTTTACTATTTTTTGTAAAAATATCCAGTATGTTAATTCCGTTTTGGGAGGCGTATTTAGCAAGCGGTGGAATTTAGGAGAGAATTTGTAAAACAGAAGCAATAAAAAAACACCCGAAGGTGCTTTTTTAAGAAAATGAACAGAAAGCTGTTATTATAAACTTTCTGTGAAAGTACGAGTGATTACGTCACGTTGTTGCTCTGGGGTCAATGAGTTAAAACGAACTGCATAGCCAGAAACACGGATAGTTAATTGAGGATATTTCTCTGGGTTTTTGATTGCATCTTCCAATGTTTCACGGCGTAAAACATTTACGTTTAAGTGCTGACCACCTTCAACTTTAATAGTTGGTGCAACATTAACCGGTACTTCACGATATGCAATTTGACCTAAGTCACTGATTGCAACAATTTGATCTTCTTGGTAACCTGCTTTAGCAGCTAGGCAGCGAGCTTCGTTTTTAGCTTCATCTAATAACCAGAATGAATTCAATAAGTTGCTGTTTGCTGACTCAGTGATTTGTACACCTTTGATCATTTTAATTTCTCCTAATAAAATAGCAGTTAAAGTGAAAATTACAAAAAAATTTTAAATATTCAAATTTATTTGAAGCCATTTTACCCTTTTTGAGATAAAAAGCGATAAAAATTTAACCAAATTTGAAGATAAATATATTAACTGATTAAAAAGTAGTCATTTGGGGTGTTGTTATGAAAACTTGGACAGAAGCTTTAGGCGAAGAAAAACAAAAAAGTTATTTTCAGCATATTTTGCAATATGTGCATAATGAACGGTTAGCTGGTAAGGTCATTTACCCGCCGCAAAATGAGGTATTTAGTGCTTTTGCTTTGACTGAATTTAGCGAGGTGAAAGTAGTCATTCTTGGGCAAGATCCTTACCATGGGCCGAATCAAGCACATGGTTTGGCTTTTTCAGTAAAACCGCCGATTGTTCCTCCTCCTTCTTTGCTTAATATGTATAAAGAACTATCTGATGATATTGAAGGATTTCAAATTCCTCAACATGGTTATCTAGTTGATTGGGCAAAACAAGGCGTGTTTATGTTGAATACGGTATTGACAGTTGAACAAAGCAGAGCTAACTCTCATGCTCAAATTGGTTGGGAAATTTTTACCGATAAAGTGATCGCACAGTTAAATACCTACCGTGAAAATTTAGTTTTCTTGCTTTGGGGAAGCCATGCTCAGAGAAAAGGGCAGTTTATTGACCGTAACCGTCACTTGGTTCTGACTTGTCCTCATCCATCGCCACTTTCTGCTTATCGTGGATTTTTTGGATGTAGGCATTTTTCAAAAACCAATAGATATTTGCTTTCGAAAGGAATAGCTCCGATTAATTGGCAATTACGGCTAGAAATAGATTATTAATAACAGTATTGCATAATATTTACGTAAAAGACCAATCTAATAAAAGATCGGTCTTTTATGTAAGAGAAATAAATTTGTCTAGATTATTATGTTTATATTAATTAAAATATTAAATTTATTTTTTCTTTAATATCATCGAGCAATTGGTAACGTTTCTTATACATAGAACGTTTTTTGCTCGGTATGATATTTAGTGGTTTTCTCTCAATATTATTATTCAATAACCAATAATCATTTTTTATAAGAATAGCATTATTCTCTTGCCAAAAAATATCGTAATTGAATAATAATCTGGAATGGTCATTCCAACGGTATTTTGCTTGTTTTTTATGAGGGATTCCGAGTAATTCTAAATTAAATTTCGCAGCAATTAATTTAAATATATAAATTAGCATAAACATAGGGCGAATACCATATAGTTGTTTAGTAGCTGATTTTATAAGATCCTGTGCAGATTTACTGTTAGGTCCTTGTATTGAGGAAATTAGAATTTTATTTGCCTCTAATAAGGTAAAAGAAGCATCGTAGATATGCTCTTTTTGATTATTTCTAATATTTAATGAAAAGAAACCTTCTAGGGGATCGATTTGATTAATGCTAAGATATAAATTCAGTTCATCACTTAATTTGGCAATACAAACCTCTTGCTGTGTTACAAGCTGATTGCAAAAATTTATTCTGAATAAATTTTCAAAACGTGTAAAGTTTTCTTTGATAGCTTTTAATCTTTGTTTTTTATTAAAAGTTTTATCACAGTAAGTATCTAAAAGTGTATTAACCCGATATAAGTTTTGATTAAATAATTTTGCCCATAAAGGCGAATTGTTTAAGTAATTTGTCAATTGAATACATTGGGTTGAACACCATACCTTACGGAAGCTATAACGAAAATATTCTCTTAGTAGCTTAGATGGTCTTTTTTCATTTGGAAATGTTTCACTAAATTTGGGGAAATGAAAGAACTTCTTCATAAGATTGTTTGAATGTAAATACTATAATTAGAGTTAAAAGGATATAGGCACAAGCAAAGCAAGCCTGTGCCACTTTTAGGTTTGGAATAATTAGTTAGAAAGTTAAGCCGATATTGGTTTTCCAACCAAAAGCATTCGTTGATTTTATGCGATCATAATCAACATTCGCAGAAACGAACCAATTTTTATATTGGAACTGCATGCCGGCTTCAAGATTTAAAGCATGGTTACGTTTTTGTGTCGCATAGCTTTGTAATGGGTAGCCATTGAGTTGACTGGTAATTTTACTTTCTTTTCCTTTTACTCGATGTAAGTAGTTCAAACCAACATAAGGCGAAAAACTGCCTTGCTCAAATTTAACGGTGTATTTTAATTTCACACTCGGTGTGAGATTAATATCGTTATAGCGAAGAGCTGCGGTATTTGTTGCAAGTTCGCCTTTTTCATTGAGAGCTTTCATTCTCGTTTGAATGAACTGAACTCCTAGGCTAGGTTCAATTATCCAAGTTTGAGGCATAAATTGATAACCTACACGAATTTCTCCCCCCATATGATGCCCTTTGTTTTGAGCCTGGCCGAGCTGAGATTTTTTGTACCAACGGCGTTGGTTGTATTTCTGCTGCCCAAATTGCAGTGCTAACTCACTAAACCAATGATCGGCTAAAGGATAACGTAATCCAATATTTAAGCTTGTCTGTTTTAGGTCTGCATGAGCAAAATCTTTGTCCATATGATGATTTTTTCGCATTAATGTTGCACTCAATAATGCGTTATCATTGAACTTATGGCTCAAACCGAGAGCAGATGAGTTCTGTTTAATTGCCACTTTAGAATGTTTTTGGCCATTATGCTCAAGCCAAACTGACGTTTTTTGTGGTGAATAGGCTGCAGTAAATAAATTATGCTGAACATGGCTAAGTTGTTTTGCATTTTGATGACGCAATAATGCTAAAGCATCAGCATAAATATGATTAGAAACCGCATAATGTAGCTGACCTAATTTCTTTTGCTCTAATGCAGATTGTAGCCAGTCATTATATACCCCCTGACGATATGCAAATGAGCTGGTTCTAAGTTGATTTAATAGGCTCAGTCCAGACTTGGCATTATCACTGGCACTAGGATCAGTAAAGGCTTTATTTGAATTGACTTTCGCAATAATTTCAGACTGTTTAAAATAGAGATCTTGCATTAAGCCTTTATTGGCTAAATTTTTATTATCAATTAGTTTTGTGAACCCACCTTGATAGCTCGCCTTATCATGAAGTTTTACAACAGTAGCTGAAATACTACCTTGTTTACTATTTTCCGTTAATTTATCAGCAATTTTTAACGAACCATTTAGCTGAATGATTGCTTTATCTTTACCAATTAAACCATTACTATCCAATAAGGTTAATTGGCTATTTTCAGTAGCCATATAACCTTGCCTAATTTCAGTTTGATTTACGCCTAAATGAGCATTATTTTTCACTTGTTTGGATTGAGTAATTCCGCTTAAGTTGAGTCTGCCTTGTTCAACATCAATTCGGGCAATATTATTTTTACCGGCTAAATCTAATGATTTTTCACCTTGCTTGGTAAATTTAAATTTACTGGAGAAATCATTTTTCCAGCGATCATCTTGTGTCACATTAACCGCTTCATCATTTAAAAATTGGCTTGGGCCGTTAATTGCTTTAGCGATATTAATGAGCCCCCAACCATATTTTTCATCGATCCCTTTTTTACCGAGATCAGTTGCAGTGGTTAGTAACGTGTCACGAATTTGGGTTGGAGTCAGATAGCCAAAGCGTTCTTTTAGAATAGCTAAGGAGCCTGTTACTACGGGGGCAGAGAGAGAAGTACCTTGACTTTCGGATAAACCATATTGTGCTTTTAGTGCTTTATCTGGAACGGCATTTAAGACATGTAAATCTCCAGGAGCTGCTACACACCAGTTTCTACTCATACCGCAATAGTTTGAGTACTCTGTTAATTTATTTTGTTTATCAACAGATACAACCGCTAGATAATGTTTTTCTAACTCAGGTAAATAGCGTGGCAACATTGCCATAACACCAGGTTGTTGTTTACTCTCATTGCCAGCGGCGAAAACCAGTAGTGTATTTTTTTCTTTTGCACTTAACACAGCACGTAGTAGGGTATTTTGCTTGTCTTTTCTGAGAGAATTATAGAGCTTATCGAAGTCGGCAATATCATTACTAATAGGATCGATATTCCAGCTATTATTAATTGCAAACAGATTTTTCTCGATCAGTTTGCTTAGTGTGGTAGCCCATTCCAAACGTTCAAAAATGGCTCCTTTATCTTTACTCACCAATAGATCTGATTTTTCCAATTCCTTAAAATTAGGTTTTTCATTTTCTTGTTTTTTCTCTTCATTTCCCTCTGATTCTTGCTTTTGAGCCTCAGCCAGCAATTTCTCTAGGCTCTGTTTATGAATATTAGTGGCAATATACAGCTCAGCATTTTTTGCCACACCACCTTTAAATCCGAGCTTAGTATCAGATTTTGCGACAATTAAGCCTGAAACACCTAAACCATGCGTTTCAAATAGTGGAACAAGTACCTTTTTTCCTTCTTTTTCAATATATTTTACCTCAAATTGTAAATAATTCGGATCGTAGGTGCGGATTTCACCATCTGGGGTAGTTAATTGAAAGATAGATGGATGCAGGTTTTGTGGCAGTAATGGATGTTTGACCACAAAACCACCATCGAGTACACCTAATTTCACACCTTTACCGCTGTATTTAGAGCCGAGCTCATCCGAAAGGTTAATGCTGGAATGAGGCGATTCCAAAGAGTCTGCGTAGGCTACGCTAGTAGATAAGAAAGTGGAAATGGCGATTGCAATACAGCTTTTATTAAAATAATATTTTTCAAGCATTTATAGTCTCCTTATAAAAAAATGGGATTATATCTATGATGTCTATTATTGCAAATAGTTCTCATCTTTTTTGATTTACCTCAAGTTTTTTATGGATAATTAAACTTATATTTTGAGAGTGAAAGAATTTATGTGGGATGCTTGATATAAGGTAAGAGATCCAAGCGGTCAGATTTGCAATATTTTTTGCAAATCTGGCCGCTTGTATGCTATAGGAATGTTAATTTATTGCAGAAATGACATTCAAAATCCGCTTATCGGAAATAGGATATTTGGTGCCGATTTGCTGGGCAAATAGGCTCACTCTCAGTTCTTCAATCATGTAACGAATTTCTAATATTTCATCTGGAATTGCTTTAGATTTTGGCAGTTTTGCTAATAGTTGCTTATAAGCATTTTGCATTTGCTCTATTCTGAGCATTTTAGCTCTATCGGTGTTAGTGTCGGTACCGAGTTTATCCAAACGTTTATCAATGGCACTAAGGTAACGATATAAATCACCCAAGCGTTGATGACCGGTTTTAGTGACAAAATCGGGGTAAATTAGCCCTTGAATTTGAGCTTTAATATCTGAGAGAGCAAACGCCATCGTAAAATCCATTTTGCCTTTCATTCGCTTGTTAATTTCAAAGGCGAGAGTCAGACATTTTTCAACCTGTAACGCTATTTCAGCCGTTGTATCATTTAGGTTTGCTCGCACAAATTCGTGTAATTCATTGAATTTTTCTTCGGTCCAAACAAAGCCGCCGAATTCGTCCACCAATTTATCCACCGCACAAGCGATACAGTCATCGATCAATTCCAACACTTTACCGAATGGGGCAAAGTAAAGTCCAAGTTTTGCTTTGTTTGGTAATTTTTCGTGTAAGTATTTGATTGGCGAAGGCACGTTGAGCAATAGTAAACGGCGTAAACCAGCTTGCATTGCACGAGTTTGCTCAAATTCGGTTTCAAATAATTTTACGCCCACTGCGGTTTGCTCATCGACAATTGCCGGGTAGGCTTTTACGCTGAAATTGGCTTTTTTCTGCTCGTAGAATTGCGGTAAGTTAGCGAAATTCCACAAATGTACACCGCTTTGTTCAATACCGTCATCGGCAATCGTCGAAAGGCTTTCTTGCATCTGATCTTTCAGGGCAAATTTCAGTTCGTCCAAGTTTTCGCTTTCTTGTAGTTTTTTACCTTTTTCATCCACCACACGGAATGTCATACGTAAATGTGGTGCAAGTTGCGACAAATCCCACAGTTCCGGATCAATCGTTACCCCAGTCATACGGCGAAGCTCATAAGCCAAACTTTCTAGCAATGGTTTTTGATACGGTTCGGCTCTAGCTAAAAACGCATCCGCATAGTTCGGTGCCGGTACAAAATTACGGCGAGTCGCTTTCGGCAACGATTTAATTAACGCCACCACTAGCTCATGGCGAAGCCCCGGAATTTGCCAATCAAAGCCTTCCGGTTCCACTTGGTTGAGCAACGGCAATGGAATATGTATGGTTACGCCGTCGTGATCTTTACCGATTTCAAATTGGTAACTCAATTTTAGTTTAAGCTGACCTTGATACCAGAAATTCGGGAAATCCAAATCGCTGACCGTATTAGCGTTTTCATTCATTAAGAATGATTTTTCAAAGTTGAGCAATTCAGGATCTTTCTGACTTGCTTTTTTCCACCATGTATCAAAATGGCGGCTAGATACCACTTCTGTTCCGATGCGTTGATCGTAGAAGTCGAATAGGGTTTGTTCGTCCACTAAAATATCTCGGCGGCGAGATTTGTGCTCGAGGTCTTCCACTTCTTTGATCAAGCGGTTATTTTCTTTGAAAAATTTGTAATTATTGTGCCAGTCGCCCTCAACCATTGCCGAACGAATAAAGATTTCACGGCTGACAGTCGGATCAATTGAACCGTAATTGACAAGGCGATTCGCTACCACCGGAATACCGTAGAGCGAGACTTTTTCATACGCCATCACTGCGCCTTTGGATTTCGACCAATGTGGTTCGCTGTAACTACGTTTTATTAAATGTCCGGCGAGTGGCTCAATCCATTCCGGTTCGATTTTTGCCACGGTTCTTGCCCACAATTTGGTAGTTTCCACCAATTCGGACGCAGCAAGCCACTTCGGTTGCTTTTTGAAAAGCACCGAAGTTGGGAACACATAAAAATGCGCATTTCTCGCCCCGAGGTAGTGCATTTTTTCGCTGTCTTTCAGCCCGATATGTGACAGCAAACCGGTCAGTAAAGCGGTGTGAATTTGTTGATAATTTGCATCTTCGCTATTAATCGGCAAGCCCATTTCTCGTACAGAAAGACGTAGTTGATGATAAATATCCTGCCATTCACGGACACGCAAATAGTTGAGAAAATCTTTTTGACATTGCTTGCGGAACTGGTTTTTGGTCAGTTCTTTTTGCTGAGTTTGAATGTAATGCCACAAATTCACAAACGCCAAGAAATCGGAGTCTTTGTCAGCAAAACGGCGATGTTTTTCGTCCGCCGCTTGTTGGCGTTCTTGCGGACGTTCACGCGGATCTTGAATCGAAAGCGCAGAGACAATCATCATCACTTCGTGTAATGAACCGTTTTGTGCCGCGGAAATGGCCATACGACCTAAGCGAGGATCGATGGGGAATTGGGCAAGTTGACGACCGATTGCGGTTAATTTATTGCCATTAATCGCGCCTAATTCTTCTAGTAAACGAATACCGTCCTGCACCTGTCTGGTATCCGGACGATCAACAAATGGAAACGCCTCAATATCCGACAAACCGAGCGAGGTCATTTGTAAAATAACCGAAGCGAGATTCGTACGCAGAATTTCCGGATCGGTAAATTCCGGACGTGCGTTAAAATCCTCCTCTGAATAGAGGCGGATACAAATCCCTTCGCTGGTTCGTCCGCAACGCCCTTTTCGCTGGTTGGCGGAGGCTTGAGAGATCGGCTCGATAGGCAAACGTTGCACTTTGGTACGGTAGCTGTAGCGAGAAATACGTGCCGTACCGGTATCAATCACATATTTGATATTCGGAATGGTGAGTGAGGTTTCTGCTACGTTGGTGGCTAAAATCACACGATTTAGACCGCTTGGCTGGAAAATGCGTTGCTGCTCGGCAGCCGAGAGGCGTGCGTAAAGCGGTAGAATTTCAGTGAATCTTAGCTCTTGTTTTTGTAGGGCTTCGGCAGTATCACGAATTTCACGTTCACCGCTCATAAAAACCAAAATATCGCCGCGACCTTCGGCTTGAAGTTCATCAACAGCGTTGAGAATCCCTTGTAATTGGTCTTGATCATCTTCTTCCACAATTGGACGATAACGCACTTCCACCGGAAAGGTTCGTCCGGAAACCTCAATAATCGGCGCATTATTGAAATGGCGAGAAAAACGCTCGACATCAATGGTCGCCGAGGTAATGATCACTTTTAGATCCGGGCGTTTATGCAGAATTTGTTTCAGATAACCGAGGATAAAATCGTTGTTGAGCGAGCGTTCGTGAGCTTCGTCAATAATTAACGTATCGTATTGATTGAGATAGCGGTCGTTTTGGATTTCGGCAAGCAAAATACCGTCCGTCATTAATTTCACTAGGGTGTTTTCGCCCACTTGATCATTAAAACGCACTTTATAACCGACAGTTTCCCCTATTTCGCTTTTTAATTCTTCGGCAATACGATTCGCCACTGAACGCGCCGCCAAACGGCGGGACTGAGTATGTCCAATCAAGCCTTTTACGCCACGCCCGAGTTCCAAGCACATTTTCGGGAGCTGAGTGGTTTTACCCGAACCGGTTTCACCGGCAATCACCACTACCTGATTTTCTGTAATCAGTTTTAAGATTTCTTCACGACGAGCGGAAACCGGTAAATCGGGATAAGTGATCTCAAGATTAGAATGTTGTGCTTTTCTAGCTTGGAAGGCTGCTTGTGCCGAGAGAATTTCACGTTCAATTTCCGCAATCACATTGTTTTTGGCTTCTTGTTTTTTAATGGCGGAAATGCCGTGAATACGAGAACGTAAACGGCGGTAATCGGTATTGGTGAGTTCTTTTAAATTTGCGATTAATGCTTTCTGGCTCTCATCAAGCGGTCTATTTTTGAAATTTTTTTGCGAAGGTTTCATTGTCTTGTCTTAACTAACTATTTTGGCAGGAATTATAGCCTAAATTGAGGGGAAACAGTAGGAAGAAGAAATCGCTTGCAACACTCACTTAATAGGGGAGAGGAACAAGCGGTCTGATTTTGCATAAATTTTACCAATTAGCCTTTGCCGATTAATAGCGATAGGATTCCAGCAGCGATTAACGGGCCGACCGGCACACCGCCAAGTAACGCCACACCGATAATCGTCCCGACCAGTAATCCGGTGACGAGCAACGGCTGCCCCCCCATTAAACTTACCCCTCTGCCACCTAACCAAGCCACCGCAATGCCTGCAATTACGGCAAGCAACATCTTCCAATTTAAAAATTCAGAAAAGGACGGTAGGGAAATTTTGCCGGACACAATGGGGCTTAATACGCCGATAGTCAGAATGATAATCCCGACACTTAAGCCGTGTTTATCTAAAAAGGGCAGATATTTGCTCAGGAACGTTTGTTGTACCAGTAATAATACTGTTGCTGCAATAGTAATAGAATTGTTGTTTCCGACTACACCGAGGAAAATCAGGGCGACTAGGAAAAGTGAGATAGGGCTGAATTGTAGGGACATAGCTTGATATGAATGAAATTAAAATATTATCCTCGTTTCTCTCAAAAGTGAGTAAGTGAGGGGAAGAAAATCAATGATTTTCAGGTAGAGAGGGATTTGCTGATTTTATCAAATTTGGACCGCTATCCCTCTCTCTGCCGGTTCGCTGAACGCTTCACCGGCTGTCTCTTTCCCGCAAGCGGGCGAGAGTAAAATTTAGCCTGCAACCATTACCATTGCCGGGCGAAGGACACGACCTTGTAAGGTGTAGCCTTTTTGTAAAACTACGCTGATATGATTTGCTTCGATACCTTCCGCCGGCTGCATTGAAATCGCTTCATGCACTTCCGGATTGAACGCTTCGCCGACGACACCGACCGCTTCCACACCGAATTTAGCCAGAGTCGAGATAAATTCTTTATGGGTCATTTCCACTCCGTCCACCAATGCTTGTGTTTTTTCATCGGTGACTGCCGTATCAAGCGCATTTAAGCCGCGTTCAAGATTATCCACCACGGTTAGTAATTCTTTGGAGAATTTTTCGAGTGCGAATTTATGCGCTTTTTCAACATCTTGTTCGGCACGGCGGCGGATATTTTGGATTTCCGCTTGCGCACGTAATTGAATATCTTTTTCACGGCTATCCGCTTCCGCAATATAAGTTTCTAACTCATTAATACGTGCATAAGCCGCTGCTAATTCAGCTTCGACAGGTTGTTCTTGCGGTTGCTCCGTACCTTGATCTAATTGTGTTTCGGGCGCAACTTCAATTTCTTCCGTTTGAGCTTGTGCATTTTCGTTTTGAGTTGTCATTTTAAATCCTCTTTGTTTCAAATATATCAATGAAAAATCGTTACTAATATAGCGTTAAATTTGCCGATTTCAAGGCAAAAGCGGTTATACCGGCGAATTATTAAAAAATAATTTGCAAAAAATTGCCTTTTTAATTAGAAAATCCTTGCAAAATCTAGGGGGTGGCTTAAAATCGCCCTCGTCTTTTAAGCCCTTAGGCAAGGCTATATTTTTTACTCATCTTTTCTTTAACGGAGAAAACTTAAATGAAAAAATTAGCGGGTTTATTTGCAGCAGGTTTAGCAACAGTTGCATTAACAGCGTGTAATGAAGAAAAGCCAAAAGCAGCTGAAGCAGCGGCTCAACCGGCAGCAGCGGGAACAGTTCACCTTTATACTTGGACTGAATATGTGCCTGAAGGCTTGTTAGATGAATTCACAAAGCAAACCGGTATCAAAGTAGAGGTTTCAAGCCTTGAATCTAACGAAACCATGTATGCGAAATTGAAATTACAAGGTAAAGACGGCGGTTACGATGTTATCGCACCTTCTAACTACTTCGTTTCAAAAATGGCGAAAGAAGGTATGTTAGCGGAATTAGATCACGCACAACTTCCGGTAATCAAAGAGTTAAACCAAGATTGGTTAAACAAACCTTATGACCAAGGTAACAAATACTCTTTACCACAATTATTAGGTGCACCGGGTATTGCATTTAATACAGCGGATTACCAAGGTGATGCGTTCACATCTTGGGGCGACTTATGGAAACCTGAGTTTGCCAATAAAGTACAATTATTAGATGACGCACGTGAAGTATTTAACATTGCGTTATTAAAATTAGGTAAAAACCCTAACACAACCAATCCGGAAGAGATTAAAGCGGCTTACGAAGAGTTAAGAAAATTACGTCCAAACGTACTTTCTTTCACTTCAGACAACCCAGCGAACTCATTTATCGCAGGTGAAGTATCTGTAGGTCAACTATGGAACGGTTCTGTACGTATTGCGAAAAAAGAACAAGCGCCGGTAAATATGGTATTCCCGAAAGAAGGTCCTGTGCTTTGGGTTGATACGTTAGCAATTCCTGCGAATGCGAAAAACAAAGAAAATGCGCATAAGTTAATCAACTACTTATTAAGTGCACCGGTTGCGGAAAAATTAACGTTAGAAATCGGTTATCCGACTTCAAACGTAGAAGCGTTAAAAACATTACCAAAAGAGATTACCGAAGATCCGGCAATCTATCCGACAGCTGAAGTGTTAAAAGCGGCACAATGGCAAGACGATGTAGGTGATGCAATCGAACTTTACGAAAAATATTATCAAGAGTTAAAAGCGGCGAAATAATTCGTTAGCTGAATAGATAAGGCCCTCGAGAAGTGATTTTCGAGGGCTTTTTCATTTTTACAAGCGGTCTTATTTTACAAAATTTTTGCGAAAAACGACCGCTTGTTGCCGTATAATAGCCTCCGTATTTTGAAAGAGGTAATTATGAATCTGCAATGGCAAAAATATCCGGAAAACACGCGTAAACTATTTAAACTCACGCTGCCAATTTTTATTTCTCAGCTTTCGGTGGCGGGAATGGGGCTGGCTGATATTGTGATGGCGGGGCTAGTGAGTGATGATGATGTGTCGGCGATTGCGGTGAGTAATTCCATCTATTTCCCTCTCTTTTTATTTGTATTAGGTTTGCTTAATGCAATCACACCAACCGTTTCTTATTTAAACGGTTCGAATCAGCGTCATTTGATTACCCACCAAATTCGTCAAGGTTTTTGGTTGGTTTGGGCGTGTGCAATTCCTTTGATTTTCGTGTTCCTAAACAGTCATTGGATTTTAGATTATATGAATACGCCGCAAGCTTTTTCGATTAAATCGCAACAATATTTAGCGATTATGGCAATCGGTGTTGTGCCGGCACTATTGGCGGTCAATTTGCGTTGTATGAATGACGGTTTATCCAATCCGAAGCCGGCAATGCGTATCACTTTCTTAGGGCTATTGTTAAATATTCCGCTCAATTATATTTTTATTTTCGGTAAGTTTGGGCTGCCGGAAATGGGGGCGGTCGGTTGCGGTGTAGCAACTGCGATTGTGAACTGGGTGATGTTCTTATTACTGTTCCATTACAGCTACACTAATAAATCTCAGAAAGACATCGGCTTATTTAACCGTTGGTTTGAAATGCCAAGCGGTCAAACGTTGCTAAAAATTTGCAAATTAGGTTTGCCGATCGGCTTTGCAACGTTTACCGAAGTGATGCTGTTCTCCGCATCTGCTTTACTGCTGTCTCCACTTGGTTCGCAAGTGGTGGCAAGTCATCAGGCGGCTCTGCAAACCAGTTCTTTATTATTTATGATCCCGATGTCTTTCAGCATTGCGACCACAATTGTGGTAGGAAAAACCTTGGGGCAGAAACAAGTCGAAGAGGCAAAAATTATTAGCTATCACGCGCTGATTACCGGTGCGCTGTTTGCGTTAGCGGCAGCGGTCGTGATTGTGATTTTAGATGAAATTATTCCGCTGGCGTTTACCAGCGATCCGGTGTCGATTGCAATTGCGGCGCATTTATTGTTGTTTGCGGCGGTGTATCAAATTCCGGATTCGTTACAAGCGGTGGCAAACGGTATTCTGCGTGGCTATAAACATACCAAACCGATTTTATATGTCACGATGTTCTGTTACTGGGTGATTGGTATGCCGTTCGGCTATATTTTAGCGAGAACGGATTGGATTGTTGAACCGATGGCGGCATCAGGCTTTTGGTTTATTTTCTGCGTCAGTTTAAGTATCGCTGCCGGTTTGCTAATTTACCAAATGCACAAAATTCAACAGATTCCTGCAGAACAGCTGCTGGCAAAATTAGAACGAATTAAGTAAGAAGTATTGAGAGTCATGAAAACCCTTTCTCCGATTGAATTGCCGTTAAATTGTACCGCATTAATTGAAGCGTCCGCCGGTACCGGTAAAACCTTTACCATGGCAAACTTATATTTGCGTTTGTTGCTGGGTGTCGGTTGTGCGTCTTTAACCGTTGAGCAGATTTTGGTGGTAACCTTTACCAAAGCGGCAACCGAAGAATTACGTGATCGTATTCGTAGAAACATCAAAGCCTGCCGCCGCTTTTTGCAAGAGTATGATGCGGAAAAATCCTATGATGCCAATGATTTCTTCTTCCAATTACATCAGCAGATTGAAAGTGTGGAAGAGGCGATTTTACGCTTACGCATTGCCGAACGAGAGATCGATTTAGCCAGTATTTTTACCATTCACAGTTTTTGTCAAAAGATGCTATTTCAATTTGCGTTTGATTCGGGGATGCGTTTTGATAACGACTTGCAGCCGGATGAAAGTGATTTGTTACGCCGTTTAAGTGAAGAAGTTTGGCGTGAAATGTTCTATCCGATGGGACTGACCGAAACGGCGGCGGTGGCGGAATATCTTGGTACGCCGTACAATGCTTTTGAGGCAATTCGTGCCTTTGTGCCTGCCGAATTGCCGCCATTGTCAGATGAACAACATTGGTTGAACGGCGAGCTTGCTGTTCATTTGGCTGCCTTACAGCATTTTTTAGCGGATGCTAAACGGCATTGGTCGGCACACGGAGAAGAAATCAGTCGCTTAATTGAAAGCGAATTAGCGAAAAAATATAAAACCGGTGAGAAAAAAGCACTTAATCGCCGTTCTTACCAAACTCGTTACTTAGAAAAATGGCGTGCTTCCGTGGACGAATGGGCGGCAAGTTCGCTTTCCTATTTGCCGGAAGAACAGTTTGAACGTTTCTGTCAGGAATTTCTAAACGAAAAAGCGGAAGAGGGCGCAGAACCGTTGGTTCATCCGCATTTTGCAAAAAATCAGCAAATTTTGACCGCTTATCAACAGCAGTTTGCGAATAAACAGAAGCCGTTATTGCTCTATCAATTCTTACTCGCAGTGAGAACAAAGCTCGCAGATTATAAAGCGACGCATAGTGAGAAAAGTTTTAACGATATGCTCACTTTACTCAATCAAGCTTTAAACGCTGAAAGGGGGGCAGAGTTAGCAGCACAAATTCGTGCGCAATTCCCGTTCGCAATGATTGACGAGTTCCAAGATACCGATAAAGAGCAATATGAAATCTTCCATAAGATTTTTATGCAGGAAACGCATACGAATCACGGATTTATTATGATTGGTGACCCGAAACAATCGATCTATAAATTCCGAGGTGCGGATATTTTCACTTATTTGACCGCTTCTCAACAGGCGCAACAAAAACGCACGTTAGCCAAAAACTGGCGCTCGTTGCCACCAATTGTGAGTGTAACTAATCGCTTATTTGAATTTCCGGAAGCTGCTGAAAACAGTCCTTTCTTGTATCAAGGTATTCAGTTTCACTCGGTGGAAGCGAAAGCGAGCGAAGCTGAATTAATCGGCGCCGACTATGTAAATTGTTATCTACAAGCAAAATTTGATGAAAAATTAGCGGCAAAGCAGTGTGCTTACCAAATTCAGCAGCAGCTTAAGCAAATGGAAGCGGGTGAATTCGGCTTAAAATTTACCAATACTACGGAAGAGATTAATGCGTTTCAGGCAAAAGATATTGCAATTTTGGTGCGTAGCCACTCGCAAGCTACATTGATAAAAAGTGCATTAGCTGAACTGGGCATTCGTTCGGTATTTTTGTCGGAAAAAGAAAGCGTCTATCAATCGGAAACCGCTAAAGAATTATTGTGGGTGTTGTATGCCTGTTTAAATCCGTATCATCAACGCCATTTACTCAGTGCGTTAGGCACAACCCTCTGGGGGCTGTCAGCAACGGAGATTCATCAGCTTAAAAATAGCGAATTACAGTGGGATGAACAGGTAGGGCGCTTTATTACATATCAGCAAATTTGGCAACAACAAGGTATTTTACCGATGTTGCATAAGTTATTTATGCAAGAGGGAATTATTGAACGCTTACGAGCCAACCCGCGCGACAGTGATCGCCGTCTAACGGATTTATTGCATTTAACGGAATTACTACAAAATGCCATGCCGAGCTTAGAAAATGAATCGGCGTTAGTGCGTTGGTATGAACGTCAATTGGCAAAAATAGATAGCACGGAAGAGCATATTTTACGCTTAGAAAGTGAAGAAGAATTGATTAAAATCGTGACCGTTCACGGTTCAAAAGGTTTGCAATATCCGATAGTTTGGTTGCCGTTTATCGGTAAAAAAAATCAGGGTGCTAAAGCAAGTAATTTGGCTATCTACCGTGATGAACAAGGGCAAGCGCATTGGTATTTCGGGAAACCGTCAGAGCAAGTACAAGCACTGATGGATCGGGAAGAATTGGCTGAAGATCTGCGTTTGCTTTATGTAGCGGTTACGCGAGCGGAATCACAGCTTAACTTGATTCTGCCGCAACGTTTTGAAGACGGTTGGAATGCGGTGCATTATTTGCTGAGCAATGGTGAAATCGGTTTAGATAAAAGCTATAAAGCGGAAATAAGTACATCGGAATATTTGCAACAAAAAAGGATTGATTTCCAAGCGGTTGAATTAGATGAAAAAATTGCGAATGATGAATGGCGACCGACTCCGTTTGTGTCAGAGACTTTATCCGCTTGTCATTTTACCGGACAGATTCAGCAGACAGGGCTAGTGACCAGTTTCAGTGCATTGCATCAACAACACGAGTGGGCGATGCAACATCATACGGGATATAGTATGCCGAAAGCATTTGAGAGCGCCGGACAAGATTATGACCAGCAACAAGTGCTTACGCCCGAAACGGATAATCTTTTTGCTTTGGATAGTGAAGAAACCAATGCCTATTCGCCCTACCAATTCCCTCACAGTACCAAGGTTGGCAATATTCTACATAGTTTCTTTGAACACAGTGACTTCCAACAAGCGGTCGATTTTGAGCAAATTCTTACTATTTGCGAGCAGCTGGACTTAGATGAAAATTGGCACGAACCGTTACAACAATGGTTTGAAAAGGTACTTGCAACGCCGTTTAGTGAGTCTGAATTTGCGCTAAAAGACGTTCCGATGACAAAACGTTTAAACGAATGGCAGTTTTATTTACGCTTAAAAAATTCGGACGGATTACGTAAGTTAAACCAGTTGTTAAAGCAATACAGTGCGGTTTCGGCAAAATTACCGGATTTGAATTTACCGCAGTTGGAAGGCTATTTACGCGGTTTTGTCGATTGTATCGTGCAAGTAAACGAGAAATTTTATCTGATTGATTATAAGTCCAATTTCTTAGGTTATTTAGCACAAGACTATAGCCGACAAAATTTGGAAAAAACGATCGGGCAATATCGCTATGATCTGCAATATCTGCTTTATACGCTGGCGCTACATCGCTATTTACGAGTACGTTTAGGTGGGCAGTATGAGTATGAGCGTGATTTTGGCGGCGTAGCATATTTATTCTTACGAGGAATGAACGGCACACCGAATAGCGGTGTATTTTTCGAAAAACCTTGCAAGCAGTTAATCGAAGGTATGGATGAAATATTCGGTTAATAACCTTCACTACATTAAGCTGAAAAATAAAGCACTAAAATAATAAGTTTTAGTGCTTTATTTTTTAAACAAGCGACCTATTTTTTCCGATTTCTTACAAAGGCAAAAATAAAGCAAAACAGACTTAGCGCATAAATCAGCCGGTTACCTGTTTTGGCAAATAAGGTTTCTCCCTTAGTCGGTTGAATTTGAGCGGTCAATACGTTCGCTTCAAATTGCGGAATCTGCTCAATGACTTCGCCTTTGGTACCGATAATCGCCGTAATTCCCGTATTTGCCGCACGCAGTAGCGGCTTGCCTAATTCAAGCGCACGCATTCTCGCCATTTGGAAATGTTGCCAAGGGCCGATAGAGGCGCCGAACCACGCATCATTGGTAATCGTTAATAAATAATCCGATTGTTGTACCTGTTGGTTTTGTTGCATTTGATTGCCGAAAATCACTTCATAGCAAATCGCCATATTAAACTTACGATTTTTGGCAAAAAGTGCCGGTTGCACGAATTCGCCTTGCGATAAGTTAATCGGCAGAATAAATACATCACGCATCCAATCCAATACCGAGCCGAAAGGCACATATTCGCCGAACGGCACTAAATGGTGTTTGTTATAACGCTCGGTATTGTGTAAGTCATAGGGTTGTAATGGATTTCCCAATACTACCGCACTATTAAATAATTGCTCGCTTTCGTCTTGGTAGAGTGTACCAATAATTACTTCACTGCCTTTGTCCGCAGCAACTTGTTGAAGTTGGTTTAGTAGCGGATAAATTTGCGTTTCTAACGCCGGAACAGCGGATTCGGGCAATACAATTACATCACTTTTACCTAATAGCGGGCTAATTAAACGTTGATAAGTTTGCAGCGTATAATCGAAATGCGCCGGATCCCATTTCATTTTTTGCTCAATATTGCCTTGTACAAGGCTTACGGTAAGCGGTTGTTTTTGCTCGTCAATTTGCACAAACGGAATGAATTTGGCGGCAAATGCTAATCCGCACAGTATTGCTAAGGTGGCAAGCGAAGCGGTCGTTTTTGCGGATTTTTTTACCAATAACGCCAGATAACCGCTCACCGTCATCACAAAGAATGTTAAGCCCTCAACACCTAACAGCGGGGCAATGCCGGCAAACGGACTGTCAATTTGCGTATAACCGAACTGCAACCAAGGAAAGCCGGTAAAGACAACGCCGCGCAGATATTCGGTAAAGGTAAAAATCGCCGCAAGTGCAAAGGGATTTTGGATTCGGAACTTATGTGCAATATAGCTGAATAGCAAATTATAAAGCGCGAGATAGCAAGCCAATAAAAATACTGCAATATAGCTCACTACCAGCGGAACACCGCCGAATTGAGTCATACTGACGTGTACCCAATTTACTCCGATACAAAAGCAGCCGAGCGACCAAGCAAAGGTTGCCCAGAGGGCGATTTTTCGTTGCGGAAGCGTTGCCGCCCAAATTAAACCGGCGGCGGAAAGATAGACGATTCCCCAAAGATCAAAAGGGGAATAAGCAAGCGTACCGAGACCTCCGAGGGCAAAGGCGAGTAAACAAGCGGTTAAAATTGACGGATTTTTTACAAAGTTCATTTTAAAGAGATAGATTAACTAATATTAAGCGAAATAACACAAACAAAAGGTGAGGATAAAACCTCACCTATGCATTGTTCATTATTCTTCGTTACTGACCAGCTGTTCCATTTTTTCCAGCTGTTCGTCCGATACGGTGACACGTAATTGAATTAGACGGCGACTGTCGGCGGAAGTTACTTTAAAATCGATACCTTCCAATTGAATTTGTTCGCCTCGTTTCGGTAAATGTCCGAACGCTTGCATCACTAAACCGCCGACCGTATCCACTTCTTCATCGGTAAAATCGGTGGCAAAAGTTTCGTTAAATTTCTCAATATCCGTCAGTGCCGATACCGCATAAGTATGGCGAGAAAGCTGGCGAATCGGCTCGATTTCTTCTTCGTCGAATTCGTCTTCAATATCGCCGACGATTTGCTCAAGAATATCTTCAATCGTGACTAAGCCGGATACTGCACCGAATTCGTCCACCACCAGCGCCATATGAAAGCGTTCGGAGCGGAATTCTTTCAACATTCTATCGACCCGTTTACTTTCCGGCACAATCACTGCAGGGCGTAGAATGGTTGGCATTTCAAACTCTTCGGAATCGGTTCTGAGGAATTTTAAGAGATCTTTGGCATGTAAAATACCTAATACGGTATCTTTGCCGTCGTCTAAAATGACCGGAAAGCGAGAGTGAGCGGATTCAATGATTAAATCAACACAAGCGGTAAGATCAAGATTGGCGTCAATATAAACGATTTGCGGACGAGGTATCATAATATCCCGCACACGCAGTTCGGAAATCTCCATTACGCCTTCGATCATATCTTTGGTATCACTATCGATCAGTTCGTTATCCAGAGAATCTCGAATTACTTCAACCAAGTCTTCTCTATTTTTCGGTTCGGATTGAAATAAGCCGCCGAAAATCGATTGTAAAAACGATTTTTTATCCTGTTGCGTATTGACGCTCTGTTGTTCATCACTCATTGTATCTACTCTTAAAAATAATATTTACCCGATTTTTATCTGTTGATCGGATATAAAAGAAAATTATCACAAATTCATCGCTTTGATAATAAATTTATTTCTATTTTTGAGAAATTAGCATAGCATAAGCTATAAATATTCATATTGATTTAAGTTAAGGAGCTTCTTTATGAAATTAACCAAAATGGCGGTTGCGGTTGCAACATTAGCGGTCAGTGCGTTTTCGGTTGCAGGCACTTTAACCGCATCGGATAGCGTAGAATTATTGGCTTTTGACGGACAGAAAGTAGCGAGAGGTACGGCGGGATTATCGATTGACGGCAAAGTGCACCAAGTCGTAGTCAGTGTAAGCGATATTGTGGACGGAAGCTATTTCTCCATTGATCCGATTATTCTTACTTTTAACGGTACTGATGAAGACGCCAAAATTGTGACTCCGAAATTTACGTCTAATTTTACGGTAGATAAGTTTAAGAAAGAGTTAAACTTTAAAATTGAAACCGCATCGGGTAAAGAAATCGCATATAAACGCGATTTCTTAAAAGGAGAAGGTTTCGCACCGAATTCTCGAGTTGAAGATAATCTCTCTAAATATAACGCAAGTAAAGCGGTCGCTTCCGTTCAGGCTTTTGCAAATGCGGCGTTGGAAGCTAAAGGACAAATGGTGATTGAAACCAATAATGTTAAAGAAGAACAGTTGCAAGTCTTATTTAAAAAAGCGGATAAAGAAACGCAAAAACGTTTCTTGGAATGGGCTAAAAAACAACAGTAACGTTTCCCCTTTTTACGGGTTAAACCTCAACTTCGGTTGAGGTTTTTTTGCCTGTTTTCGTCCGTAAAATTTGAAATGCGTCACATTTTTAACAGAAGAAATGTGCGTAATATCACAAATTTGCATTTTCCCGTTTGCGAAAAATGTTCGTTTTTATATAGTTCGCATCGAAAACGTTTGCGTTTTTCAACATTCAATAGCGTAATTTACTTTTCGTTATCCGTAGGAGGACTATATGGAAAGATCGTTAAAAGGTGCTTGTATCGCAGAATTTATCGGTACGGGTTTAATTATTTTCTTTGGGGTAGGTTGTGTTGCCGCCGCACAATTAGCCGGTGCGACATTCGGTTTATGGGAAATCTCCATTATGTGGGGCGTGGGGGTTGCTTTGGCGGTATATACTACCGCAGGCGTATCCGGTGCGCATCTAAATCCGGCGGTAACCGTCGCACTTTGGAAGTTTGCGTGTTTTGACGGAAAAAAAGTACTGCCTTATATCATTTCCCAATTTTTAGGTGCTTTTGCCGCAGCGGCGTTAGTTTATTTCCTTTATAAAGATCTCTTTGCCGCAACTGAAGCCGCTAAAAATATTGTACGCGGCGAAGGCGTCGGACTTGCCGGTGTTTTCTCTACCTATCCTCATCAACATATCAGCGTATTACAAGCCTTTTGTGTCGAAGCGGTCATTACCATGGCGTTAGTCGCATTAATTTTAGCTTTAACCGATGACGGTAACGGCGTACCGAGAGGTCCGATGGCTCCGTTATTAATCGGTTTATTGATCGCTGCGATCGGCGGTGCTTTCGGTCCTTTAACCGGCTTTGCAATGAATCCGGCGCGTGACTTCGGTCCGAAAGCCTTTGCATTCTTAGCCGGTTGGGGTGAAGTTGCCTTTACCGGTGCGCGCGATATTCCGTATTTCCTCGTTCCTTTGATTGCGCCGATTGTCGGCGGACTTGTCGGTGCTTGGGGCTATCGTCGTTTTATCGGTAAAAACTTACCATGTAATTGTAAATAATTGCGTCATTCATTTAATAGAGAAGGTGATTACTATGACTAAAGAATACATTATTGCGTTAGACCAAGGTACGACAAGCTCTCGTGCGGTGTTACTCGACAAAAACGCCAATATCGTAGAGGTTTCTCAACGTGAATTTACCCAAATTTATCCGCAAGTCGGTTGGGTGGAACATAATCCGATGGAAATTTGGGCGACGCAAAGTTCGACATTAAATGAAGTGGTGGCAAAAGCGGGCATTACTTCCGATAAAATTGCGGCAATCGGTATTACCAACCAACGTGAAACCACGATTGTTTGGGAAAAAGAAACCGGTAAACCGGTTTATAATGCGATTGTATGGCAATGCCGTCGTACGGCGGATATTTGTGCGAAATTAAAAGAAGACGGGCACGAAGCTTATATTCGTAAAACGACCGGTTTAGTGGTGGACCCGTATTTCTCCGGTACGAAAGTAAAATGGATTTTAGATAATGTTGAAGGCGCAAGAGAAAAAGCCGAGCGCGGCGAGCTGTTATTCGGTACGGTAGATACTTGGTTGGTTTGGAAATTAACCCAAGGTCGCGTGCACGTTACCGATTACACAAACGCTTCCCGTACTATGATGTTCAATATTCATACTAAACAATGGGACGATAGAATGTTGGAATTATTAAATATTCCGCGTTCTATGTTACCGGAAGTAAGAAATTCATCGGAAGTTTACGGCGAAACCAATATCGGTGGTAAAGGCGGCGTACGTATTCCGGTAGCCGGTATGGCGGGCGACCAACAGGCAGCGCTTTACGGTCATTTATGTGTTGAAGCCGGACAAGCGAAAAACACTTACGGTACCGGTTGTTTTATGTTGATGAATACCGGAAATGAAGCGGTTGAATCGAAAAACGGTTTATTGACGACGATTGCGTGTAATGCAAAAGGCGAACCGTGCTATGCCTTAGAAGGTTCTATCTTTATGGGCGGTGCTTCGATTCAGTGGTTACGTGACGAACTTAAAATCGTACATGACAGTAAAGACTCCGAATATTTTGCAACAAAAGAAGACAGCACAAACGGTGTGTATGTCGTACCGGCATTTACCGGTTTAGGTGCGCCGTATTGGGATCCGTATGCGCGAGGCGCGATTTTAGGGCTTTCACGCGGTGCAAACCGTAACCATATCGTGCGTGCGACATTAGAGTCTATTGCATATCAAACTCGTGACGTATTAGATGCAATGCAGTCGGATAGCGGTAAACACCTTGCGACTTTACGTGTGGACGGCGGTGCGGTTGCCAATAACTTCTTAATGCAATTCCAAGCGGATATTCTCAATGCGAATGTAGAACGTCCGGTCGTGCGTGAAGTTACCGCTTTAGGTGCGGCATATCTTGCCGGTCTTGCTGTAGGATTCTGGAAAGATTTGCAAGAATTACGCGGTAAAGCGTCGATTGAGCGTACCTTTGTTCCGGATGGTGACGAAGCAAAACGTACCAGACGTTATAAAGGTTGGAAAAAAGCGGTTAAACGTGCGTTAGAATGGGCAAAAGAAGACGCAGAGGAATAATTTAATCATTCTGTAAGCGGTCTGATTTCTGGTAAATTTTGCGGAAAATATGACCGCTTATTATAGAAAAACAAAGGGCTTCAAATAATTTGAAGCCCTTTTTACGTTATGTTATTACGATTATTGAATCGCCGCTTTTGAGCGAGTTTTTTTCACTTTAATCGTTTGTGATTTAGGAGAGAGCACCTCAATCCCCATCGGCGGATTTTCTAGTGCAATCGCTAACACTTCGTCAATCGTTTCCACCGAATGAATAGCCAATGCCGCTTTGGCATTTTCAGGAATCTCTTCCAGATCTTTTTCGTTGTCTTTCGGAATAATCACCGTGGTAATGCCGCCACGGTGTGCCGCCAATAATTTCTCTTTTAAGCCGCCGATCGGTAATACTTTACCACGTAAGCTAATTTCACCGGTCATCGCCACTTCTTTGCGAACAGGATTGCCGGTTAAACTTGAAATTAATGCGGTACACATTGCGATACCTGCACTCGGGCCGTCTTTCGGCGTTGCGCCGTCCGGCACGTGTACGTGAATATCTCGTTTTTCATAGAAGTCATCCGCAATGCCTAATTGTGCGGATCTTGCTCGTACCACCATCATTGCCGCTTGAATCGATTCTTTCATCACATCGCCTAATGAACCGGTAAATGAGAATTTACCTTTACCGCTGACCGAAGTGGTTTCGATGGTGAGTAAATCGCCGCCGACTTCCGTCCAAGCTAAACCGGTCACTTCACCGACACGGTTTTGGCTGTCCATTTTACCGTAATCAAAACGTTTTACACCCAAGTAATCGGCGATATTGTCTTCGGTTACCGTAATTGATTTGACTTTTTTGTCCAACACCAAAGTTTTCACCGCTTTACGACAGATCTTAGCAATTTCACGTTCAAGACTACGCACGCCGGCTTCACGAGTGTAGTAACGAATAATGCTTAAAATAGCACTATCTTCGATAGTTAATTCACCCGCTTTTAAGCCGTTATTTTCTTGCTGTTTGGCAATTAAGTGGTCACGGGCAATATGCATTTTCTCATCTTCGGTATAACCGGAAAGACGAATCACTTCCATACGGTCGAGTAATGCCGGCGGAATATTCATTGAGTTTGACGTTGCTACGAACATTACGTCGGAAAGATCGTAATCGACTTCTAAATAATGGTCGTTAAACGCTTTGTTTTGTTCCGGATCTAATACTTCAAGTAATGCCGAAGCCGGATCGCCACGCATATCTTGCGCCATTTTGTCGATTTCATCGAGCAAGAACAACGGATTTTTCACGCCGACTTTTGCCATTTTCATCATTAATGAACCCGGCATAGAACCGATATAAGTACGGCGATGACCGCGAATTTCCGCTTCGTCACGCACACCGCCTAACGCCATACGAACGTATTTACGACCGGTTGCATTAGCGATAGATTGCCCAAGTGAGGTTTTACCCACACCCGGAGGACCGACTAAGCAAAGAATCGGACCTTTAAGTTTGTTTAAACGACTTTGTACCGCAAGATATTCGACAATGCGCTCTTTAACACGCTCCAAACCATAGTGATCTTTGTCTAAAATTTCTTGCGCTTTCGCCAAGTCTTTTTTCACCGTTGATTTTTTGTTCCACGGCATTTTTAAGACCCAATCGATATAGCCGCGTACGACGGTCGCTTCGGAAGAACTTTGCGGCATCGCTTTTAACTTTTTAAACTCGCTATCCAGTTTTTCTTTTACTTCGAGCGGTAACTTCGCTTCTTCGATTTGTTCTTTTAATTTATCCAGCTCGGTTTGTTCGGCGTCTTCGCCGTTGCCAAGTTCTTTTTGAATCGCTTTAATTTGCTCGTTTAAATAATAATCGCGTTGGTTTTTTTCCATTTGTTGTTTCACACGATTACGAATACGCGTTTCGGTTTCTAGCGAATCCAACTCGGTTGCCATAGCTACTAATAATGCTTCAAAACGAGCGATAAGATTAGTTTCTTCCAATAACGCCTGTTTTTTCTGAACCGGTGCGATTAAGTTAGAGGCAATCGTATCGGCAAGACGATCTTCCAAAGTGATTTTCTGTAACTTCGGCAAAATTTCCGTCGGGATCTTCTTGTTATTTTTTACATAATTTTCAAATTCGTTAATTGTCGCTTTAGCGATTGCGCTTAGTTCGTCATTCTCATTATCGTATTCGGAAATTAACGGTTGAACGCCTGCCCAAAAACCGTTCTCATCGTCGTGAATATGCTCGATTTTCGCGCGTTGCTGACCTTCAACAAGCACTTTTACCGTACCGTCCGGTAGATTGAGCATTTGAATAATATTGGCAATTACACCAACGGAATACACGTCTTCCGTGGTCGGTTCTTCTTTATTCGGATCTTGTTGCGTGACAAGAAATAACTGTTTATTTGAATCCATCGCCGCACGTAAAGCCTGAATCGATTTCTCACGACCTACGAATAACGGCATTACCATATAGGGGAAAACCACTACGTCGCGTAATGGAAGAAGTGGCAATTCAATCGCTTTCTTTTTTCTCGGTGCCATATATTTCTCTCTTATTTTTCTATCAATCGATTAGCCCATTATGGGGTTGATTTTTGGAAAAACAAGCGAAAATTTGATTAAAATTAAAAAGAGAGGAAATACCGAATAGTATTTCCTCTCTCATATTTTTAGTGGTTTACGATAAGATTATTTACCGTAGTGATCACCTAATTTCGCTTTATGTTTACCTTCTTCAATCATCACGATAAACATTAAGAGTACGGCTAATACGCCGCCGGCAATCATTACGTAGAAACCGCCGTCCCAGCCGTAATATTCAGCCGCCCAACCTACAACGGCCGATGCCGAAACAGTACCGCCTAAGTAACCGAATAAACCGGTAAAGCCCGCTGAAGTACCCGCCGCTTTTTTCGGTGCAAGTTCAAGTGCGTGTAAGCCGATTAACATTACCGGACCGTAGATTAAGAAACCGATAGTTGTCATTAAGATGAAGTCCATTAATTGATATGGGTTTTCATACCACGCTTTACCTGCATATTGCGCTAATTCCGCTTCAGGCGTTGCCGGGTTTTTCCATAATGCGAACACGGCGATAGTCGTTAAGATCATGAAGATAAAGCCGGTTAAACCGCGTTTACCTTTGAATAATTTATCCGATACCCAACCGCATAATAATGTACCCGGAATCGCAGCTAATTCATAAATGGTATAAGCCCATGCAGTTCCTTTAATGTTAAAGTGTTTTACTTCACCAAGATAAACCGGAGACCATTTTAAAACGCCGTAACGAATTAAATACACGAATACGTTAGCGATTGCGATGTACCATAATAATTTGTTTTTAAGTACGTAAGTCACAAAGATTTCTTTGGTACTTAAGTCTTTTTCCGCCGTTTCTTCATTATAGTCATCCGGATAATCGTTACGCCATTTTTCTACTGGCGGTAAACCGCAAGATTGCGGCGTATCTTTCATCACGAAATAAACCGGAATCGCAGCGATCATTGCGGCAATACCTGGATAATAAAGCGCTTGTTGCCATACGTCTTTCGCTGTAGCGTGTTCGCCGGTGTTGCTGAAGTAAATCGCACTGGCTAATAATACCATCGCACCCGGTACCATACCGCCCACGTTATGCGCACAGTTCCAAATAGAAACGATAGTACCGCGTTCGGATTTAGACCACCAGTGAACCATAGTACGACCGCACGGTGGCCAACCCATACCTTGGAACCAACCGTTTAAGAAAATCATGATGAACATCACTGCAATACCTGAAGTCGCCCACGGCATTAAGCCCATCATCGTCATACAAAGACCGGAAAGTAATAAACCGAACGGTAAAAATACTTTCGGATTCGAGCGGTCTGACATACCCGCCATTACGAATTTAGATAAACCGTAAGCCAAACCCGCACCGGTACCGATAATACCGAGTTCCGCTTTATTATATAAACCCGCTTCAATTAAACCTTTTTGCGCAAGGTCGAAGTTCGCACGCACAAAGTAATAGGCGGCATAGCCGAAAAAGATACCTGCAAAAACTTGCCAACGTAAGAATTTGTATCTGGCATCTATTTTATCTGCCGGTAATTCCGCAATATGCGGAGCCGGTTTGAATGGACCAAACATAGAAACACTCCATATTTTATATTTATTGATAAAAAGTTCGATTACGAACAATCGAGTATATTCTATATAAAAAAGAGTAATACTCCATAAAAATTATTCAAATTTGTGAATCTACTCACATTTTTATGAGGGTATTTCAACATATTCAATCAAAACATGGTCGATTCACAAATTTATTCTTCATTTTCGCTCAAAATTGAGATTATTTTATTCCTTTAATAAATTGTACGCCGGTATCCGGGAAGTCGGTAAACACGCCGGTTGCTCCCGCTTTATTTAATAACGCATCGTACATTTGATTTACATCGGTAAAGAATTCCGGAAGGGCATCTTTACGTACTGTGTACGGATGTAGTTCCATTTTAGTTTTCGCAATATCTTTCACCATCGGCGTGAATTTGATATCGCCTAATTTTGAGTTTTTGTCATCAACCAACATATACCAACCAGGGCCTACGCCGTCGGCGTATTTAGCCACTTCAGCCATTGCGCCGTCTTTGAACATCCAGTCGTAGTTGTAGTTCACCCATTTGCCCGAAGCGTCTTTTTCTTCGGTTTCATGCCAATCGGTATAAGCGACTAATTGAACGAGTTTTACGTCCATACCGAGTTTCGGCAATAATTCGGTTTTAATACGTTTTAACTCGTTAAAATCGAAAGTTTGTAAATAAACTTTGTCCGATTTTTGGTCATAGCCGTATTTTTTCAGTACTTTTAAGGTTTCTAATGCAATATCTTTACCTTCTTGGTGATGTAGCCAAGGCGCTTTAATTTCCGGATAGATACCGATTTGTTTACCGGTTGATTTTTCTAAGCCTTGGATAAATTCGATTTCATCTTCGAAAGTGTGAATTCTGAAATGTGATTTCCACATCGGGAAACGATTCGGATAAACCTGTACTTGTTGGCCGTTTTCGGTTTTGAAATTTTCCGTCATTTCAAGCGTTTGGATTTCTTTTAAGGTGAAATCCGCCACATAGAAACGTCCGTCCTTACGCGCACGTTTCGGGAATTTTTTCGCCACATCGGTTAAGCCGTCTAAGAAATGGTCGTGAATAACAATTAAACGGTTGTCCTTTGTCATCGCAAGATCTTGCTCTAAATAATCCGCTTGTTGAGCGAAAGCAAGCGCTTTGGATTCAAGCGTATGCTCCGGTAGGTAGCCGCTGGCACCACGGTGAGCGATAATCAACTTGTCGGATTTAACCGGCTCAACAGGTTGCGTATTAGAACAACCAGCTAATACCGCCGTAGTAATAAGACTAATCGCTAATGCTTTGATTGTTTTCATAGATTTCTCCTCATGATGATTGCTTAAAAAGCCGGCTAAAAGGTTAGCCGAAAAGCACAAATATAAAAGATGATTTATGTAAATTTGTGATCTGTACCACAAACAATTTCGTAAATCGAAAGAATTTGTGATGTTATTCACACTTCTGATTTCTTTTTTGCTCATTTACTTGTTCAAAAACGCTCATTTTAATACAATGCGGTTATTTTAATTTGTTCGTTTCATTTCATTTAAGTGTGGGAGAGGTTGAGTATGAACATTTCACCTCAGATGTATCAAAATGTTGCAGACTTTTCGCCGATTAATACCGATGTGATTATTATCGGTGGCGGCGCAACGGGAGCCGGTATTGCGCGAGATTGCGCATTACGCGGTTTAAAATGCGTATTACTTGAACGCAGAGATATTGCAACCGGTGCGACCGGTCGTAATCACGGTTTACTACATAGCGGCGCACGTTATGCGGTGAATGATAGGGAATCTGCCGAAGAGTGCATTAAAGAAAATCTAATCCTTAAACAAATCGCCCGTCATTGCGTAGATGATACGAAAGGGCTTTTCATAACCCTGCCGGAAGACGATCTCAATTATCAGAAAAACTTTATCCAAGCCTGTACCGATTCGGGTATCGAAGCGGTTGAAATCGAACCGGATCTTGCAAAATATATGGAGCCGTCCGTTAACCCTTCGCTAGTCGGTGCGGTGGTTGTGCCGGATGGTTCGATTGACCCGTTCCGTTTAACCGCTTCCAATATGTTGGATGCAACGGAAAACGGCGCAAAAATATTCACTTATTGCGAAGTGATAGGGTTGATTCGTGAAGGCGGCACCGTTATCGGCGTTAATGTGTTCGATCATAGAAACCAAGTAAAACGTCAATTTTTTGCGCCGATTGTGGTGAATGCAGGCGGGATCTGGGGGCAGGGTATTGCCGAATACGCCGATCTCAAAATCAAAATGTTCCCTGCAAAAGGTTCGTTATTAGTGATGGGACACCGTATCAATAATATGGTGATCAACCGTTGTCGTAAACCGGCGAATGCCGATATTTTAGTACCGGGCGATACCATTTGTGTTATCGGGACGACTTCCGACCGTATTCCTTATGATCAAATTGACAATATGGTAGTCACACCGGAAGAAGTGGACGTACTGTTCCGTGAAGGGGAGAAACTTGCACCGAGTTTGCGTCATACCCGTGTATTACGTGCTTATGCGGGGGTTCGTCCATTGGTGGCAACGGACGATGATCCGTCCGGTCGTAACGTGAGCCGCGGTATAGTATTGCTGGATCACGCGGAACGTGACGGTTTAGACGGCTTTATCACTATTACCGGCGGTAAACTAATGACTTATCGTTTGATGGCGGAATGGGCAACCGATTTGGTTTGCAAAAAATTGAATAAATCCGAGCGCTTGTGTAGCACGGCGGAGCGTCCGCTTCCGGGTTCAAATGAAAGCTGTGAAGAGACCAGTAAAAAAATCATTTCGCTACCGAATACGATTCGTCATTCTGCGGTTTATCGTCACGGTTCCAGAGCATTGCGTTTACTGGAAACCGAACGATTGGATAAAACCTTAGTGTGCGAATGTGAAGCGGTAACCGCCGGTGAAGTTCGCTATGCGGTTGATGAGCTGAATGTAAATAACTTAGTCGATTTACGCCGCCGTACCCGTGTCGGTATGGGAACTTGCCAAGCGGAACTTTGCGCCTGCCGTGCTGCGGGATTGATGAGCCGTTTCAATGTGGCGACACCGAAAGAATCAACCACACAATTAGCTTCATTTATGGAAGAACGTTGGCGTGGTATTCAACCGATTGCGTGGGGAGATGCAATGCGGGAAGCGGAATTTACCAGCTGGATTTACTATAGCCTACTCGGACTGAATGATGTGCCGATGGACAAAGAGCAGGGAGTGAATAGCAATGAATTTTGATGTAGTGATTATTGGCGGAGGGCTTGCCGGTTTAACCTGTGGGATTGCGCTTCAAGAACAAGGCAAACGCTGTGCGATTATTAATAACGGACAAGCGGCGATGGATTTTTCTTCCGGCTCAATGGATTTACTTTCTCGTTTACCAAGCGGTCAAAAAGTCGAAAATGTTTACCAATCGCTTGATGAATTAAAACTTCAAGCGCTGGAACATCCGTATAGCATTCTCGGCAAAGATCAAGTATTGGCAAAAGCGCAGCAGTTCGAACAATTAGCGCAAAGTTTAACTCTACATTTAGAAGGATCAACGGCGCAAAATCATGAACGCATTACCCCGCTAGGTGGTCTTCGTGCGACTTGGCTATCGCCGAATAGCGTGCCGACAGTAAAACATTTAACTACCTTAGCGGAGAAACAGGTCGCCATTTTAGGAATTGAAGGCTATCACGATTTTCAGCCGCAATTATTGGCGGACAATTTAAAACAGCATAGCCAATTTTCCGATTACGAATTTACCATCGGTTATTTGAATATTCCCGAGTTGGACTATTTACGCCAAAACTCTCGTGAGTTTCGCAGTGTAAATATTGCGCAATTATTAGAACATAAATTGTCTTTCCAAGATTTAGTACAAGAAATTAAACAAGCGGCAGGCAATGCGAAAGCGGTCTTTTTACCGGCTTGTTTCGGCTTAGATAACCAAGATTTCTTCAATAGCTTACAGCAAGCAACCGGTTTGGCATTATTTGAATTACCGACGTTACCACCGTCTTTATTGGGTATTCGCCAACATCGTCAGCTACGTTCACGCTTTGAGCAATTAGGCGGTATGATGATGAACGGTGACCGAGCGGTTAAAGCGGAATTTGAAGAGGATAAGGTAGTACGTATTTTTACCACATCACACCAAGAAGAACCGATTAGTGCGGATCATTTTGTGTTGGCTGCCGGCAGTTTCTTTAGCAACGGGCTTGTGGCGGAGTTTGAACGAGTGAAAGAGCCGGTATTTGATTTGGATATTTGCGGTTGCAAAAATTTTGATAATTCTGACCGCTTTACTTGGACAAATAACCGCTTTGCGGCACCTCAACCATATCAATCTGCAGGTGTAGTGATTAACTCGGCTTGCCAAGTGCAAAAAAACGGTGAGGTTGTGCCGAATTTATATGCGGTGGGCAATGTCATTGGTGGTTTCCAAGGCATTGAGCAAGGTTGCGGTTCGGGTGTTGCAGTGGTAACGGCATTAACCGTTGCAGAACAAATCGGAGGTACAAAATGAATATTAAACAATTGATTGAAAATGCACGTCAAGGCGCACAATCTCCGGTTGTTCATCAACATTTTGATCCGAGTTTTGAAAGTTGCTTGAAATGTACCGCTTGTACGGCGGTATGTCCGGTTTCACGTAATAATCCGTTCTATCCGGGACCGAAACAATCCGGCCCGGACGGCGAGCGTTTACGTCTGAAAAGCCCGGATTTCTACGATGAAGCCTTGAAATATTGTACTAACTGTAAACGTTGTGAAATTGCTTGCCCGTCGGATGTAAAAATCGGCGATATTATCGTACGTGCAAGAAATCGTCACGTTGAGCGTCAAAATAAACCGTTAATTCACAAATTGCGTGATGCGGTATTAAGTAATACCGATATTATGGGGACGATGAATACCCCGTTTGCACCGATTGTGAATACGATTACCGGTTTAAAAGCGACCCGATTCTTACTGGAGAAAACCTTAAAAGTCAGCCAACACCGTACCTTACCGAAATATTCATTCGGTTCGTTCCGTAATTGGTATATGAAAAAAGAAGCGAAACGCCAGGCGCAATTCAAAGAGCAAGTCGCTTATTACCACGGTTGTTATGTGAACTATAATAATCCGCAGTTAGGGAAAGAAGTGATTGACGTAATGAATGCACTGGATATCGGTGTGGTCTTGCTTGAAAAAGAAAAATGTTGCGGTTTGCCGTTAATGGTGAACGGTTTTCCTGAAAGAGCGAAAAAACAGGCGGAATTTAACCTGAAATATCTTGAAAAAACCGTTAATAAACAGTTGGAAGTGATCGGTACGTCTTCAAGCTGTACGGCAAATATTAAAGAAGAATACAGTCACGTACTCGGTATGCCGAATACCAATGTGAAATCTCACATTAATATTGTGACTCGTTACTTGTATAAATTACAAAAAGCCGGCAGAAAATTACCGCTTAAGCCAATGCGTTTACGTGTTGCTTATCATACCGCTTGTCACGTAGAAAAAGCAGGTTGGGCACCTTATACATTGGAATTATTAAAACAAATTCCGGAATTAGAAATAGTCATGTTGCCTTCACAATGTTGCGGTATTGCCGGGACTTACGGTTTTAAAGCGGAAAACTACGAAACGTCACAAGCAATCGGACGTACTTTGTTTGAGCATATCAATGAGGGCGGTTTTGATTATGTGATTTCAGAGTGCGAAACCTGTAAATGGCAGATTGATATGTCGAGCAATGTTACTTGCTTACATCCAATCACTTTATTATCAATGGCATTGGATAAACGCTAATTCTTGCTTGACTTTGACAATCAAAAGTCGCAAAATTTGCAACAATTTTTTAATAATCTTCAGGGCAGGGTGAAATTCCCGATCGGCGGTAAAGTCCGCGAGCCGAACGAAAAAGGTTTGGCAGGAACTGGTGAGATTCCGGTACCGACAGTATAGTCTGGATGGAAGAAGATGAAATAACCGTGTAAGCGGTGGTTTTTCCTATCTTTTTTACAAGCCTTGAGATCGAAAGATTTCAAGGCTTTTTTCATCATTAGGGTAAACACGCCTGTAATGTGTTTTCCTCTGCCCTTAAATAGTTTCAAAACAATGACGGATTTAGACTATATGCGCCGTGCGATTGCACTGGCAAAACAAGGTTTAGGTTGGACGAATCCCAATCCGCTTGTCGGTTGTGTAATTGTCAAAAACGGTGAAATCGTTGCCGAAGGTTACCATGAAAAGATTGGTGGTTGGCATGCGGAACGTAATGCCATTTTACATTGTAAGGAAGATCTTTCCGGGGCGACTGCTTATGTAACACTTGAGCCTTGTTGTCATCACGGGCGCACGCCTCCTTGTTCGGATTTATTAATTGAACGAGGCATTAAAAAAGTATTTATCGGTTCAAGCGATCCGAATCCTTTAGTGGCGGGGCGAGGAGCAAGTCAGTTACGTCAAGTCGGTGTGGAAGTGGTGGAAGGTTTACTCAAAGAAGAATGCGATGCGTTAAACCCGATTTTTTTCCACTATATTCAAACTAAACGCCCGTATGTGTTGATGAAATATGCGATGACGGCAGACGGCAAAATTGCAACCAGTACCGGTGAATCTAAATGGATTACCGGTGAATCGGCAAGAGCAAGAGTGCAACAAACTCGCCATCAATATAGTGCGATTATGGTTGGAGTGGATACGGTACTTGCCGATAATCCGATGCTAAATAGCCGAATGCCGAATGCGAAACAGCCGGTTCGGATTGTCTGCGATAGCCAATTACGTACACCGTTGGATTGCCAGTTAGTGCAAACAGCGAAAGAATATCGCACCGTGATTGCAACCGTTTGTGACGATTTGCAAAAAATTGAACAATTTAGATCGCTTGGCGTAGAAGTATTAGTGTGTAAAGCACGAAACAAGCGGGTAGATTTGCAAGATCTTTTGCAAAAGCTCGGTGACATGCAGATCGACAGCCTGTTATTAGAAGGCGGTTCAAGTTTAAATTTCAGTGCGTTAGAAAGTGGTATTGTGAATCGAGTACATTGTTATATCGCGCCGAAATTAGTCGGTGGTAAACAAGCGAAAACCCCAATCGGCGGCGAAGGTATTCAGCAAATTGACCAAGCGGTTAAATTAAAATTGAAATCGACTGAACTTATCGGCGAAGATATTTTGTTGGATTATGTAGTCATCTCCCCTCTTTAGCAAAGAGGGGCCGGGGGAGATTTGAGATAATGTTGAAATTTACACCGTCTTTCACTTTGGCGTTGTTAAATCTCCCCTAACCCCTCTTTACAAAAGAGGGGGATCAATAATGAGGAAATTATATGTTCACAGGTATTATTGAGGAAGTCGGCAAAATTGCTCAAATTCATAAGCAAGGCGAATTTGCGGTAGTCACAATTAATGCGACCAAAGTATTACAAGACGTTCATTTAGGCGACAGCATTGCGGTGAACGGCGTATGTTTAACCGTAACGTCTTTTTCAAACAACCAATTTACCGCTGATGTGATGTCTGAAACGTTAAAACGTACTTCATTAGGCGAATTAAAACCGAATAGTCCGGTTAATTTAGAACGCGCGATGGCGGCAAACGGACGTTTCGGCGGACACATTGTTTCGGGGCATATTGACGGCACAGGCGAAATTGCGGAAATCATACCGGCACATAATTCAACTTGGTATCGTATAAAAACCTCTCCGAAGTTAATGCGTTATATTATTGAGAAAGGTTCGATTACCATAGACGGTATTAGCCTGACCGTAGTGGATACCGATGATGAAAGTTTCCGTGTATCGATTATTCCACATACCATAAAAGAAACCAATTTAGGTTCGAAAAAAATCGGCAGTATTGTCAATTTAGAAAACGACATTGTCGGCAAATATATCGAACAGTTTTTGCTAAAAAAGCCGGCGGATGAACCGAAAAGTAATCTTAGTTTAGACTTTTTAAAGCAGGCGGGATTTTAAAATTTGTAGGACACACTCAGTGTACCCTACCGACAAAAATGTATATTTTAGGAAAAGAAGATGACAGATTTCCAATTTTCAAAAGTAGAAGAAGCGATTGAAGCGATTCGTCAAGGTAAGATCATTTTAGTGACTGACGATGAAGATCGTGAAAACGAAGGTGATTTTATTTGTGCTGCAGAATTCGCAACACCGGAAAATATCAATTTTATGGCAACTTATGGCAAAGGTTTAATTTGCACACCGGTTTCAACGGAAATTGCTAAAAAGTTAAATTTCCATCCGATGGTGGCAGTCAATGAAGATAACCATGAAACGGCGTTTACAGTATCGGTGGATCACATTGACACAGGAACAGGCATCTCTGCTTTTGAACGTTCAATTACCGCAATGAAAATTGTAGGTGATAATGCGAAAGCAAGTGATTTCCGCCGCCCAGGGCATATGTTCCCATTAGTAGCAAAAGACGGTGGTGTTTTAGTACGTAACGGTCATACTGAAGCAACAGTTGATTTAGCTCGTTTAGCCGGTTTAAAACACGCTGGTTTATGTTGTGAAATTATGGCAGATGACGGCACAATGATGACCATGCCGGATCTACAAAAATTTGCCGTAGAGCACAATATGCCGTTTATCACGATTCAACAATTACAAGAATATCGTCGTAAACATGATAGCTTAGTGAAACAAATTTCTGTGGTAAAAATGCCGACAAAATACGGCGAATTTATGGCGCATAGCTTTGTTGAAGTGATTTCAGGTAAAGAACACGTTGCGTTAGTCAAAGGTGATTTAACGGACGGTGAGCAAGTTTTAGCGCGTATTCATTCTGAATGTTTAACCGGTGATGCGTTCGGCTCTCAACGTTGTGACTGCGGCCAGCAATTTGCCGCAGCAATGACCCAAATTGAGCAAGAGGGCAGAGGTGTGATTCTGTATTTACGCCAAGAAGGTCGTGGTATCGGTTTAATCAATAAGCTACGTGCTTACGAACTACAAGATAAAGGGATGGATACGGTTGAAGCGAACGTCGCTTTAGGATTTAAAGAAGACGAACGTGAATATTATATCGGTGCGCAAATGTTCCAGCAGTTAGGCGTGAAATCGATCCGTTTATTAACCAATAATCCGGCAAAAATTGAAGGCTTAAAAGAGCAAGGGTTAAATATCGTTGCACGTGAGCCGATTATTGTAGAACCGAACAAAAATGACATTGATTACCTAAAAGTGAAACAGGTAAAAATGGGACATATGTTTAACTTCTAACTTTAACGACTGTATGTAATGTTAGGGAAGCAAGCATTGCGTCCCTACTATAAAATGATACAAGCGGTCACTTTTTTATAAAATTTTGCATATTTCAAGAGGACAAAAAAATGGCAAAGATTACAGGTAACTTAGTTGCGACAGGTTTAAAATTCGGTATCGTAACCGCACGTTTCAACGATTTTATCAACGATAAATTATTAAGCGGCGCAATTGATACTTTAGTGCGTCACGGTGCGGATGAAAATGATATTGATACGGTATGGGTACCGGGAGCATTTGAGATCCCGTTAGTAGCGAAAAAAATGGCAACAAGCGGTAAATATGATGCGGTAATTTGTTTAGGTACAGTAATTCGTGGTTCAACAACTCACTATGATTACGTGTGTAATGAAGCGGCAAAAGGTATCGGTGCAGTTGCATTAGAAACCGGTGTACCGGTAATTTTCGGTGTATTAACCACAGAAAATATTGAACAGGCGATTGAACGCGCGGGTACTAAAGCAGGTAACAAAGGTTCAGAGTGTGCATTAGGTGCAATTGAAATGGTAAACGTATTAAAAGCGATCTAATTTTTCGTTTGACGTACTAAAAACAAGCGGTCGTTTTTGACTGGAATTTTGCAAATTTCCCGTTAAAAACGACCGCTTACATTTTATGTACTAGTAAAGACCTTCTTTCTCATACCAGATTTTGTTGATATATAGCAAGCTTTTGCCAAGCGGCGTATTCACCTTAATTTCATCATCCGCTTCTTTACCGATTAACGCTCGGGCTACCGGCGAATCAATTGAGATCCAATTCTTAGCCGGATCAAATTCATCACACCCGACAATCCTGTATTGCTTGGTTTCTCCTTGTTCGTTTTCAAGCTCAACCCAAGCACCGAAAAAGACTTTGCCTTCTTGTTTCGGATGATAATCCACGATTTGTAACACTTCTAAGCGTTTAGATAAAAAACGAACTCGGCGATCAATTTCACGTAAGCGACGTTTACCGTAAATATATTCGGCATTCTCACTTCGATCACCTAAAGCGGCGGCTTCCGATACCGCTTGCGTTACTTTCGGGCGTTCGTCTTTCCACAAGAATTTAAGTTCTTGATCTAAGGTCTGCCATCCGCCGCGAGTAATATAATTTGATTTTGCCACAAAACATCCTTAACTTGAGAATTCCATAATACCGGACACTTTGCCTTCGTCGTTCAGCGCAATGAGCGAATGAATATGCAATTCTTTCATCATTTCTTCCGCTTTCGCCAAATAAGTATTGTCCGAAACGGTTTTCGGATGTTTCGACATAATTTGTTCGGCGGTTTTCGCTAAACTGTCCGTACCGAATTGCGCTAACGTACGACGAATATCGCCGTCAGTGATAATGCCTTGTAATTGTTCGCCTTGCATAATTAATGCCACGCCCATTCTGCCTTCATTCATCACACTTAGAATCGTACTGAAATCCGCATTCGGTTGGGCGATCGGCAACTTAGTTTGCATCACGTCTTTCACGCGATTGAGCAATTTACGTCCTAAGCTACCGCCCGGGTGGAAGCGAGCGAAGTCTTCCGCTTTGAAGTCACGTGCGTTGATTAATGCAATCGCCAACGCATCGCCGAGCGCCATGGTTACTAGTGTCGATGTAGTAGGGGCAAGATTATTCGGGCAGGCTTCTCGCTCAACACCGATATTGAGAATTAAATTGGCGTGTTGAGCAAGAGTTGAATTCGGATTGCCGGTCATCGCAATAATTTTATTACCGAAACTTTTTAGGCTGGGTAATAATTTAATTACATCATTGGTTTCTCCGCTGTTGGAAATAAGAATCACCACATCAATCGGTTTTAACATCCCTAAATCGCCGTGGAAGGCTTCGGTCGGATGTAAATAAAAACTCGGTGTGCCGGTTGAAGCAAACGTCGCGACCATTTTTTGTCCGACTAAACCGGATTTACCGATACCCGCAACCACGACGCGTCCTTCACAGTTCAAAACCATTTCGACCGCTTGATTAAATGCGCCGTCTAAACGTTGATTAAGCTGGCTAATTGCTTGGGCGTAAAGGCTGAGAGTTTCGTTTGCACTCGCTAAGTAATTCATATTTGTTCCTAAATGGCAAAATAGAAGTCAATTCGCAATATTATACACAAAGCAAAATAAAACCGCTTGTTTTACGCGAACTTTAGCGGAACAAGCGGTTAAATTTTTTGGAAATTTTACAAAACGTTTATCGAGATAAAAGCAGATTCGCGAGGGTTTTCATCCCTAAACCGGTTGCACCTGCCGCCCATAAATCACTCGCTGTTTTACGGAAAGTGGCGGAAGCATCAATATGAAGCCAATTTTTTTCGTAATCTTTCACAAAGTACGATAAAAAGGCGGTTGCCGTGCTTGCACCGGCACCAACCGGTACTGATCCGATATTGGCAATATCTGCAAATGATGACGAAATTTGTGAACGATGAAATTCTTCAAACGGTAAACGCCAGAAGGGTTCGTGTTCCGCTTTTGCCGCATTAAATAAGCAAGCGGTTAATTCATCATCCATAGACAGTACCGAATGGTAGTCATTACCGACCGCCACTTTTGCCGCGCCGGTTAAGGTTGCCGCATCAATAAGAAATTTCGCATTTTGCTCACTGGCTTCAATTAAGCCGTCCGCTAACACTAAGCGACCTTCCGCATCGGTATTCAGCACTTCTGCACTAACGCCATTGCGATATTCGATAATATCGCCTAATTTAAATGCAGTACTGCTTACCATATTTTCCGCACAGCATAAGTAGAGTTTTACCCGTTGTGTTAAGCCGCGACTGATTGCAAAGCCTAATGCACCGGTTAATAAGGCTGCACCGCCCATATCGGTACGCATAGTACTCATTGAGTCACTCGGTTTAATGCTATAACCGCCGGTATCAAAAGTAATGCCTTTACCGACTAAACAAGCAAGCACGGGTGCATTAATATCACCGCTCGGATTAAAATCCAATTTGAGCAATGTCGGTTTATTTGCAGAGCCTTTACCTACCGTCCAAATACCGTGATAGCCTTGCTGTTTTAACACTTCACCGCTAATCATTTCGGCGTAGACTACATTTTTACCGAGATATTGCTCAGACTGTTTAGTAATAAACTCCGCCGCTTTTTGCGCTAAACGCTCAGGGGTAAGCGTTTCGGAAGATTCGTTAATCAAAGCACGTGTAAAGTCAGAACAATGCAAACGTGCATCAAATTCCGCTTGTTGTTCGGCTAAGTCGGGGTAACTTACTGTTCCGGTATTGCGAACACTGATAAAACCTTGATGAAATGCCCAACATTCTTCTAATGTCCAACCTTGTCCGCTAAGCGTAACGTTTAAAACGCCTTGATTTTTAATTTTACGAGCGGCACGCTGAATCGTCGTTAGCGGATCTTTTTGTAGGTGAATCGTCATACCTTGTTGATTGGCAGACAGAATGGCATTTTTGCCCCATTGTTCGGGAGCGGGATCTTGGGAAAGCGTAATATTCATGGTAACCATTGTTATGTCCTTGTTAGGTTAAAATAAGCGGTTCAATCCTAGCAAAATTTTGTAAAGAGAGATAGAAAAAAGACCGCTTGTGGCGGTCTTCGGAAGTGAATTTGATAAGATAAATTATTTGCCGTCCCAAGCCTTAATTGCACCGTGACGAATATCTAAACGGCTTTTCGCATCGCCTTTATAGTAGTTTTTATCTAAACCGCCTTCCCAGTCGCCGTAGTTCGGGTTAGGAAGTACGATAAATTTTTTACCGAATTTGTCTTTATTTGCCGCAACAAAATCACGACGTTCCGCATTGGATTTTTTGTAGGTCGCATCGCCGAAGTCATTTAAGTTATCGCCAAGGTAAAGCACGATTTCATAACCTTGTTTTTCAATTTCTTCAAAGCGAGGGGTTTTGTTCGATTTGTCCTTTTTGAGGAAAAGGGTTTGTTCGCTGACACCGGTAAAGCCTAATTTTTTCATATCGTCTAACGTACCGGCTTTTTCACCGTTGTCTTTGCGGTTTGATACGTAGAACATCGTACCTTTATGACTGTTTACGTAATTATTGAATTCTACCGCACCGGCAATCGCTTGCGTTTGACGGGCATTTACCCAGCGAGTCCAGCTCTCGCCGTCGAAGGCTTTATGATTTTTGACTTGCCAGCCGGCATAGGCGCTGTTATCCACCATGGTTTCGTCTAAATCGACCACAACCGCTTTTTTCTTACCTTTGGCGACTTTTGCTTGATCAAATGCGACTTTAGCCGTGTTGAACGCTTGATGCGCAAGTGCTTGATACTCACCGGATTGTTGTACCCAGTTAAGACCTAATGCCGCTTGTTCTTGTAAGATCATTTCATCATGATTGGTTGTATCGTGATGAGCGCAAGCGGTTAAGATAAATGCGGAAGCGACCGCTGCACCGGTTAATTTAAACAATTTCATTGTTTTCTCCTTCGTTTTGTTGCTTTAAATCTCTTTTAACGTAATCAGTTAAAAGTTTGTAAAGGGTACAAAGAATGCGAATGCTTGTCTATTCACATTTCTAAAAAATTCAGGTAGCCTGTGTTTCCTTTAATTTAAATCAATATATGTTAATAATAAATAAGGACACAACATGAATTTTTTATTAAAACTGACGTTATTTGTGAGTAAAACATTTGCTATTTGGGTAGTGGTATTTGCCTTTATTTCGGCGCAATATCCGGAAACTTTTAAGCAATTCGTACCTTGGATTCCATACTTGCTCGGTATCGTCATGCTGGGAATGGGGCTTACTTTAACCTTTAAGGATTTTGGCGAAGTCACTAAAAATCCGAAAGCGGCGATTATCGGAGTGATTGCGCAATTTGTCGTGATGCCGAGTATTGCTTTTTTATTGGCTAAAGCATTTCAGCTACCGCCGGATTTAGCAATCGGGGTAATTTTAGTCGGTTCTTGTCCGGGCGGGACGTCATCGAACGTGATGACTTATTTGGCAAGAGGAAATACGGCGTTATCCGTCGCTTGCACTACCGTTTCAACTTTATTGGCTCCGGTATTAACGCCGGCGATTTTCTATTTATTTGCAAGCGAATGGTTGGAAATTGATGCGGGCGCAATGTTCGTTTCCGTCTTAAAAATGGTATTGTTACCGATTTTTGTCGGGGTAGTGATTCGTTCTATTTTTAAACAAAAAATCGAACAATTCAGCCAAACGATGCCGTTAATTTCGGTTGTGGCGATTATCTTAATCGTAACGGCGGTGGTTTCGGTCAGTAAAGATCGTATTATCGAATCCGGTTTATTGATTTTCTTCGTAGTGGTATTACATAACGGTTTAGGTTATTTAATCGGTTATACGGTAGGTCGAGTATTAAAATTACCGATTGCCGACAGTAAAGCGGTTTCGATTGAAGTCGGTATGCAAAATTCCGGTTTAGGCGCAGCGTTAGCCGCATTGCATTTTAAAGCGAATCCGGTGGTGGCGGTGCCAAGTGCGGTATTTAGCTTTTGGCACAATATTTCCGGTCCGGTATTGGCGATGATTTTCGCCTCGATTAAGAACGAAAAATAATTTTTCGGACGATTTAATGTAAACAAGCGGTGGAAATTTACTAAAATATTGTAAATTTCCACCGCTTGCTTTTAGTCAATTAGAATCCGCCCGGTCTGCGGCGCATTTCCGCACTGATTTTTTCATCATCCGTACGTTGGGCGGTAATCACTTTTTCTCCCTCATTTAAACCACTCAACACTTCGGTATATTGACTGTCGGCAAGCCCGATTTCGACTTTTTTCTCAATCGATTGATTATTTTCCAATACATTGATAAACACCGCATTACTTTTTTTCTTCAGCGCAGATGTCGGCACGATCAACACGTTTTCGCGCTTAACAATATCCACTTGCCCTTGCACCGTCATACCGATACGTAATCTTTGCTCCGAATTTTCAACCAAAGAATTGGCGTAGTAGTAAATCGCTTCGGTATTGCCTGATTTCTCCGCATATTTATTTGAGGCGTTATCGTCACTTAAGGTAGTCAATGCCGGATCTACGCTGTCAATTTTACTGTTGTGCGTATGATTAGGTTCCGCCAGTGTCGTAAATCGAATCGCTTGTCCCGATTTTACTTGAGCGATATCGCCTTCGGAAATCTCAAGTTTGACTAGCATCTTGCTTAAATCCGCCACATGAACAATAGTCGGCGAGGTTTGATTCGCATTGACGGTTTGCCCGACCGAAACCGGTATGGACACAATAGTGCCGTCCATCGGCGATACGATTTGCGTATAATTTAAATTGGTTTTGGCATCGTTTACCGAAATTTGTGCCGATTTAATTTGCGCTTTTACGTTATCTACCGTCGCTCTGGCGGAAGCTAAGGTATTTTTCGCCGTTTCAAAATCACTTTGGGAAGCGCTTTGTTGCTTATAAAGTTTATTTAAACGATTGAAATTGGATTGTGCGACTTCCAATGCGACTTGAGCGGATTTTAACTGTGCCTGATAAGAGGAAAGCGTTGCTTCCGCCGTGCTTAAACTGTTACTTTGATTACTCGAATCTATTTCGGCAAGCAAATCGCCTTTTTTAACTTGTTGCCCCAAGGCCACATAAAGATTAATGATTTTACCGGATACCTGCGCCCCGACTTCGGTCCGCTTACTGGCGCGTACCGAGCCGGTTGCCAATACATGCTTATCAATCGTGCCTCGTGCGACGGGTTCGGTAATATAATAGACTTGTTGATTGTCACTTTGATTAAAAAAATAGAAATAGCCGGCGGTTATAATACCGGCAAGGGTCAATCCCGTGATTAACGATTTTAATTTCATTTGTTTTCCGATAATGTCTAGGTAATATGCGGTCTGTTAAGACCAAAAATTTGCAATATCGTTCGGTTATCAGACCGCTTGTTAATAGATAAACGATCAGAGGATACCGAATGTAGCCCGTATATAAGCGGCGACCGATTCATGCGCATTATTGCCGATAATTTCATGTTGAGGTAACGCTTGAATTAAACGCTTATCCGCATTCCGCATAATACAACCTTTCCCCACTTTGGAAAGCATTTCTATATCGTTCATACCATCGCCGAATGCCAAACAATCTTTTAACTCGTAGCCTCTTAGTTTTACCAATTCTTCAAGCGCATTGCCTTTTGATACGGATTTGTTCATTACTTCCAAACAGAGCAGCGCGGAATAGGTCATATAAATTCGGTCGCCAAACTTCGCTTTAATATATTGTTCGATTGGGACGAGATCTTCCGGAGCCTTACCGATAAAGAAAACTTTCTCGGTTTGACGCCCGTGGTGTTTGCTGAAATCGACGACTTGATAGGAATAGCCGGAATCTTTGTGATATTTTTTTAACTGTTCGATATCGACATTGATAAACCATTCGTCGCCTTGGTAGCTGTTAAGGCAAACTCTATTACTGTCGAAAGGGATATTCATCAGCTGAAATGCAATATCTTCCGGAAGGTAGTGATTTAATACGGTCTGACCGGAAAGAAAATTCGCTCTGGCGCCGTTAGAGGTAATGAGCATCGCTTCATTAACATTGACTTTGCTAATGATATGTTTTACATCGGGATAATTTCGCCCCGTTGCGAAAAAAATATCGATACCTTGTTGAGAGAGTTTGCTTAACGTTTCTATCGTATATTGACCTATTTTATGGTCGGCATTCAGAAGTGTTCCGTCTAAATCGGAAACAATGGCGCGAAACGGGTGAGTCATAAAAGATCCTTATAAATTTATTCTGATTATAATTTGATTTAAGGCTAACAAATTTGACCGGTTTCTTCAAAGAAAATAGCGAATTTCTACTACCGTAATCAAAAATTATTGAAAAAATCAGAAAAAGAATTAAAAGGTCGGAGGTCTTGCATTTTGTTAAAACAGCTAATGTTTATTCGGAAGAATTTAGATGTATTAGCGTTATTTGCTAATTATTTTAATTTATAAAGAATTAATCACTGTTTTTATGCAATGTTTTATCGGGAAATCGTTTGCTTGTAGTGAAAAATGCTATTGACTTCACTCTATTTGAAGTTAATATGTACCCGTATTTCAAATAACTATGCAAACATAAACACACACAACATAATGGAAAAACGACTATCTCTTCGACTGCTTCTGTTATCGCATTTCGTGCGAGGATAAAGGTCGTTCGGAGTGAAAGCGTTCACTATCCACACTTTGCCCGCACATTGATGCGGGTTTTTTTTACTTATAAAAAATAGCAAAGAATCGGTGAAGATGGGCATATTTGACTAGTTTATTTCGGTATATTGAATTCGGATAAAAGTGTTGAGAACACTTAATGGAGAGCTTATGAGTAACATTATTATTTTTGATACGACATTACGTGACGGTGAACAATCGCTTAAAGCAAGTTTAACCGTAAAAGAAAAACTACAAATTGCGTTAGCATTAGAGCGTTTAGGCGTTGATGTTATGGAAGTTGGTTTTCCGGTTTCATCGGCAGGGGATTTCGAGTCGGTAAAAACCATTGCTCAACACATTAAAAACAGCCGTGTTTGCGCATTATCCCGCGCAGTGGATAAAGATATTGATGTGGCGGCGGAAGCATTGAAAGTCGCAGAAGCATTTCGTATTCATACATTTATCGCCAGTTCCGCTATTCATGTTGAGTCTAAATTAAAACGTTCGTTTGATGATGTCGTTGAAATGGCGGTGCATGCGGTTAAACGTGCCAGAAACTATACCGATGATGTGGAGTTTTCCTGTGAAGATGCGGGACGTACCGGTATTGATAACATTTGTCGTATTGTCGAAGCGGCAATCAATGCCGGTGCGACTACGGTAAATATTCCGGATACGGTCGGTTACTGTTTGCCGTATCAGTACGGCGATATTATTGCCAATGTGATGAACCGTGTGCCGAATATTGATAAAGCGGTTGTTTCGGTGCATTGTCATAACGATTTAGGTATGGCGACGGCAAACTCGCTCACGGCAGTGTTAAATGGTGCGAGACAAATCGAATGTACGATTAACGGTATCGGCGAGCGTGCGGGGAATACCGCATTAGAAGAAGTGGTCATGGCAATCAAAACTCGCCAAGATATGTTCAATGGTAGAGATACGCGCATTAACACGCAAGAAATTCATCGTGTCAGCCAAATGGTCAGCCAATTATGTAATATGCCGATTCAACCGAATAAAGCGATTGTCGGTTCGAATGCCTTTGCCCATTCATCCGGTATCCACCAAGACGGTATGGTGAAAAATAAAAATACCTATGAAATTATGTCGCCTGAAACCATCGGTTTGAAGAAAGAAAAATTAAATTTAACCGCCCGTTCAGGACGTGCCGCCGTGAAAAATCATATGAGCGAAATGGGTTATCAAGAAAACGACTATGATTTGGATAAACTTTATGACGCATTCCTAAAATTGGCGGATAAGAAAGGTCAAGTATTTGATTATGACTTGGAAGCGCTTGCCTTTATCGATATGCAAGCCGGTGATGAGGACAGATTGCATTTAGATGTGATTACGTCACAAATGATTAGTCATTTACCGGCTTCGGCGTTTGTTCAGGTGGAATTGGACGGCGAAAAATTAAGCCAAGTATCAAGCGGCGGTAACGGACCGGTCGATGCGGTCTTTAATGCGATTTTGGCTATTACGGGTATGGAAGTAAAAATGCTTCATTATAACCTTACCGCAAAAGGCGAAGGTGCGGAAGCATTGGGACAAGTGGATATCGTGGTTGAACACGAAGGACGCCGTTTCCATGGTGTCGGTTTAGCCACCGACATTGTCGAGTCTTCGGCGCGTGCGTTAATCCATGCGATCAATGCGATTTATCGAGCGCATAAAGTGGCGGATTTAAAAGCTAAAAAATAAAGTATTTTAAAAAGATGAGATAAGCGGTCAGATTTGATGGAAATTTTGTAAAAATCCAGTAAAATCTGACCGCTTTCAGTCATTAAATAAGAAAATATTGATACGATTATATTTGACCGGTTGTTTTATATAACATTGATTGAATTTTTACACATAAGTAGTTTAGTAAAATTATAAATATTTGTAGCATCCTTAGTCTTGTTATTGAATTTTATTAAAGTATTTGTAAATAATTGAGTAATTTATTCTTTATATGAACTTTTCATTTTTGTTACACACTAAAGGATGTACGGAATGAGAACAATAAGGAATATGCGAAATAGATTAGGATAACGCAAATAGATGAGTGAGCTGGTAGCCGATCAAGAATTGGTTGAACGTGCACAGAAAGGTGATAAAAAAGCATTTAATTTACTCGTCGTACGTTATCAGAACAGAGTGGCAGGTTTATTAACTCGCTATGTTTCACGTGATGATATTCCGGATATTGTGCAGGAATCTTTTATTAAAGCGTATCGTTCATTAGAGTCTTTCCGTGGAGAAAGCGCCTTTTATACGTGGCTTTATCGTATTGCGGTGAACACTGCTAAAAATCATTTAACCGCTTTGGGAAGACGTCCTCCTAAAGAAGATATTTTGGCGGAAGATGCGGAAAGCTTTGATGTTGGGGTTCAACTTCGTGAGAGTGATACACCGGAAAATGTGGTGCTATCCGAAGAATTAAAACGTGTCGTTTTTGACACGATTGAAAATTTACCTGAAGAACTCAAAACGGCAATTACTTTGCGTGAGTTGGAAGGTTTAAGTTATGAAGAAATTGCGGAAGTCATGCAATGTCCCGTCGGTACGGTTCGTTCGCGTATCTTTAGAGCAAGAGAAGCGATTGATGTAAAGGTCAATCCGCTAATGCAACAGATTTAAGATTCAATCGGAGTTTATTATGCAACAAAATGAAACCCTTTCCGCTTTTATGGACGGGCAAAAAGTTGATGATGCGTTCATCGATGAGTTATGCGAAAGTCCCGAATTAAAGCAAAAATGGGCAAGATACCATGCCGTAAGTAGTGTTTTGCACGGTGATGAGATTATTCTTGGTCGTGATTTTTCAGCAAAAATGGAAGCGTTACTGGAAAATGAAGAAATCGAATCTCAGCCGTCCGTTCAGGAAACTACGACTGCTCCTCAGGGTAAATTAATCAAATTAAAACGCTGGAGTATGCCGCTTATGCAAGCGGGTATCGCCGCATCGGTGTGCTTGGTTGCGGTGCTCGGCGTAAATATGATGAATGAGAAAAACGAACTTGCACAAGCGAGCCAACCTGTATTACAGACACAGCCGTTTAGCGATTCGGTTCAACCGGTAAGCTATAATGCACCGAGCAAAGATGTCGCGACTCTCGATAAATTAGAAAGTCAGCAACACAAAATCAATGCGTTATTACAAGCTCAACAGTTACAAAGTAAACTGGATGTCGAAGCGATGAATACGTCTAAAGAGAAAGAACAAAAAGAAAAGGCTCAAACATCATCGACCGATAAAAAATCAGAGTTAGAAAAGAATTAACGAGCTTATAAAATAGTCGAATGAATTTGTTGTTGTAATAAATTAAATCTACTAACAAAGAAAGCGGTAAGATTTAGCGAATTTTTTGAGAAAATTTGCTACAATCTTACCGCTTTTTTTATTTTTCTTCATATACGACCAGTTTAATATGGTTTGCAAAAGGAAAATACGGATTGCTTATTTTTGAGTAATCATAAAGCGTTCAATGATATGAGGAAAATATAATGATGATTGAAACGGCTACCGTTGTGGACTACCAATCCGGTATTGCAACGGTACAATGTAGTGCAAAAAGTGCTTGTGGAGGTTGCGCCGCCCGTAATAGTTGCGGTACGAAATCTTTATCGGCGCTTACCGGAGAAAAGTTTGCACCTCAATTCAAATTATCCGTAGATATGCCTTTGACAGTCGGAGATAAAGTACAAATCGGTTTGCCCGAACCAACTTTATTACTGAGTGTATTTTTAATTTATTGTGTTCCATTGTTTGTGTTAGTTCTCTCTGCGGTCATTTTTTCTCAACTGTTTGCGAATGAGTTATTCGTCGCATTGTTTATGTTGATAAGTGTAAGTATGACTTTTTGGAACATCAGAAGAATAATGTATAAAAAACGGGAAAGTGAGTTCACGCCTGTATTTTTGAGACGACTTTAATAGGAGACAGTATGGAAAAAATTTGGTTACAAAATTATCCTGAAGGCTCACCGAAAACGATAAACGTTACACCTTACGACTCATTACTGGAAATGTTTGAATCCGCCGTACGCAAGCATCCCGATATTCCCGCTTATATTAATATGGGAAAAGTACTTACCTTCCGTAAATTGGAAGAAAGAAGCCGTGCATTCGCCGCTTATTTGCAGAACGAACTTCGTTTGGAAAAAGGTGATCGAATCGCATTGATGATGCCGAATTTATTACAATATCCGATAGCACTGTTTGGCGCATTACGTGCCGGTTTGGTGGTGGTAAACGTTAATCCGCTTTATACGCCCAGAGAATTGGAGCATCAGTTAAACGACAGCGGTGCCAAAGCTATCGTTGTCGTTTCCAATTTTGCCGCAACACTTGAAAAGATCGTATTTGAGACGAGTGTAAAACATGTTATTTTGACCCGAATGGGGGATCAACTTTCATTCGGTAAACGTACATTAGTCAATTTTGTAGTGAAGTACGTTAAAAAACTCGTTCCTAAATATAAATTGCCTCATGCGGTAAGTTTCCGTGAAGCGTTAAGTATCGGTAAGCAACGTCAGTATGTGAAACCTTCTTTATATAGAGAGGATCTGGCTTTTTTACAATATACCGGCGGTACGACCGGTGTGGCTAAAGGCGCAATGTTATCGCACGGCAATTTAGTTGCAAACTTAATGCAAGCCAAATGGGTTGCGGAGCCATTATTACGAAATAGTAGAGAATGCATAGCGGTTATTCCTTTACCGTTATATCACGTTTTTGCATTATCCGTTAATTGCCTGCTTTTTATTGAACTGGGTATAACTGGTTTGTTAATTACCAACCCTCGCGATATTCCGGGCTTTGTTAAGGAATTAAAAAAATATAAAGTCGTTGCTTTAACCGGGGTAAATACATTATTTAATGCGTTATTGAATAATGAGCAATTTAAAGAAATTGATTTTTCGCATCTTAGACTTAGCGTCGGAGGCGGCGCATCCATTCAATCCGCGGTAGCGAAACGTTGGCATGATGCGACCGATTGCCATATTATCGAAGGTTACGGTATGACGGAATGCTCTCCATTGATTGCCGCAACACGCAGTGATTCGGTCGAGCATACCGGATCTATCGGCGTACCGGTTCCTAATACGGATATTCGTATTGTAGATGATGAGGGGAACGATGTGCCGATTGGCGAGCGAGGAGAGCTTTGGGTTAAAGGCCCTCAAGTTATGCAGGGTTATTGGCAACGTCCGCAAGATACCGCAGACGTTCTGAAAGACGGTTGGATGGCAACCGGCGATATCGTTGTGATGGGAGAAGATCTTAATTTACGTATTGTCGATCGTAAAAAAGATATGATTATTGTTTCCGGTTTTAATGTGTATCCGAATGAAATCGAAGAGGTTATTGCACATAATCCGAAAGTAAATGAAGTCGTCGCAATCGGTATTCCGAGTAAATCGTCCGGTGAAGCGATTAAAATTTTTGTGACGAAAAAAGACGAAAGCCTTACACGTGAAGAATTACGAAATTATTGTCGTCAATATTTGACCGGTTATAAAATTCCTCGAGAAATAGAGTTTCGTGACGAATTACCGAAAAGTAATGTAGGTAAGATTCTTCGTAGAGTATTAAGAGATGAAGAATTGGCGAAAATTAAAGAACAACAGAATTAATCGGTTTATATTGGAATCGTATTCGTTTCTTATTTAAAATAATATAAAAATGCTTAGGAGTAATATATGAAAATTGTAGAAGTAAAACATCCTCTGGTTAAACATAAACTTGGCTTAATGCGTGCCGCCGATATTAATACCAAAGATTTCCGTGCGTTAGCGACAGAAGTCGGTAGCTTATTAACCTACGAAGCGACAACCGATTTAGAAACGGAAGCGATTGAAATTGACGGTTGGTGCGGTAAAGTGGAAGTTGAACGTATTAAAGGTAAAAAAGTAACGGTCGTACCTATTTTACGTGCGGGTTTAGGGATGATGGACGGTGTGTTGGAACATATTCCGAGCGCGCGTATCAGTGTCGTCGGTATTTATCGTAATGAAGAAACGTTAGAACCGGTTCCATATTTCACGAAATTAGCCAATGATGTAGAAGAGCGTTTAGCGATTATCGTTGATCCGATGTTAGCAACGGGCGGTTCAATGATTGCAACAATCGATCTTTTGAAAAAAGCCGGTTGTAAGCAAATTAAAGTACTGGTACTTGTCGCTGCGCCTGAAGGTATTAAAGCATTAGAGGCTGCGCATCCGGACGTAGAGTTATACACCGCTTCAATTGACAGCCATTTAAATGAGCACGGCTATATCGTGCCGGGCTTAGGCGATGCCGGTGATAAGATTTTCGGTACGAAATAATTGCTAATAAAAACAAAAAACCTAAGAGAATCTCTTAGGTTTTTTTATATCTATGACTAAGCGGTGGAATTTGCAAAATTTTTTACAAATTTAACCGCTTGTCAGATTAGATATCTTCGTCAATGATTTCTTCTTGGTTATCCACTGCCGGCGGATTGTCATATAACCAGTTGGCTAAACGGGCATAGTCCGCAATACTTAAGTTTTCCGCACGTGCATTTAGGTCGATATTCAACGCTTCTAATTGCTCGGGGCTAAATAGCGTTGAGAGTGCGTTACGCAAGGTTTTACGACGCTGGTTGAAGGCTTGTGTAGTTACACGGTTTAACCAATATACGTCTTTTACCGGATGCGGTAATACTTTATGCGGCATTAAACGTACCACGGCGGAATCTACCTTAGGTGCCGGTTTAAATGCGGTCGGCGGCACTTCTAACACAGGCATTACTTGACAATAATATTGCGCCATAATAGTTAAACGACCGTACGCTTTACTATTCGGTGCGGCACATAGACGTTTTACCACCTCTTTTTGCAACATAAAATGCATATCTTGAATCAAATCGTGAAATTTGAATAAGTGGAACATCAACGGCGTTGAGATGTTATACGGCAAGTTACCGAATACACGAACCCCTTCACCTTCTTTTAGCTCGAGACTTTCAAAATATTCACGGAAATTAAAACGTAACGCATCTTGTTCGATAATGGTTAATTTATGATTTAAGAACGGGTGATGACGTAAACGCTCGGCGAGATCTCTGTCCAGCTCAACCACCGTGAGTTTATCCACTTGCTCGGCGACCGGTTCGGTTAATGCGCCTAAACCCGGACCGATTTCAAGTAAAAATTGACCGTTTTTCGGATTGATGGCAGATACGATATTATGAATAACATTCATATCGTGTAAAAAGTTTTGACCGAAACGCTTACGGGCGGTATGACCTAAATGTTTTTTTGAATTTTGATTACTCATTGTTATCCTTTTAAAATAAGCAAAGAACCCCGCAAATAGCGAGGTTCTCAGATAAATCGTTATGTTTATTTACCAACGTACTGAACGTCAGCGGTTTTTCTCAATGCTTTTACCCAGTCTTTTGCCGCTTCTTGCGCTTGTTTGTCCACTAATTGCTCGTAAGCACGTTGGTTATAAGCGTCTTCTGTACGGTCGCCTTGTTGTGTACCGGTTACCTTAAGAATATGCCAACCGAATTGAGATTTAAACGGTGCGGTAATTTGCTCTTGTTTTGCCGTGCTTGCGGCTTTTGCAAATGCAGGATCATAAATATCTAAGAAATTATAACCTAAATCACCACCGTCCGCAGCCGAAAGATAATCGACCGAATTCGCTTTCGCCGCTTCTTCAAAAGTGGTTTTACCCGCTTTAATATCCGCAACAATTTGAGCTAATTTCGCTTTTGCCTGAATATCATTTAACACCGGTGTCGTTTTAATTAAAATATGACTGACTCGATGTTGAACGCCGGTCACATTTTTCAATTTGCCGTTTGCTTTATCTTTTTCGAGTAATTCTTTTGCATAAGCGTGAACGTCTTTCGGATCAACTTGAATTGATTTACCGATACTGATATGACGTACTTGTTCCATCGCCATTTGTTGTGCGATTTGCTGACGGTATTGCTCTAAGGTAATACCTTGATAATCCAACGCATCGAGTAACTGACCGTAAGTGATACCGTTACGTGCGGCGATATCTTCAATCACTTGATCCACTTTAGCGTAATTGACTTTTACGCCCGCTTCTTTGACCGCTTTTTGTACTAAAAGATCATCAATAATTTGTTCTAACGCGGCTTTGTGATTTGCTTCGGAATTTGCTTTTTTACTTAAAGCGCGCTGAACTTGGCTTTCCATTACCGGTACGCCATCGACAAGTGCTACGACACGTTCTTCAATGGCAATTGCCGTTTGAGAAATACCGATTGCAGTAACCAATGCGACTAATAATGATTTTGCAGAGATTAATTTCATTTATTATTTCCTACTAAAGGTTAAAGATAAGCCCCGATATAATTAGAGCTATTTTTCTAAAAAAGGTTCCTAAGTATTTATTCACTCATCTTTCGCTCGAATAAGCACCACTTGATTCATTCCGTCGTAAAATTGCGTTCGCACTTGTACTTGTTCCGTTCTTGCGGTCGGAATATTTTTTCCGACATAATCGGCTCGGATTGGTAACTCGCGATGCCCTCTATCGACCAGAATGACCAGTTCTATACGTGTTGCCCGTCCAAAATCAAGTAATGCATCAAGCGCGGCTCGAATCGTACGTCCGGTAAATAATACGTCATCGATCAGAATAACATTTTTTCCGGTAATATCAATTTGAGATTCCACTCCGGTATAAACGGGGTCTTGATGATCTAAATGAAGATCATCCCGATAAAATGTAATATCTAAAGCCATTAACGGCAATTCGGTTTGAGCAAGTTCGGCAATCCTGCTTTGTAACATTTCGGCAATTTCAGCGCCGCGACGTTTTATCCCGACTAACACCAAATTATCTAAGGAAGAATGTTTTTCGATAATTTGGTGAGAAATCCGAGAAATCGTACGCTGAAACTGCTCGGCATCAATAATAATTTTTTCCATTAGTGGATAGAAAGCCTATTTTGACGCCTGAATTTTCTTGATTACGTTTGTCGTTGAACAACCGTTCTCAAAATTTAACACTTTAACTTCGCCGCCGTTTGCCCAAACTTCTTGGCTGCCGGCAATTTCTTCAGGCTTATAATCGCCACCTTTGACTAATAAGTTAGGTAAGATTTCACCGATAAGACGTTGCGGCGTATCTTCTGCAAAAGGCACGACCCAATCCACCGAGGCTAAACCGGCAAGTACCGCCATTCGAGCATTTAAATCGTTAATCGGGCGAGATTCGCCTTTTAAGCGTTTCACCGATTCATCGGTATTTACCGCAACGATTAGACGATCGCCTAATTTACGTGCATTTTCTAAGTAAGAAACGTGACCAGGGTGCAGAATATCAAAACAGCCGTTGGTCATCACAATTTTTTCGCCACGTTGCTTTGCTTGTTCTACCGCACGTTTTAATTCGTCTTCCGCTAAAATCCCGAAACCGGTTTCTTCGCGATGATGAATCGCATTTTCTAATTCTGTTGGTGTCACGGTTGAAGTACCTAATTTACCTACAACCACGCCAGCCGCCGCATTCGCTAAATAACACGCTTCTTCGTAAGGACGACCGTCGGCAATCGCAGTGGCAAGCACACTGATCACCGTGTCGCCGGCACCGGTTACGTCATAAACTTCTTTCGCTTGGGTTGGTAAATGGAACGGTGCTTGGTTCGGACGTAATAACGTCATACCTTTTTCCGAACGAGTCACTAATAATGCGGTTAATTCAAAATCGGCAATCAGTTTTAAGCCTTTTTCTACAATTTCATCGTCATTTTTGCAGTGACCGACTACCGCTTCAAACTCAAACATATTCGGTGTTAAGAGCGTTGCACCTCGATAACGTTCAAAATCGGTACCTTTCGGGTCAATGAGTGTCGGTACGCCGGCTTTACGTGCTACTTGAATCATTTGCTGTACCGATTCAAGCGTACCTTTGCCGTAATCCGATAAGATTAATGCGCCATAAGCGGTAATTTCTTGCTCAAGTTTTGCAAGGAGAGAATCGCTTGCGACATGATGAAAGCCTTCTTCGAAATCTAAACGTAATAGTTGTTGATGACGTGACAGAATACGCAATTTGGTGATGGTTGGATGTGAATCCAATGCAACACAATGGTTTTGGATATTATGTGAATTGAGTAATTTATCTAAAGCACGGCCGGCATCATCTTGCCCGATTAGACCGTGAAGGGCGACCGGTACACCAAGGCTGGCAATGTTCATTGCCACATTTGCGGCACCGCCGGCACGTTCTTCGATATCTTGTACTTTTACCACCGGCACCGGTGCTTCCGGTGAAATGCGGTTGGTGGCACCAAACCAATAACGGTCTAACATTACATCGCCAAGTACAAGCACTTTAGCGTTATTAAATTTCGGAGAGTATTGCATCATCATAATTAATTTCTCAATGAAATGATGGCACACGTTTATGGCGAGTGCCTTAAACCTTGTTCAGTCATAATACCCGCCAAAGACGGGTACTAATAAGGGAGAGATTTGTCTAATTATTTCTTACTTTTTTTAATAAACTTCATCAAACGTTTACGTTTACGTAATTGGTTCGGTGTCAGTTTATTTTTCTTACCTGCAAACGGGTTATTTCCTTCCTGGAACTGAATACGGATCGGCGAACCGATAATTTTCAAGCTCTTACGGAAGTAATTACTTAAATAACGTTTATAAGAATCCGCTAATTTTTCGACTTGGTTACCGTGAATGACGATAATCGGCGGATTATAACCACCCGGGTGAGCGTATTTTAATTTCACACGGCGACCGTTTACTAACGGCGGCTGATGCTCATCCGCTGCCATACGTAAAATACGCGTTAGCATCGAAGTCGAAGTTTTTTGTGTTGCACACGCATAGGCTTCTTTCACGGAATCAAATAAGTTACCCACGCCCGAGCCGTGTAATGCGGAAATAAAATGCACACGCGCGAAATCAATAAAGTCTAAACGGCGATCTAATTCGGATTTCACTTGATCTTTAATATCTTGTGATAAGCCGTCCCATTTATTAACTACGATCACAAGTGAACGACCGGCATTCAGAATAAAGCCAAGTAATGATAAATCTTGATCAGAAATCCCTTCACGCGCATCAATGGTAAGTAATACTACGTTTGCATCTTGAATCGCTTGTAGGGTTTTAATCACAGAGAATTTTTCTACCGCTAAATTGACCTTACCACGTTTACGTACACCTGCCGTGTCGATAATCGTATATTGCTGACCATCACGTTCCATCGGAATATAGATAGAATCACGTGTCGTACCCGGCATATCGTAAACAACCACGCGTTCCTCGCCGAGAATACGGTTGGTTAAAGTCGATTTTCCTACATTCGGACGACCGACGATGGCAATCTTGATATTTTTATCTTCAATAGACTCTTCGGTTTCTTCTTCAAGTGCTTCATCAAGTAATGCGGTATCGTCTTCATTTTCGAAGTCAAAGTCAGTATCCCATTCGTCTGCTTCTTCATTTGCAGAATTTTCTTCGTTTTCGACCGCTTGATCCGCATTTAATTGTTCGCCTAACGGGGCTAATACTTGATCGATAAGTTGTGTCACGCCACGACCTTGTGCCGCTGCGATTTGTTCGACTTCACCTAAGCCTAATTGATAAAATTCCGCACAATGTGAATCCGCATCGATACCGTCCGTTTTGTTGGCGACCACAACGGTGGTTTTTTCACGCTGACGTAAATATTGAGCGATACCGATATCGGCAGGTACTAAACCGGCACGTGCATCCACTAAGAAAAGCACGACATCCGCTTCTTCAATCGCCAGTAGCGATTGTTCCGCCATTTTTTCTTCTACGCCTTCTTCCGTACCGTCGATCCCGCCGGTGTCAATCACGATAAAATCATAGCCGGCAATATTCGCATGACCGTATTTACGGTCACGGGTAAGTCCCGGAAAGTCCGCTACCAACGCATCGCGCGTGCGGGTTAAGCGGTTAAATAAAGTGGATTTACCTACATTCGGTCTGCCGACAAGGGCAACAACTGGAGTCATTCTTATTCTGTCCTTCTAAAAATTCTGTCTTTGCGAGTCGCAAAATTGCCATATTATATACTAAAAGCGTTGAGAACGGAAAAAGGATCAAAAAAAGCGGTCGATTTTCGGCAAAATTTTACCGAAAATCGACCGCTTGTTTATTGAGTTTTTTTGGATTATTGTTCTTCTAATTTTAAGGCTTTAGAAAAACTCTGAAGTCCTTGAGAATTTCCGCTTTTCGCCATAGCCTGTAACGCTTGGGTCGGCACGTGTAATAAGCTGTTGGTCAGTTTATAACTTAGCTCGTTAAGTACCTTTTCGCTGTCTTGTCCGCTGGTTAAGGCAACTAATGCTTTCGCCAATAGCTCTTGACGAGTTTGCTCGGCATCTTGGCGATAACGTTTAATCAAATCGCTGGATTGCTGTTGTTTTAGCCATTCAAAGAACGCTTTACATTCTTCATCCACAATTTGTGCCGCTTGTTCCGCCGCTTGTTCCCTTTGCGCCATATTACGTTGAATGATATGTTGTAAATCATCCACGCTGTAAGAATATACCGCATCCAATTCGCCGGCATTTTCGTCAATATCGCGAGGAACGGCAATATCAATCAATAACATCGGATCAAACTGGCGTTGTTTCTGTGCGATTTCCACCATTTCTTTGTTAATCAGCATATCCGGACTGCCGGTAGAACTGATAACGATATCCGCTTGGTTTAAACCGATTTGCAATGCGCTTAATGATAAAATTTGCATCGGCGTGTTTAAACGCTCAGCTAACGTTTCCGCACGTTGCGGCGTACGGTTGGCGATCATAATGTTTTTCGCGCCGTGCTGAATTAAATAACGCGCGACTAATTCGATGGTTTCGCCGGCACCGACCAACAAGAAACGCAATTTACCGAAATTATCGAAAATCTGGCGTGCCAAACCGCAAGCGGCATAAGCGACCGATACCGCACTTGAACCGATTTCCGTTTCGGAACGCACACGTTTTGCCGTCGAAAAGGTACGTTGGAACAGGCGGGATAATTTAGTAGAAATATGGCTGTTCTGCGATTGGTAAAAATTCTCGCTATATTGATAAGCTTGTTTTACCTGACCTAGAATTTGCGGCTCGCCCAAGATAAGCGAATCTAAACCGCACGCTACTCGCATTAAATGACGAGCGGCTTCCATATTTTGTTTGAAATAAATACATTCGCGTAATTCATTATGTTCAAGTTGATGAATTTCGGCAAACCATTCAAAACATTGTTCACGCCATGCGATGTTATCTTCATGTTCTTCTCGCGGCGTAATTTCCGCATTATGAAAGTAGAGTTCCGTTCGGTTACAAGTTGAAAGAATTACGACACTTTCAGCAAGCGCGCGGCGTTGAATTTGTTCGAAAGCAAGCTGACGTTTTTGATCATCAAACGCCACCTTACTTCGCAAATTTACCGAAGCCGTTTTATGGTTAATACCAAGTGCTAAAATCGTCATTTACATCCCACGCTAAAAACAAAAAACGGCAAAATGCCGTTGAAACCGACCTATTCTAACGAATAGAATCGGCTCTCGCAAATAATTGTAGAGATTGGTTTGATTTATCACAACGGATATACCTCAAATAAGGTATCGGAAGGTATATTCCCGTTTCTCTTTAGAAAAGAAAAGTGACTAAATAAGCAAGCATTTTATAAAAATACCAGTATAATGCTATTCATCTTTTCGACTGACAAGCGGTTAAATATTCACAATATTTTGCAAAGGAGGAATTATGGTAGCAATTCGTCGCTCACACGAGCTTGATCCGAGTACTTTTGAGTTAGCGAGTTGGAGTGCCGCTTTGCAAATGTCGCCGATAACCTTTGAAGAGTTACAAATCGCGTGGCGTTACGCCCATGAAAAATTGGATACCGATACTTATCACCTTATGTGGGATGGGATTGAAATGGTGGAAATTTTACACGGGCTGAATATGGATGATGACTCGCTTGTCGCCGCCTTACTTTTCCCTCTCGTAAAAAATCACATTATCGATCTCGCCCAAGTCAAAGAAGATTTCAGTAATCAGGTTAAAAACTTGGTGAAAGGCGTGATTGAAATGGACAATATTCGCCAACTGAGTGCGAACAGTGTGTCCGATCTGCAAATCGATAATATTCGTCGTATGCTGTTAGCGATGGTAGATGATTTCCGTTGTGTGGTTATTAAGCTGGCGGAACGTATCGTCTATTTGCGAGGAAAATATCGTCATACCGAAGAAGATCTTGTATTGGCGGCAAAAGAATGCTCGCATATTTATGCACCACTCGCTAACCGTTTAGGCATCGGACAGCTGAAATGGGAACTGGAGGATTATTGCTTCCGAGCGTTACATCCGCAATGTTACCGAGTAATCGCCTTGCAACTCGGCGAACGCCGTTTGGAACGCGAGAGTTATATCGCAAAATTCGTGGCGGATTTGACCGCTTGTCTAAGCGAACAAATCGGCGATTTGGAAGTTTACGGTCGCCCGAAACATATCTACAGTATTTGGAAAAAAATGCAGAAGAAAAATCTGCGTTTTGAACAATTGTTCGATATTCGAGCGGTGCGTGTTATCGTACCGAATTTGGAAGATTGTTATACTGCATTAGGGATTATTCATACCCAATATAAACATTTACCTGAACATTTTGACGACTATATAGCTAATCCTAAACCGAACGGTTATCAATCCATTCATACCGTTGTCTTGGGCGAGGGTGAACGCACCATAGAGGTACAAATTCGTACTCGAGCGATGCACGAAAATGCGGAATTAGGTGTCGCAGCGCATTGGAAATATAAAGAGGGCGCAACCGCCGGTCGTTCCGGTTATGAAGAAAAGATCGTATGGTTACGTAAATTATTAGCGTGGCAAAACGATATTGCCGATTCTGGCGAGGTTATGGCGGCGGAAATGCGCTCTCAAGTGTTTGATGATCGTGTTTATGTCTTTACGCCGAAGGGCGAGGTGATTGATTTGCCTAAAAATGCAACACCGCTTGATTTTGCTTATGCGATTCATAGCGAGGTGGGTCATCGTTGTATCGGCGCAAAAGTCGCCGGACGTATCGTGCCGTTTACTTATTTATTGCAAATGGGTGATCAAGTCGAAATTATTACCCAGAAAAATCCGAATCCGAGTCGAGATTGGTTAAATCCGAATGCCGGCTTTGTCAATACGTCTAAAGCACGAGCAAAAATTATCGCTTGGTTTAAAAAGCTGGATCGAGAAAAAAATATTCCGCTCGGTAAGGAAGCGTTGGAAGCGGAGATGGCTCGTTTCGGCTTTACTTATAAACAAATTGAGCAGTATGCACTGCCTCGTTATAACTTAAAACAATTCGATGATTTGTATGCCGGTATCGGCGGCGGCGATATTCGTTTAAATCAATTAAGCCATTATTTACAAAGTAAATTAATTAAACCGACCGCAGAACAAGAAGACGAAGCGGTATTAAAACAAGTTAATAAAAACGCAAATAATCAACAACATAAGGGCAAAAACGGACAGATCATCATTGACGGTGTCGGTAATTTGATGCATACCATCGCACGTTGCTGTCAGCCGATTCCGGGTGACGAGATTGTCGGTTATATTACCCAAGGGCGTGGGATTTCGATTCATCGAGCCGATTGCGAACAGTTGTTTGACCTACGCAGTGCGAATCCGGAGAGGGTAGTAAATGCACAATGGGGAACGCATTATGCAAACGGCTTTAGTTTGGCGATTCGAGTGACCGCCAATGACCGCAACGGTTTATTACGTGATGTGAGTGCGGTGATGGCGAATGAAAAAGTGAATGTATTAAGCGTATCGAGCCGTATTGATGCGAAACGCAGTTTGGCGATTATGGATATGAGCATTGAACTTAATAATATCGAAATGCTCGGCAAGCTCTTAGCGCGTATTGCGCAGCTGGACGATGTTATTGAAGCGAAACGTTTATCAAATTAAGTGACAAGCGGTCGAATTTGTAAAAAAAATCACAAAAAAGACCGCTTGTTTTTTTGAGTGATTAGGAATGGATATGAAAAAATTAGTCATTTTAGGTTCAACCGGTTCAATCGGTAAAAGTACCTTATCGGTGGTGGAACAGAACAAAACCGAATACGAAGTATTCGGTTTGGTCGGCGGTAAAAACGTTGAATTGATGACGACGCAATGCTTATTGTTTCAACCGAAATTTGCCGCATTAGATGATGAGAACGCCGCAAAAGCATTGGTGGAACAGCTTAGACAATTGAATGTAAAAACCGAAGTATTAAGCGGTCAAAAAGCGATTTGTGAATTGAGCGCTCACCCCGAAGTGGATATAGTGATGGCGGCGATTGTTGGGGCGGCAGGCCTGTTACCAACGCTTTCAGCGGTTAAAGCTGGTAAAAAAGTTTTATTGGCAAATAAAGAATCATTAGTCACTTGCGGGCAAATCTTTATTGATGAGGCGAGAAAATCCGGCGCGCAGTTATTACCGGTTGATAGTGAACATAATGCGATTTTCCAATCCCTACCGCCGGAAGCACAACAAAAAGTCGGTTTTTGCCCGCTTGCCGAGTTAGGCGTGAGTAAAATTATTTTAACCGGTTCTGGCGGTCCTTTCCGTGTGAAACCGTTAGACGAATTTGCAGCGATTACACCGGCACAAGCGGTTGCTCACCCGAATTGGTCTATGGGTAAGAAAATCTCGGTCGATAGTGCCACGATGATGAATAAAGGCTTGGAATATATTGAAGCCCGTTGGTTATTCAATGCGTCGGCAGAGGAGATGGAAATTATTATTCATCCGCAATCGATTATTCATTCGATGGTACGTTATATTGACGGTTCCGTTATTGCTCAAATGGGTAATCCGGATATGTGTACGCCGATTGCACATACGATGGCGTATCCGAAGCGCATTAATGCCGGCGTGGCTCCGTTAGATTTCTTTAAATTGAAAGAATTAACCTTTATCGAACCGGACTTTGCTCGCTATCCGAATTTAAAATTAGCAATTGATGCGTTTTCGGAAGGTCAGTATGCGACAACTGCAATGAATGCGGCAAATGAAGTGGCGGTTGAGGCTTTCTTAAACGAGCGTATTCGTTTTATTGATATTGTGAACGTGAATAGAACAGTGGTGGAAAATATTGCACCGGTTCAAGTGAAAGAAATCGCCGATGTGTTACATATAGATAAATTGGCACGAGAATTGGCGGAACAAGCGGTCATTAATTTATAAAAAAAGCGGTGTAATTTGTTAAAAACTTTGCAAATTACACCGCTTGTCTATTCGGCCGATTAGCGAATAATACCGCGAGTCGAGCGTTTAAAGAAATCTAGGAATAGCTGAACGGCAGGTTCGTTTACTGCAAATTGTTCGATTTCCGGAATTGCTTCTTCAATTGTCTTACCGCTACGATAAATTAATTTATACGCATTACGAATGGCGTGCATCGCCGGCTTATCAAAGCCGCGACGTTTTAAACCTTCCAAATTCACCCCGAACGGTTGAGCATGGTTTCCTTGTGCCATTACGTATGGCGGTACGTCTTGGCTAACCATTGAACCGCCGCCTAACATTACGTGTGAACCGATAACGACGAATTGGTGGATCGCCGACATTCCGCCTACGATAACGAAATCGTCTAACGTAACATGACCGGCTAAAGTACCGTTATTGGCAATAATACAACGATTACCGATAGAGCAGTCGTGCGCAATATGAGTATTGATCATAAACAGGTTATCATTACCGATACGCGTAACACCGCCGCCTTGCACGGTTCCGCGGTGGATGGTAACGCTTTCGCGAATACGGTTACGATTGCCGATAATCACTTTAGTCGGTTCGCCTTGATATTTTAAATCTTGGTTAATTTCCCCGATACTGGCGAATTGGAAAATTTGATTTTGTTCGCCGATTTCGGTATGACCGTTAATCACAACATGAGAGTGAATAATTGTTTTTGCACCGATTTTTACATTTTTGCCGATAACGGAAAACGGGCCGATTTCGACGTGAGCGCCAATTTGCGCTCCTTCTTCAACGACGGCTAAAGGACTGATTTTTGCAGTTGAATCAATTAATCGCATAGTTTCTCCCGTGAGGTTGGAGTTTAATTATTTACGTGCACACATTAAATCGGCTTCGCACACTAGTTTTCCATCAACAAAAGCTTTTCCGGTAAATTTAGTGATACCACGCATTTCTTTTAAAAATTCAACTTCGAATGTAAGTTGGTCACCCGGCACGACCGGACGCTTAAAGCGAGCATTATCAATAGCCGCAAAATAATATAATTCGTCTTGCGCCATTTTTCCGTGTGTCGCGACCGCTAATACGCCGGTTGCTTGCGCCATCGCTTCTAAAATAAGCACGCCCGGGAAAATCGGACTTTCAGGGAAGTGACCGGTAAAACAAGGTTCGTTTACGGTCACGTTTTTAATTGCTTTCAGCCATTTGCCTTCTTCAAAATCAATAACACGATCTACAAGTAAGAAAGGATAGCGATGAGGTAACATTTTCATAATTTCCGTTACTTCAATAATTTTAGGTTCTCTATTTTCTTGTACTTCAATAGTCATTAATTCGGCCTCATAATAAAATGTATAAACTAAAATAAGGCTTACAGCGGTAAGCCCATAAAAAATGCTTATTCAGCTAAACGTTTTTCAATCGCTTTTAAACGTTTGTTCATCTCATCGATATTCATTGTTAGCGCAGCGGTTTTACGCCATTCTTTATTGGTTTGAGCAGGGATACCAGACGAGTAGATTCCTTTTTCGGTAATCGGTTTCATCACCATACTCATACCGGTAATGACGGCTCCGTCACAAATTTCCATATGACCGTTTAATACGCTTGCACCGCCGATTTGACAGAATCTGCCTACTTTCAGGCTACCCGCCATAATTACTCCACCGGCAACGGCCGTACCGAAACCAATATGAACATTATGCGCAATTTGACAAAGATTGTCGATAATTACATTGTCTTCGATAACGGTCGGATCCAAAGCACCGCGGTCAATACAAGTACAAGCGCCGATTTCCACACGATTACCGATAATCACGCCGCCCGTTTGCGGAATTTTAATCCATTGACCTTTATCATTGGCATAACCGAAGCCGTCACTGCCGATTACCGCAGAGGATTGGATTAAACAATCCGAACCGATTCGGACGTTATGGTAAACCGATACGTTTGCCCACAATTGAGTACGTGCGCCGATTTTAGTATTTTTACCGATAAAACATCCGGCACCGATGATAACGTCATCTCCCAATTCTACACCGCTTTCAATCATCGCATTCGCACCGACGAAAACATTATTGCCTAAAATTGCTTCCGAAGAAATAACGGCGTGAGGTGAAATACTGTTAGCGGCTTTAGGCGTCGAATCCATATACTGTGCCAATAATGCGTAAGCGACATACGGATTCTTTACGATAATAAGATTTTGTGATTCCGCACAAAACTCGATATCCGCTTCGCTGACAATAATCGCACCGGCTTGAGATTGTGCTAATTGAGGGCGATATTTTGCGTTAGAAATAAAAGTAATTTGTGACGAATTTGCTTTATCTAATGCGGCAATGCTAGAAATAGCCAAATCGGCGTTACCCCTTAGAGTACCGCCGATTTGCTCCGCAAGTTCAATTAAACGGAAATTAGCCATTATTTTTTCGCTTCTTCTGGTTTGGTTGTTTCTGCTTGAGGTGAGTCGGTTGCCGGTTTAGCTTCTTCCGCTTTTACCTCCGGATTTGCAACCGGTTGTTCGATTTTAATTTCAGGGTGTTTCGCTTTTAACGCTTCCAACACTTTTTCGGTAATATCTTTGGTTTCATCTTCCGCATACAGTGCAACGGACGGTGGTAATACTAAAGTATAACCTTTTGATTTAGCCACTTCTTTCACTGTTGCGTTAATTTCCTCAACCACTTGTTTTTGTACCGCTTGAGGATCCATACCGCCGGCTTCTTGTTGCGCTTTATTTAATTTTTCTTGGAAAGCGTCCGCTTTTTTCTGGAAGGCTTCGGCTTTTTTACCAAAGTCGGCTTCACGTTTTTGGATTGCCGAAACTTTGTTTTGGAACGCTTTATATTCCGCTTCGATTGCGTTTTGACGCGCTTGAATTTCTTTAGAGCGTAAACGCGGCGCATCTTTTTCTAATGCGGCGGATTTTTTCTTAAGTGATGCTTCTACTTTTGTTTGTTCTTCTTGTAATTTTTTCGCATCGCTTTCAAGTTTATTTCGTTCTGCGGTTAAGGCTTTATTTTCTTCCGCTAATTTTTTATCTTCGTCGGCGAATTTACTTTGGCCTTCTTTCATAAATTTTTCAAATTTCTGTGCCGCATCAATGGCAACAGGGTGATTTTGCAGTAAATAGTTCGGATCTACGAAACCGATGGTATCGCTTGCTTGAGCCAAGCCTGCGGTTGCTAATGCTGCGGTTACTGTTGCTGCTTTAAATAATTTTTTCATTTAGATATCCTTTATTTCTTTTAATTAATTCGGTACTGAGTAGCACGAAAATAAGCGGTCGGATTTATCAAAAATTTTGCAAAAAATAGACAAAATCTAACCGCTTGTTAATCGATTAGAACGAGCTACCGATACTAAATTGGAATTGCTCGATTTCATCGCCCGCATATTTTTTAATCGGTTTAGCATAAGAGAACGCTAAAGGACCGATCGGGGATTGCCATTGGAACGCAATACCGGCGGAAGCGCGTACACGTTTGTAATCTTTATAATCCGGTAATGTCGGATATACGGATTTTTTCCATTTCGTATTCCATACGCTTGCCGCATCTACAAATAATGACGTACGTACGTTGTGCTGATATTTATCACTGACAAACGGTGTCGGGGTGATTAATTCCAAACTTGCATTTGCCATTGCATTACCGCCGACGACATCATCGCTTGCATTCGTGAATTTATTACTCTGCGTAGAGTAATAAATTGCTTTAGGACCAATCGCACCGTATGCGAAACCGCGCAATGTGCCGATACCGCCCGCCGAATAAAGTTGATAGAACGGCACTTCTTTACCGCCGAAACCTTTGGTATAAGCTAAACCGGCTTTAGTTGAAATAACCCATTTGTGTTCACGATTAAGCGGATAATAATTTCTAAAATCGGCATTTAAGCGATAATATTTATTATCGGAACCCGGAATCGTCACTTTACCGCCGATATTTGCGGTAGTACCTTCGGTTGGAAAATACCCGCGGTTTAAGCTATTGTAGTTCCAGCCGAATGAGAAATCAAAATCGTCCGCTTTAATACGCTCATAACGATTACTGCCGTCAATAATTGGGAAGTTCATCGATTTCACGTATTTTTCACGAGTAAATTCTCGTTTGACATTTTTTAACTTATCGTGCGTATAACCTAAGCCTAGGTAATATGAGTTGCTTTCATTTACCGGGAAGCCTAGCGTACCGTTAATACCGTAAGTTTGACGTTTATAAGCCGCAGAGGTGTCGCTGTTCGAGTTATCGTAATCTTCGTAGAAAACGTTACCGCCTAAACTTACGCCGTCTTTAGTGAAGTACGGTTCGGTGTAACCTAAGTTTACGCTTGTGCCGTAGTCATTACGCGTACCGCTTAAGCTGACGGTCGAACCCATCCCCAAGAAGTTGTCTTGTTTGATACCCGCTTGGTAGCTGATACCGCTTTCCGTACCGTAACCGATACCGAAGTTAATCGAACCGGTATTACGCTCTTTAATTTTATAGACTAAATCCACTTGGTCATCGGTATTTTGAACGGTCGGCATCGTCATATCGACGGTTTCATAGAAGCCGGTACGTTCTAAACGAGATTTACCTAATGCCGCATTCGTAGTGGATAGCCACGCACCTTCTTGTTGGCGCATTTCGCGACGTAAGGTTGAATCCGCCGTTACATCATTGCCTTCAAAGCGGATTTTGCGTACGTAAATACGACGACCGGCATCAACGATAAAGTTAATTTGTACCGTTTTATCTTGCTCGTTGAATTTAGGATATAAATCGACTTTTGCCGAGCCGAAACCATGTTCGCCGAGTATTTGTTTAATACCTTCTTCGATCTCGACCAATTCGCTTTTACGGAATAATTGACCCGGTTCGAAGTCTTTTAATAACGTATTTAATTCGTTATCGAGTTTTGCCGTATTACCGATGATACGAATGTCGCTAATATTATATTGTACGCCTTCGTGAATTTTGTAAGTAAGATCCACTTCGGTTTTTTTATCGTTAAAGGTTACATCGGTATCTTGCAATGCAAATTGAGCGTAACCGCGATTTAAATAATAATCGCGTAACGTTTCCAAATCTTTATTATAAGCCTGTTGCTCGAATTTACTGCTTTCAAAAATATTCCACCAAGATACGTCCGGCTGAATATCTAACGGTTTAGTTAATTCTTTATCGGTAAATACTTGATTGCCTTCGAATTTTATATTTTTAACGTAAGCGACTTCGCCCTCGGTAATATTTAATTTAATGTTAATACCGCCGTTTTCGTTGCGAGTTGTTGTCGTATCGATTTTAGCTTCATAGCGACCGATAGAATGGTAATGATCAAGTAAGCCTTGTTTAAAACCTTCTAATTTTGCAGCGTCATAGAGTTCACCTTTAGTGATAAGGTTCGCCTTTAAGTTTTCCTGTAACGGCTCTTTCGGAATAGCACTGTTACCTTCGACATCAACGCTATTGATGAAAGGTCGCTCGGCAACTTTAATGACTAAGGTATTACCTTCTCGTGTCGCTCGGACGTCATCAAAGCGATTTTGTTCGAAAAGTTGTCTTACCACGTTTGCGACATCATTATCCGTAGCCGTTTGACCGACTTTCACCGGTAACGAAGAAATGATAGCCTGACCTGTTTCGGCGTGTACGCCGTCAACACGAATATCTTTAACGACAAAAGGTGCTGCGACCACACCGTTTGCAATTAAAAGAGAAGAAAGTAAGAATTTTTTCATTGAAATTATCCTATGAATGTTTGCAAAATTATCAGCGGAATCGACCGCTTATAACCTGGAATTAAAAGTGAATGAGATCATTCATAAAGGCAAAAGCCATTAAACTTAGTACGAAGAATACACCGATTTGTTGAAAACGTAATTGGAATTTTTCAGCGAGCGGTTTTCCTCTAACGGCTTCCGCACCAAGTAAAATAAGTTGTCCTCCGTCTAGCGGTAAGATTGGGAATAAATTCATTACGCCAAGATTGACACTAATCAGCGCCATAAAACTGATATAGTAAACCCAACCTATTTCGGCGGTTGCTCCCGCACCTTTAGCCATTGAAATAGGACCGCCCATATTTTTTAATGATAATTCGCCGGTAATTAAGTTCCCGATAAATTGTAGAATGGTTTTAACCAACGCGCCTACTTTTTCAACGCTTTTCCATAAAGCGGCTAGAATATCATATTTTAATTCGGTTCGATACTTATCCGCTAGAGGCTCGTAGCTCGGGACGATACCGATAAAATAGCGATCGTCTTTTTTATCCGGTTGCAGAGAATATCGATAAGTATTACCGGACTTCTCGACGGTTAATTCGAGTATTTGACCGGTTTGAACCTGTTTAACCAAATCTGCCCAATCGAAAGGTGTTTGATTCACGCTGACTATTTTATCACCGGCTTGTAATCCGGCTTTTGCCGCCGGTGAATTTTCGATAACTTGTTTAATTTCCGGTTTAACGATACTGCTTTTTGTTCTGATTCCGAGCGTAGTTAATGGATTTTCTTTATTTCCGTCCACATTCCAATTGGATAAATCCAAATAGAAACGTTGTAAACGGTCTTCACCGACCAGACTGCCTTCAACTTCTACACGATCGGAACCGACATAACCGATTAACGCAAGCGTCGTTTCCTCCCAATCTTGTACGTTGTGCGAAGCGACGCGTTTAATTTCAAATTCGGTCGGTAACTTTGCTTGTGAGGCAATCGTATCCGGTAAAATCTGTCCGGTAACCGGTTTTAGAGTCGGTATGCCGTTCGCAAATACCAACCAGTAAGCCAATATCGCAAATATAAAATTGGCTAACGGACCGGCAACAATAATAAAGGCACGTTGTAAAACGGATTTACTTGCTAAAGTTTGATCTGCGCGAGCTTGATGTTCGTTTTCTCCGTTATACATTTGTACATAGCCGCCGAGCGGAATTAATGAAAACGCAAATTCGGTGCCGTGTTTGTCGGTCTTTTTAAACAGCACTTTTCCAAAGCCGATCGAAAAACGGATCACTTTGACGCCGCATTTACGAGCAGCCCAAAAGTGACCGTATTCATGTACAAAAACCAGTACGCAAATTAAGATGAAAAATGCAATAACAGAGGTCATAACATCCTATAATACAAAGAAAAAGAAAGTGGCAAAGAACGGAATCGCCGCAGTTAAGCTGTCAATTCGATCTAAAATACCGCCGTGTCCCGGAATTAAATTGCTGCTGTCTTTAATATTCGCTTGGCGTTTAAACATACTTTCCGCCAAATCGCCTAATACGGAAATTGCAACCGTTGCGACGGAAACTAAAATAAAGGGTACGGTGGATAATTCACGTCCGAATACATCGCTCGGTGCCAGTTCTAAGAAAAGGAATGCGATCACGCACGAAGTAATCAAACCGCCGATTGCACCTTCCCAAGATTTTCCCGGCGAAACTTTCGGCGCAAGTTTATGTTTACCGAATGCTCGGCCGAAGAAATAGGCTCCGGAATCGGCTCCCCAAACCAGTAAACAAACATAAAGTAATAAATAAGTTCCTTGGAATTCATCTACCGCATAATTATTAAAACGTAACGCGAGCGCAGCAATAAAGAAGGGAATAAGCGTACAGAACCCGAAAATAAATTTAGCAATAACGGATTTTGCCCAAACATTTGCGGAACGAGGATAAGTGACGACTAAAATAAAGGCGATTAACCACCAGACGCATGAAATAAACAGGAGCGGAACGGTTTCGTCCGTTAGGAAACGAGCCGCTCTAATGTAGTTGGTATTGGCGAAAATTAATAAGATAAATAAACAAACCGTAACGAATGCCACAACCGCTCTAGGTAATGAACGTTTAAAGCCGGCAAATTGCGCCCATTCCCACATTGCAGCGGTAATAATTGCGGCTAAGGCAATGGTAAGAGGGAGCGGAGAAAGTAAGAAGATACCTGCTAAGACGGCAATAACCATCACAATCGCAGAAAGTACTCGTTCTTTAAGCATTAAAAAATCCTTATAATTATTTTATTAACAACCGCCGAAACGACGATCACGTTGTTGATAAGCAATGATGGCTTCACTAAAAGAGTCATCATTAAAATCCGGCCATAATACGGGGCTGAAAACCAACTCCGCATAAGCGATTTGCCATAATAAAAAGTTGCTGATACGTTGCTCTCCGCTGGTTCTGATTAATAAATCGACCAGAGGTTGCGTGCCTGTTACCAATGCATTTTGTAAACGTTCCGGCGTGATGTCCGAAACCGTTATTTCGCCTAATTTTACTTTTATAGCAAGTTGTTGAGCGGCTTGCGTGATATCCCAATGGCTACCGTAGTTCGCAGCGATATTGAGAATCAGACCCGTATTATTTTCCGTAAGTTTTTCCGATTCGGCGATACGTTTCTGTAAACTTTCACTAAAAGCACTCTTATTACCGATAATATTCAAACGAATATTATTTTTATGCAGCTTTTTTACTTCGGAATCCAATGCCCGCATAAACAAAGCCATCAGTGCGGAAACTTCCGCTTCGGGGCGGCTCCAATTTTCACTACTGAAAGCGTAAAGCGTTAAAACTTTAATCCCGTGTTTGGCAGCAAAACTTACCGCGGAACGTACCGCTTTCACACCGTTTTGATGACCGAAAACACGTAATTTCCCTTGTTGTTTAGCCCAACGACCGTTACCGTCCATGATAATCGCAACATGTTGAGGCATCTTTTGAGGATCAAAATTCACAGGAGTTCTCGCTTTAGTTAGATAGTAAATTAATCATTAATACAAATGAAGATAACTATATCATAGGATAAGATTCTAAGATAGATACAGGAGGAATTGACAGTATAAAAAATAAAAAGTTTGGCAGGAGGAGAAATAAACGGGAAAGCTTTATTTCCCGTTGATTATGGATTAGAAATTATCTTTTTGGTGGCGTAATGCAATAAATTGATCTAAATCGACCGCTTGTAAGAACGGGTTGATTTGCAGCTCTCTTTCCAACGTTGTCGGAAGTGTAGGCTGATTGCGGGATCTTAAGATTTCCGCACGTTCTTGAATTTCAAACAGAGCGCAACTCGGCGCTAAAACCGCTTCGGCGAATTTTAGATTGCTTAACGTATATTCATGCGCAGGGAAGATTTCGACAAATTCCGGTAACGCTTTAAAACGTTGCAACGCATCAAATTGCGCTTGATAATTACCGGTAAAGACACGACCGCAGCCGCCGGAGAATAACGCATCACCACAGAATAGGTATTCGTTACCGAATAAATAGCTGACGTGCTGAGCGGTATGACCGGCACTTTCAATCACTCGGACATCATAATCAAATAAAGTGAGATGATCTTCAGGTTGCACAATCCGATTAGCAAATTGTGCGACTTCTTGCGGGCCGTAAACCGATAATTGCGGATAACGTGAGAGTAATTCCGGCATACCGTCGGTGTGATCGTGATGATTATGCGTTAATAAAATAGCGGTCAAATTTAGCTGATTTTTTGCAATAAACGCCAATACGGGAACGGCATCTGACGGATCGACAATAATCACGTCATTATCTTTTTGAATCGCCCAAATGTAATTATCGGAGAGCGCCGGAATCGGAGTAATGTTTAGCATAATACTTTCCTATATAAAAAGAATACACGGGAAGTCCCATGTATTCGGTAAAAACAAATTATTTTAAGAAGAGTGCCGCCGCACCACGAGTACCGCCCGAGTCGCCGTGAATCGCTTTTTTAAAGACCGGCACTTTGGCACTACGCATTAAATGCGGAGGAAGTGCTTTTGGCAATGCCTCATAAATATGATCAAAATTAGATAAACCGCCGCCGAATACGATCATATCCGGATCAAGAATCGTGATCAGATTACCGATACTGATTGCCATTAATTCGATGTATTTATCCACAAATTCGATAGTTTTCGACTCTTTTTGATAGAAACGTTCGATAATTTCTTTCGCCGAAATCGTTTCACCGACCAAATCTCTAAATAGCATCTCGAAACCGCGACCGGAAATATAAGTATCTAAACAAGCTCGGTTCCCACAACCGCAATCATAAATCGGCGCCTTATCCCAACCTAATAGTTTTAAAGCGTGATAATTGAGTTGCATATGACCGACTTCGCCCGCCATACCGATTCTGCCGGAATGAATTTTTCCGTCAAACACAAAGCCGCCGCCGAAACCAGTGCCAATAATTAAACCGAGTACGGTTGAGAATTGTTGGTTATTCGGATCCCACGCTTCCGAAAGGGCAAAGCAGTTTGCATCGTTTTCCGCGCGTACTTCACGTCCTAAACGCTCGCTTAAATCTTTTAAAATCGCTTTACCGTCGGCAACACGAATATTGGTGATTTCCGCAATACCGGTTTCACGGTTTACGAAACCGGGTAAGCCTAAACCGACGGAACCTTGCTCACCGAATTTTTGATCGGCGTTAAGCACTAAGGTTTCCACCGTATTCAACCAATCTTCATAATTGGTTTGCGGTGTCGGCACTCGCTCGCTATACAGTTTTTCCAGTTGAGCATTAAATGCCGCCAACTCAATTTTCGTACCGCCTACATCTAAACCGTAATAAACAGCCATAATTAACCTCGTTTTTGAAAGATTTTAAAGGTTTCTAGGAAAGGAATTACCCAAACAAATACGATAATGTGGAATAACCAAGCAATTAACGTACTGACAAACAAATCAATAGGATAATGCATTCCCAAACGTAAGCGGCTGATCAACATCAAACCTGCCCATAAAATGGTAAAAATTTGCGCAAAAACGACCGCTTTGCCGCTTAAACCGAAGAGTAATCCGCCGAAAACCAATAACCAAGAAACGGCAAAAATGGTATGACCGGAAGGGAAGGAATAACCTAATTCGCCGGCTTGGTGTGAGACGACAAAATCCGCATCATTCGGATGCGTTTTTTCCGCAAGGGTTAATACCGCTTGAGCTTGTTCCGCTTCCGGTAGGGCATAAAATTGTTCCGTTTGTGCTTGGAACATTTCCGTTACAAACGGGCGAGGCTCTTTAAACACCGCTTTCGCCCCTTCTTTGATGATTTGCGTACCGACTACGGATCCGGCACAAATAAATCCGACTAAAAACCACGAATAATGTTTACGAGTCAGCCACATTAACCAAAGCATAAAGAGGACGCAGGTAATTAATGCGTAAGGGGTGGAGCCAGTTTCGGTTAAGAAAAATAACCAGAAATCAAGATCATAAAGGTGGTAATCCATACCGCCGAAGGTCCACTTCCAACCGGTCGCCCAAGTGAATAACGGGATAAGCAACATCAAAGACGTGAAAATCGAGAGTTTTTTAACCACGGAAAATTTCCTCATAAAAAAGACCGCTTACAAGCGGTCAGATTTGAATAAAAATAAATTATGAAACGGCTTTAGTTGCTTTAGGTAAACTGATTTTTTTCTCTTCGCTTTGGCGGTAAAGCACGAGAACGTGACCGATGGTTTGAACCGGAACGGCTTTTGTTTCACGCACAATCGCATCGATGATTAATTGTTTGGTTTCACGCTCCGCACCTGAAATTTTTACTTTAATTAATTCGTGATGATCTAATGCGTTTTCGATTTCAGCCAACACGCCTTCGGTTAAGCCGTTGCCGCCAAGCATGACAACCGGACTTAAGTGGTGTGCTAAACCTTTTAAAAATTGTTTTTGTTTCGTTGTTAATGTAATAGACATTGTTTTTAAACCTGTGGTTTGTTTGTGAATAAAATTTGGCGTAGAAAATAGCACAAAAGAGGCGAATTTTAAAGTAAAATGCAATGAACGACAAACAAAATAAACCGAAAAAGGAAAGATTATGCCGACGTTAAGTGTTGCGATGATTGTAAAAAACGAGGCTCAAGATTTAGCGAAATGTCTTGAAACCGTGCAAGGTTGGGTAAATGAAATTATTGTGCTGGATAGCGGTAGTAGTGACGAAACCGTACAAATCGCCGAAAGTTTCGGTGCAAAGGTCTATGTCAATAGCGACTGGCAAGGCTTTGGCAAACAACGCCGATTAGCTCAGCAGTATGTGACAAGCGATTATGTTTTATGGCTGGATGCGGATGAACGGGTAACACCCGAATTAAAACGGAGCATTTTACAAGCGGTCGAAAAAAATGAAGAAAATACCGTCTATCAAGTAAGTCGTTTAAGCGAAGTATTCGGCAAACAAATTCGCCATTCGGGATGGTATCCTGATTATGTGGTGCGTTTGTATCGTACCGATTTTGCGAAATACGGTGAGGAATTGGTGCATGAAAAAGTGCATTATCCGAAAAATGCTACGGTGAAAAAATTAACCGGCGATTTACTGCATTTTACTTATAAAGATATTCATCACTATTTAGTGAAATCGGCAAGTTATGCAAAAGCATGGGCAATTCAGCGACAAAATGCAGGTAAAACTGCGAGTTTATTAGACGGCGTAACACACGCTTTAGGCTGTTTTGTGAAAATGTACTTGCTAAAAGCCGGCTTTTTAGACGGTAAACAAGGCTTTCTGTTAGCGGTGCTTTCCGCCCATTCGACTTTCGTTAAATATGCGGATCTTTGGAACAGAACGCGTAACTAATTGCAAAAAATTGCCAAAAAAAGACCGCTTGTAATGCTGATCATGCACAAGCGGTCTTTTTCTTAAATATCTTCTTCTTCGTGATAATTGAAATCTTCCTTAGCTAAGGAAACGCAACCGTACTGTTCCAATTTGTTTTTGGTAAAGGTTGAACGGGTAGCGGAGCTGCGATTATTCAAGCTGATGACACCGATGGTCGCATGATTGCATTGATGTTTATTGACAAACACCAAGTTATAGCCGGACTCACGAATATAACCGGTTTTATTAATCGCCGCATCGAACAGTTCTTCACGTACTAAGGCACTGGTATTTTGCATAAAAACGTTACGTTTGCCTGCTCGTACGTAAGCCGCTTTCGTATTGGAAAGTTCTTGAATTTTGGCATTGTTAAGCGAATATTTTGCCAGTTTGACCAAATCCAGCGCACTGGAAATATTCGCACTGGATAAACCGGAACTGTCGCTAAAACGTGTCGAACGCATACCTAGTTGCTGTGCTTTTTGGTTCATCTTTTGGATAAATTGCGCACGGCTCATACCGGCGGAACGAGAAAGCGCATGGGCGGCATAATTATCCGAATGGACTAGCATCGCTTTTAACAATTCGTCACAAGCAATCGGCGTATGTTTCGGTAACTTTGTACCGGTTCCTTTAATATGATCAAAATCTTGATCGGAAATAGAGGCACTGCAATTTTTGTTTTTATTATTTTCTAAGAAAATATTCGCCGTCATCAATTTAGTAACGGAAGCAATAGGTTGTACATTATTTGCGGCACGGCTTTCCAAAATTCTATCATGGGTAAAATCATACACGACGTAAGATTGTGCCATTGCTAAACTTGGGAACAGCAATAAAAGGGAGAGTAATTTTTTTAGCATATTGTTATTAAGTTCACTTCAATTAAAAAAGACTTGTCATTTTAACAGACTTTTGACTTTCTAGCTATTTATTAAACAATTCTTATGAATGCTAAATATTCTTTACAAAAGGCACAATAGTTTTGAGAGCCTCGGGTATGGAGATTAAGCCCAAATTCATTTGTTGCGCTTTTTCTTTCGCTTCCGGCGGCATAAAGGCTAAATGTTTGCCTTCTTCATTAATCGGGCGCCAACGGCGAGGCAATGCCGATAATCGGCTCGGGTAAAAGCCGATAGTTGCGACATTCAATGCACCGGCGATATGCAGCGGTCCGGTCGAACCGGCAATAAACAGATCGGCACAAGCAATCGAGCGAGCAAAATCTTGTAAACCGTCATTTTTATCGTACACCACCGCTTTGGTTGCGGTAATCTGTGCGGCTAACTGATACGCCTTCTCGCTTTCGCCTTTACCGGCTGTCAGCACGATTTCACAATTGGTTTCGCTCGCAATACCATTAAGCATTTGCGCATATTGCTCAATCGATAAGCTGGTTGCCGAACCGCCGGTGGACGCATGCACAAACAGCCATTTACAAGCGGTCGAAATTTGCAGATTTTTTGCTAATTTGGCTTTTTGTTGCGTAAGCTGGGCTTCGCTGAATTGTAAGTAAGGCGGGTTAGGCTCAACCACCGCAATACGGTGTTTTTGTAGAAAAGCACGCGCCAAATCGAGATTATATTCGCTTTCCGCTTTTGCTGATTGAGAACGGCGTTGCGTTAAACGCTGGTTATATAAAAATTGAAAGACTTTAGTTGCCGGCGCAAGGCGATGTTTAATGCCGCTTTTCCAAGTCAGTTTGGCATTGTACCAATCGGAAACAAAACAGATCACCGCATCAAATTGCGCATTTTTGACCGCTTGTAAAACGCGATTAAATTCGGTTTTATCTTTTTTGTTAGGAGTATCGATAATAATGTTATCAATCGAAGGGCAGAGTTCGGCGAGCGGCGCAGTGTAACTCGGTACTAATGCGGTAATTTCTACATTCGGCATAGATTGTTTCAGCATAGCGAATGCCGGAAAGCAAACCATAAAATCGCCGATTTTATCGTTGCGAATCACGAGAATTTTTTTCATCTATATCAACCTTTAAAATAAATTACGTATCAGTTTAACATTTTTTAATGCAAATTTTCGGTAAAAAATTAAGGAAATTTGACCGCTTGCTCGGTATTTACGATGTTATTCCGTCTTGTTAGCGTATTTCCGCCGAAATTTTAGATGTAATTTTTACGAAATTGAACTAGAATAGACGGAATGGCACAAATGCAACCGTTTGCGTCAGTTTTCTTTTATGTTTTAAAATTTATAGGAATTCGTATGTCAGCAACAATTTTAGAATCTCTCCCGTTAGGTCAAAAAGTAGGTATCGCATTTTCAGGCGGTTTAGATACTTCAGCAGCATTACTTTGGATGCGTAAAAAAGGTGCGGTGCCTTACGCTTACACTGCAAACTTAGGTCAGCCGGATGAAGACGATTACAACGCAATTCCGAAAAAAGCGATGGAATACGGTGCGGAAAACGCACGTTTAATCGACTGCCGTGCGCAATTGGCACACGAAGGTATTGCAGCGATTCAATGCGGTGCGTTCCATATTTCAACTGGCGGTATTCCGTATTTCAATACAACACCGCTTGGTCGTGCGGTAACCGGTACAATGCTTGTTGCGGCGATGAAAGAAGATGACGTAAACATTTGGGGGGACGGTTCAACTTTTAAAGGTAACGATATCGAGCGTTTCTATCGTTACGGCTTATTAACCAACCCGAAATTAAAAATCTACAAACCTTGGTTAGACCAACTTTTCATTGATGAGCTTGGCGGCCGTTTCGAAATGTCTCAATTCTTAATCGAGAACGGTTTCGACTATAAAATGTCGGTAGAAAAAGCATACTCGACAGACTCAAATATGTTAGGTGCGACTCACGAAGCGAAAGACTTAGAAGAATTAAGCACCGGTATGAAAATTGTAAAACCGATTATGGGCGTAGCATTCTGGGACGAATCTGTAGAAATTAAACCTGAAACCGTTTCGGTAACCTTCGAAGAAGGTGTGCCGGTAGCATTAAACGGTAAACGTATCGAAGACGCGGTTGAATTAATTTTAGAAGCAAACCGTATCGGCGGTCGCCACGGTTTAGGTATGTCGGATCAAATCGAAAACCGTATTATCGAAGCGAAATCTCGCGGTATCTATGAAGCACCGGGGATGGCGTTATTACACATCGCTTACGAGCGTTTAGTAACCGGTATCCATAACGAAGATACAATCGAACAATACCGCATTAACGGTTTACGTTTAGGCCGTTTACTTTACCAAGGTCGTTGGTTCGATCCGCAAGCATTAATGTTACGTGAAACGGCGCAACGTTGGGTGGCGAAAGCGATTACCGGTACAGTAACTTTAGAATTACGCCGTGGTAACGACTTCACCATTTTAAATACCGAGTCACCAAACTTAACTTACGAAGCGGAACGTTTAAGTATGGAAAAAGTAGAAGATGCACCGTTTACACCGGCGGATCGTATCGGTCAATTAACTATGCGTAACTTAGATATCGTGGATACGCGCGGTAAATTAGGTATCTATACCGAAACGGGTTTATTATCCGTTCAAAATAACGTATTACCGCAACTTGGTAAAAAGTAATCTTGATCTAATGCTTTAGAAAACTTAGAATCAATCAAAAGCCCCAATAGTTTATGCTTTGGGGCTTTAATTTTTTCATCAGTTTTTAAATTAAGCGGTCAAAAATTAAGAATGTTTTGCAAATGAAATTAGTTGAAATATTTACGGACGGATCTTGCTTGGGCAATCCCGGCAAAGGCGGAATCGGCATTGTATTACGTTATAACGGACACGAGAAGCAAGTCAGCAAGGGTTACTTGCAGACGACCAATAATCGTATGGAATTGCGTGCGGTGATTGAAGCGTTGGCAATGTTAAAAGAGCCTTGTCAAGTACAGTTGAATTCGGACAGCCAATATATGAAAGACGGCATTACCAAATGGATTTTTAACTGGAAGAAAAACAACTGGAAAACCGCTAACGGTAAGCCGGTTAAAAATAAAGAGCTGTGGATCGCATTGGATCAAGAGATTCAACGTCATAAAATCGAATGGACTTGGGTAAAAGGCCATTCGGGTCATCGTGAAAATGAAATTTGCGATGAGTTGGCTAAGGCGGGAGCAAATAACCCGACCTTAGAAGATATAGGATATAATGCGGATTAGCCTAAAAGAGGCAAGCGGTCGAATATGATAAAATTTTTGCAAATTTGAACCGCTTGTAAATTTTTTGGCATATATTATGCGTTTTTTACGATGTTTGCTCTACGCAAACGTTTTCTTTTTTTGTAGAATATAGGTTCTTAACCTTTAGAGGTTTTTATGGTTGATATTATTGTAATCGGATTAATTGCATTTTCCATCTTAGTCAGTCTTTGGCGAGGATTTATTAGCGAAGTGCTTTCACTTGCCGGTTGGGTTGTAGCGTTTTTTGTGGCAAGCGGTTTTTATCCTTACCTTAGTAGCTATCTCACACAAGTAAATTCGGTATATCTTCAAAATTCGGAATATCTACGTAACGGTGTTGCCGCCGCAGTACTTTTCATACTTACATTGATTGTATGCGGCATTATTACCGCACTGTTAAGCAAGTTAATTGATACGACGGGGTTATCTGCAACCGATCGCGTATTAGGCGGTGCTTTCGGCGCATTGCGCGGTATTCTGATTGTTGCGGCAATCTTATTCTTCTTAGATACCTTCTCATCAGCGAGTCAAACGGAATTATGGAAAGAGTCTCAACTGATTCCGCATTTTGACTTTATTGTGAAATGGTTTTTTGAACAATTACAAGCTAATTCCAGCTTTTTAAATTCGACTAAATAGAGAGGTTTTTTATATGTGCGGCATTGTCGGCATTATTGGGGGATCGCCGGTTAATCAGGCGATTTATGATGGCTTAACATTACTTCAACATCGCGGGCAAGATGCCGCAGGTATCGTCACAATTGATGATGAAAACCGCTTCCGCCTACGTAAAGCTAACGGCTTGGTAAGTGACGTATTTCGTCAAGAGCATATGCTCAGATTACAAGGTAATGCGGGGATCGGACATGTTCGTTATCCGACTGCCGGCTCGTCCAGTGTTTCGGAAGCACAACCTTTCTATGTAAACTCGCCTTTCGGTTTAACCTTAGTCCATAACGGCAACTTAACTAATAACGCCGAATTAAAAGAACGTTTATTCAAAGAAGCTCGTCGTCACGTGAATACCAATTCGGATTCGGAATCGTTACTGAATATTTTTGCGCATTATTTGGATCAATATCCGACATCACATTTAACGCCGGAAAATATTTTTGAAACGGTACGTAAAACCAACGAAGCGATTCGCGGTGCTTATGCGTGTATCGCGATGATTATCGGTCACGGTATGGTGGCATTCCGAGATCCGTTCGGTATTCGTCCGCTAGTATTAGGTAAACGTGTTGTAGAAGGCAAAACGGAGTATGTGTTTGCTTCCGAAAGCGTTGCTTTAGATATTGTCGGTTTTGAATTTGTCCGTGACGTAAATCCGGGCGAAGCGGTTTATATTACCTTCGACGGCGAATTACATTCCGCAATTTGTGCGGATAATCCGAAATTAAACCCATGTATTTTTGAGTACGTTTATTTCGCTCGTCCGGATTCCGTGATTGACGGCGTATCCGTTTACGGTGCGCGTGTACATATGGGCGAATTATTAGGCGAAAAAATTAAACGCGAATGGGGCAGAATGGTCGATGAAATTGATGTAGTGATTCCGATTCCTGAAACCTCAAACGATATTGCGGTACGCATCGCAAACGTTTTATACAAACCTTATCGCCAAGGTTTTGTGAAAAACCGCTATGTCGCTCGTACCTTTATTATGCCGGGACAAGCGCAGCGTAAAAGCTCGGTACGCCGTAAATTAAATGCGATTGCCAGCGAGTTTAAAGGCAAAAACGTGTTATTAGTCGATGACTCTATCGTTCGCGGAACAACATCCGAACAGATCGTTGAAATGGCACGTGCCGCCGGTGCGAAGAAAGTTTACTTCGCTTCAGCCGCGCCGGAAATTCGTTATCCGAACGTATACGGTATTGATATGCCGACTTGCGAAGAACTCGTAGCTTATGACCGCTCGGTGGAAGAAGTCGCGGAAATGATTGGTGTGGATAAACTGATTTTCCAAGATCTTGAAGCGCTTTATAAAGCGGTACAAACCGAAAATCCGGCAATTCATCATTTCGATGCTTCGGTATTTACCGGCGAATATATTACCGGAGATGTAGATAAAGCTTACCTTGATGCGATTGCTTGCGCACGTAACGATAAAGCGAAAGCCAAAGCTGCAAAACAAGCAACCAATTTAGAAATTCATAACGAAAACTAAATTAAAGCATAAAAACAAGCCCTTGAGTCCGAGAGGAATCAAGGGCTTTTCTGTATGATATTTTTATCTTACTTATACACCTGCGGTATAGAGTATTCAATTCGCTGTTTGATTTGCGCATATATCGGTTTGAAATCTTCACAGCGGGATTTATCTACACTGGCTTTTTGATGGTTGTATTTCTCGTGCATTTGTTCAAAATATTGGCGTGAGAGTTTATCTTTTTCAATAAATTGCGCATTTTGTTCGCCGATCAGCTCTGTTAAGAGATTTTGCTGAAAATAGAACATCGTCATATTTTCGGCAACCGACCAATTATCATAGATCTTTTGATAGTCGGGCTTAGCAAGATCCGGAAATATACATTGTTCGATATTATTCAGCTGACGTATAAGTATTTTTATATCCGTTTCGGATATTTTATATTTAACTTGCTCCGTATAAGCGGTCGAATTTTCCGCAGAATTTGCAAAACCGGTATGAGCTAATGTTGCACAAACTAATGTAAATAGAATTTTTCTCATCATATTTATTCCTATATCTGTTTGTCACAGCATAGCATAAACTTTTTATTTTGCGCAAAAAGAAACCCTCCGAAGAGGGTTTATATTATATAAAATTGTTATACGATACCTTGTTCTAACATTGCAGTAGCCACTTTTTTGAAGCCTGCGATGTTCGCACCGTTCACATAGTTTACATAACCGTCCGTTTCCGTACCGTTTTCCACGCAGTTTTGGTGAATGGCGGTCATAATGTTGAATAAACGTTGATCCACTTCTTCACGAGTCCAAGCCAAGCGCATTGCGTTTTGGCTCATTTCTAAACCTGAAGTCGCTACACCGCCGGCATTTGCCGCTTTACCCGGAGCATAAAGAATTTTCGCTGCGATAAACACTTCAACACCTTCAAGTGTGGTCGGCATATTCGCGCCTTCAGCCACGCAGAAACAACCGTTTTTAACCAATTCTTTCGCCGCTTCGCCGTCTAATTCATTTTGTGTCGCACACGGCAGCGCAATATCACATTTAACGCCCCATGGTTTTTGACCTTCAAAGTATTGGACGCCTTGTTCTTTCGCATATACGGATAAGCGTTCACGGCGTTCGTTTTTCAGTACTAATAAATCCGCTAATTGTTTTTCGGTCATACCCGAATCAGGGAATAAGACATAACCGTTTGAATCGGACACGGTTAATACTTTCGCACCTTTTTGAATCGCTTTTTCAGCTGCATATTGCGCTACGTTACCGGAACCTGAGATAACTACACGTTTACCGTCAAAGCCTTGACCGCGAGTTGCTAACATTGCGTCTGCAAAGTAAACCGCACCGTAACCTGTTGCTTCCGGACGAATTAAGCTACCGCCCCAAGTTAAACTTTTACCGGTTAAGACTGAGGTAAATTCATTGCGTAATTTTTTGTATTGACCGTACATATAACCGATTTCACGACCGCCGACACCGATGTCGCCCGCCGGTACGTCGGTATCCGCACCGATATGGCGAGATAATTCCGTCATAAATGCTTGGCAGAAACGCATGACTTCCGCATCAGATTTACCTTTAGGATCGAAATCCGAACCGCCTTTACCACCGCCCATCGGTAATGTAGTTAATGCATTTTTGAAAACTTGTTCAAACGCTAAGAATTTTAAAACCCCTAAATCAACGGAAGGATGGAAACGAATACCGCCTTTATAAGGACCGATCGCAGAGTTCATTTGAATACGATAACCGCGGTTTACTTGCACTTGACCTTTATCATCAACCCAAGTGACACGGAAAGTAATTACACGCTCCGGCTCAACGATACGTTCTAAAATACCTTGTTGCGTATATTTAGGATTTTTGGCAAGAAATGGTGCTAATGAACCGAAAACTTCTTCCACCGCTTGGTGGAAAGGCGCTTGGTCAGGGTCACGTTGTTTGATTTTTTGGAACAGTGCGTTTAAGTCGCTCATAAAGTACTCCTGCGTATTTATATTTAAAATGAAAAATATTTATCAAATAGTAGTGTGTTTAGCATGGCAAGGAGTCTATCAAGCTATTTTGGATTTGAAAAGCAATAATTAAAAAAATTTATCAAATATATGATAAAAATTTATTATTTGGTTGTTTAATAGTCAAATTGGCATAAATTTAGTTAATTTTCATCTAGATAAGCTGAAATCATACATACTTTTTGTATGATAAAAAAAACTAATTAAAGGTAATGGGTAAAAGAAAGCCCACTATATAAAGTGGGCGTTTGAAGTTGTCAATGATTATTGCGCTTCATTCGTAATAGGTTTGTCTAAGGTGATATTACTTACAAGACCTTTACTATCGAAATTAACAAAAAGCGTATGTTGGATAGGATCATTATAGCCTTCGCGTTTGATATAAACATAACTCCAACGATCTTGATTAAAGGTATCTTTTAGCATCGGCGTACCAAGCAAATATTGTACTTGCGTTTTATCCATACCGACTTTAACTTGGTCAATCTTTTCTTGTTCTAAGTAATTGCCTTGCGGAACATCAATACGATACACGACTTTTTTTACGGTAGAACAAGAGGTTACCCCCACCGCAAGTAGTGCGATAGCTAACAGAGATTTCATTTTCATAATATTTATCGACCTTTGAATTGTTCAAAATGATTGGATAGATAATACCCAAACTAATAAAAATTTTCCATTACTTATTGCGTGCTAACTGATCACGCAAATTCGCCGGCAATCCTTTGATGGTTAATGTATCGTTTAGTTCATCCCAAATTAAACGTTCGCCGAGTAATTCCGCATTAAAACTAATGGTTACGCCTTTGCCCGAGCCGGAATATTTGGTTAAGGTTTTTAACGCATTACGTACCGGCGGAATATTTTCTTCAAGTCCGTATTCTTGTTCTTGAGTAAATTGTGCAAAATCAACTTCGTTGAGTGTCGGTAGCGCTTCGGATAATTCACTTAGTGCGATTTCCTCACCGCTGTTAATTTGTCCTTTACAGTATTCAAATACTTGTTTTTTCACTTCACGTGTTTGCGGTGCGGATAATTCGCCTTGATCGCAATAATCGCTCACCGCTTGTAAAAGCGTCTGATTTTGTAATTGAGGATTTAAACCTTCTTCCGCACTCAGAAAATCCATAAAGAAGTCCGCAATTTTTCGTCCGACTCGTCCTTTAATAAAGGTGAGATAGCGGTTTGATTGCGCATTGATTTTTAATTCGGTCAAATTGATACGGCAAGCAATATCATACTGGGTAATATCTAAATATTCGGTACGTTTTATCTCTAATTGGTCGTCCACCAGCATAGAAGTACGGCTATCAATCAATGCGATAAATAAATAATCCGTTGCTAAAAAGTTATAGCGACAAAGAATAAAAGTCCCGCCTGATGCAAAAGGATATTTGGCTAATTCGCTAGAAAGCATTTTCGCACAACTGTGACTGAACGGTAAAAAATCAGTTTCCTGTTCTAATAAGCGATTAAGTTGCTGAGCAAAAATAGATTCATTTTTAAATATACCGTAAGCCTTCGCTTTACTTTGGTAAGCTTGGTGAAGTTGTAACATCATTTGCTCCACTTCAGGACTGATGGCAAGTAGATTGTCGCGAAGTACCGTATTTAACTCAGGTGTTTCGCCTTCGGTTTGATGAATCTGGTGCAGGACGATTTCAGTAACGTTAATGCTCATACTATTTCTCTTGAGATTAGGGGTAGAAATAAAAGGTGGGAGATATTATCATTAAACGCACTATTTTTCATTACTAAAAGAAGGAATTCACTATGACTAAAGTTATTCATACGGAAAAAGCACCGGCGGCAATCGGTCCATACGTACAAGCGGTTGATTTAGGTAATTTGGTTCTAACATCAGGACAAATTCCGGTTAATCCGCAAACGGGCGAGATTCCAACTGATATTACGCAACAAGCGCGCCAATCATTAGAAAATGTCAAAGCGATTGTTGAACAAGCCGGTTTAAGTGTGGCGGATATTGTTAAAACAACCGTTTTTGTCAAAGACCTGAATGATTTCGCAACCGTTAATGCTGAATATGAAGCGTTTTTCCGTGAAAATAATCATCCGGCATTTCCGGCGCGTTCTTGCGTTGAAGTCGCTCGTTTACCGAAAGATGTCGGTTTAGAGATTGAAGCGATTGCGGTACGCAAATAAGCGGTCATTTTTAGAGAAAATTTTGCAATGAAAAACATTACGCCCAATTGGCATGCGCTGGAACATATTCGTGCTTTTACTACCGTTAGAACAGGTGGTGTTAGCCAACCCCCTTTTGATAGCTTTAATTTAGGTGATCATGTCGGTGATAATCCTAAGGATGTGAAACAAAATCGCCGGTTATTGGTAGAGCAGTTCGGCTTGCCGCATTTTCCGCTATTTTTAACGCAAACACACAGTACTCGTGTGATTCGCCTACCGTATGACGGTGATAATTTGGAAGCGGATGCGGTTTATACCGATCAACCGAATCAGGTTTGCTTAGTGATGACGGCAGATTGTTTGCCGGTACTTTTCTATAGTAAAGACGGAAAAGAAGTCGCGGCGGCTCATGCCGGATGGCGAGGCTTGTGCGATGGTGTATTAGAAAATACGGTAGCGGAATTTGCTTGTTCGCCGACGGATATTTGTGCATGGTTAGGGCCGGCAATCGGTCCAACTAAATTCCAAGTCGGCAAAGAAGTGATTGAACAGTTTTGTGCCTTTGATCCGCAAGCGGAGCAGGCATTTGTTGTTGACCCGACAGCAAGCGGTAAATTTTTAGGAAATCTTTACCAAATTGCTCGGCAGCGATTACGTAAACTTGGCATTACCGAAATTTCCGGCGGAGAGCATTGTACCGTGACCGAACGGGAAGATTTTTTCTCTTATCGACGAGATAAACGGACAGGACGTATGGCAAGCCTTATTTGGCGTACGGAATAAAGTGTAATTTATTCGCTAGTATGTTTTTTATGCGGGTGTTTGCCTAACGCTAGACGAACACCCAAAATTTCCCTATAATCCAACCTCATTTCTTTATCCCCCCTTAGCTCAGTCGGTTAGAGCAGGCGACTCATAATCGCTTGGTCACTGGTTCAAGTCCGGTAGGGGGGACCAACTTAACTTTTCTATTTTATTCTTCTCTAAGCTATTCCTTATTTTTTATTGGCTTAAGGTTACCGGCAATATTAAGGTATCCAATACAAAACTGAGTGGTAAATCGACAACTGCCGGAATACTTAAGATTCCTCCGTTTTGGATTGTTTCAAAGTCTTTAGTCACTCCGGCATAAACGGAATAATCGCCCTCAGTTAGGCTGACAATCGTGCCGCAAGCGGTCAAATTTTGGCTCAAAATTGCCAATGACAGTATTTTTAACAATGATGTTTGCATATTACCTCTCTCATCACACGGCATTCTAAATCAAATTTCATCATTTCCCACCCAATAACCGAAATTTTAAGGTAGAATGTTTAAATCTTTACATAACAATAAGAGGATATTTATATGCAAACTTACAACATTGCGGTTTTAGCGGGGGACGGTATTGGTCCTGAAATTATGGCTCAGGCGATCAAAGTGCTTGAAGCGACACAGCAAAAATTCGGTTTTAAATTAAATTTTAATCATTTTAATATCGGCGGTGCGGCAATTGACGCACAAGGTAAAGCGTTGCCGGAAAATACCTTAAAAGGTTGTGAAGAAGCCGATGCGATTCTGTTTGGTTCTGTGGGCGGGCCTAAATGGGTAAATTTACCGCCGGATGAACAACCGGAGCGTGGTTCATTACTTCCGTTACGTAAACATTTCAAATTATTCTGTAATTTACGTCCCGCCACTTTATATAAAGGTTTAGAGAAATTCTGTCCGTTGCGAGCGGATATTGCGGCAAAAGGCTTCGATATGGTTGTAGTACGAGAATTAACCGGCGGCATTTATTTCGGTCAGCCGAAAGGACGTGAGGGCGAAGGTTCGCAGACTAAGGCGTTTGATACCGAAGTTTACTATAAATATGAGATTGAGCGTATTGCGCGCGTTGCTTTTGAATCTGCAATGAAACGTAATAAGAAAGTAACGTCTATTGATAAAGCAAACGTATTGCAAAGCTCAATTTTATGGCGTGAAACGGTAAGCGAAATTGCAAAAGATTATCCGGAAGTAACGTTAGAACATATGTATATTGATAATGCGACAATGCAACTCATTAAAGCACCGGAAAGTTTTGATATCTTATTATGTTCGAATATCTTCGGCGATATTATTTCGGATGAGGCGGCAATGATTACCGGTTCAATGGGTATGTTGCCGTCTGCAAGTTTAAATGAAGATGGTTTCGGTTTATATGAGCCGGCGGGCGGTTCGGCACCGGATATCGCCGGTAAAAATATTGCGAATCCGATTGCACAAATTTTATCGGCGGCAATGATGTTACGCTATAGCTTTAATTTAAATGAAGCGGCGGATGCGATTGAGGCGGCGATTCAAAAAGCGTTAGCGGAAGGCTATCGCACAGGTGATTTAGCGAATAAAAATACGCCAGTTTCTACCAGTGAAATGGGCGATATTATTGCGAGAAATATTTTATCGTAACTAGTGAATTATTTCGTATAAACAAGCGGTCGAAATTTGAAAATAATTTGCAAAAATTCTTTAAATTTCGACCGCTTGTCTTTATGCTTAATGTAGAAAATGATATTTAATTTATAAAATTAATTAACCGTCAATTTCTTCACCGGTTTCATCCCATTTAAAGTTGAGTGCGATGGAATTCAGGCAGAAGCGTAAACCGGTCGGTGGAGGGCCGTCATTAAATACGTGCCCCATATGCGAATCGCAGTTACCGCAGCGAATTTCGGTACGGTGGCGACCTAAACTATAGTCGTCCAAATAGCGTAATGCGTCGTCTGAAACTGCTTCGTAGAAGCTAGGCCAGCCGCAGCCGGCATCAAATTTTGTATCCGAACGGAATAGGGCGTTATGGCAACGGGCGCAGCGGTAGGTTCCTATGCGATTTTCATTAAGAAACTTGCCGGAATATGGCATTTCCGTACCATGATTAATCAGAATTTCAACCTGTTCTTCCGTTAGTTCGTCAATATCTTTAATCATTTTCACTCCTAAGATAGAAATTATTCTCCAATTCTACCGTTTTTTTACCTCTTTAGCGTTACAAATTTTGAAATTTTGACATAGATCACAAAAAATTTATCTGTTATATTGGATTGCGTTCTTTTAGTTGAAAGGCATATTAGAATATGTGCTATAATCCTTGCACTTTCAGAGTATGGAAGAACGAATTTTGTTTAACTTTAAATATAGGTGAAAAAATCTATGGCTATTAAAATTGGTATTAACGGCTTCGGTCGTATCGGTCGTATCGTGTTCCGTGCAGCGCAACTTCGTGATGATATCGAAGTTGTAGGTATCAACGACTTAATCGACGTTGATTACATGGCTTACATGTTAAAATACGATTCAACTCACGGTCGTTTCAATGGTACAGTGGAAGTTAAAGACGGTCAATTAGTAGTTAATGGTAAAGCGATTCGCGTAACTTCCGAGCGTGATCCTGCTAACTTAAAATGGAATGAAATCGGTGTTGATATCGCAGTTGAAGCAACCGGTTTATTCTTAGACGACGCAACAGCACGTAAACACATTACTGCAGGTGCGAAAAAAGTTGTTTTAACCGGTCCGTCTAAAGATGCAACACCTATGTTCGTTAATGGTGTAAACTTCGATGCATACGCAGGCCAAGATATCGTTTCTAACGCTTCTTGTACAACTAACTGCTTAGCACCGTTAGCTAAAGTCATCCACAATAAATTCGGTATTAAAGAAGGTTTAATGACTACAGTTCACGCAACAACTGCGACACAAAAAACTGTAGATGGTCCATCAGCGAAAGACTGGCGCGGTGGTCGTGGTGCTTCACAAAACATCATTCCTTCATCAACAGGTGCGGCGAAAGCGGTAGGTAAAGTATTACCTGCATTAAACGGTAAATTAACCGGTATGGCTTTCCGTGTTCCGACAGCAAACGTTTCTGTAGTTGATTTAACAGTGAACTTAGAAAAACCTGCTACATACGAAGAAATCTGTGCGGAAGTTAAACGCGCTTCACAAGAAGAAATGAAAGGCGTGTTAGGTTATACTGAAGATGCGGTAGTATCAACAGACTTTAACGGTGCGGTTGAAACTTCGGTATTCGATGCTAAAGCAGGTATCGCATTAACAGATACTTTCGTAAAATTAGTATCTTGGTACGATAACGAAACAGGTTATTCAAACAAAGTATTAGACTTAGTTGCTCACGTTTATAACTACAAAGGCTAATTAATTAGTTTCTGATTTGAAACGCCACTCCAAAAGAGTGGCGTTTTTTTGTTTAAATGCAAGTAATTTTCTTTTACCTAAATTATTCATTGAAGTTTAGTAGGCTTTTTTGTTATATTTACAAATAATTTTTTGCTCCATTGTGAGCATTCTTTTTTTATTATCGCAACTCCCAAATTCAATGGATTCCTCTATATGTTTAAAAAATTTCTAGGATTGTTTTCTAACGATCTTTCTATCGATCTTGGCACGGCAAACACATTGGTTTATGTGAAAGGTCAAGGTATTGTTTTAGATGAACCGTCAGTCGTTGCCGTACGTCAAGACCGTATCGGTTCTTTAAAAAGTATTGCGGCGGTAGGTTCGGATGCTAAATTAATGCTTGGTCGTACGCCAAAAAGTATTACTGCGATTCGTCCGATGAAAGACGGTGTAATTGCTGATTTCTTTGTTACGGAAAAAATGTTACAGCACTTCATTAAACAGGTGCACAGTAATAATTTTATGCGTCCTAGCCCACGCGTATTGGTGTGTGTGCCGGCAGGTGCAACGCAAGTGGAACGTCGTGCGATTAAAGAATCTGCAATCGGTGCCGGTGCTCGTGAAGTGTATTTAATTGAAGAACCGATGGCGGCGGCAATTGGGGCGGGATTACCGGTACATGAAGCGACAGGTTCGATGGTTATTGATATCGGCGGCGGTACGACGGAAGTTGCGGTACTTTCATTAAACGGTATTGTTTATTCGACATCCGTTCGTATCGGCGGCGATAAATTAGACGAAGCGATTGTCGCTTATGTACGTCGCCATTTCGGTTCTGCAATCGGTGAAGCGACTGCCGAGCGTATTAAGAAAGAAATTGCGATGGCGATTATTCGTGATGAAGACGAAGTGCGTAAAATGGAAGTACACGGTCATAACCTTGCCGAAGGTGCGCCGCGAACATTCGAATTAAATTCAACCCACGTATTGGAAGCAATCGAGCAACCGTTAAACGGTATTGTAGAAGCGGTAAAATCCGTATTGGAACAATGTCCGCCGGAGCTTGCTGCGGATATTTTCGAGCGCGGAATGGTATTAACCGGCGGCGGTGCGTTATTGAAGAATATCGATGTTCTGCTTTCTGAAGCAACGGGTGTAACGGTAATCGTGGCAGAAGATCCTTTAACTTGTGTTGCTCGCGGCGGCGGTAAGGCTCTTGATATGATTGATATGCACGGCGGCGATATCTTTAGTAGCGATGAATAAGCCGACTATTTATTGATATGAGTATTTACGATGGATAATGGCAGTGAAATGTCCATTATCCATTGTTTATTATCAATCTCCATCTCTCACTCATTTACTTCTCAAAATAGTGAACAATGAAACCAATTTTTGCTAAAGCCCCGTCATTAGGCGTACGTCTATTTCTTGCTATCGTCATTTCTATCGTGCTTATTGCTTTTGACGGTAGAAGCAGCGCGATCATTCAATTCCGTAATATGCTGGAAACTGCAATAAGCGGTCTATATTATTTTGCAAATACGCCGCGTTCCGTATTAGATGGAGTGAGTAACAACTTTATTGATAACAATAAGTTGCAGATGGAAAATCATGTTTTAAAAGAACAGTTGCGAGAAAAAAATGCGGATCTACTTTTATTAGATCAACTTAAAGTAGAAAACCAGCGATTACGTTTATTACTGAGTTCGCCGTTACGCCAAGACGAATATAAAAAGATCGGCGAAGTCTTAACCGCCGAGATGGACGCTTATCGCCAACAAGTGATTATTAACCGAGGAAAAAGTGACGGTGCCTTTGTCGGTCAGCCGATTATTGATGAAAAAGGTGTGGTAGGTCAGGTTATTTCCGTTGGTGAGAAAAGTAGTCGAGTATTATTAATTACGGATGTGACTCACGCCGTGCCGGTGCAAGTATTGCGTAATGATGTTCGCGGTATTGCGAACGGTACGGGGCATAACGACGAGCTTTTTATTGATAATTTACCTCGTTCGGTTGATGTAATCAAAGGCGATGTGTTAGTTACTTCAGGTTTAGGCGGCAGATTCCCCGAAGGCTATCCGGTTGCGATTGTCGAAGCGGTAACCAATGATACGCAAAGCCAATTTGCTCGTATTGTCGCTCGTCCTCTCGCATCTTTTGATCGCTTAAGATATTTGCTCTTATTATGGCCTACCGGCGAAGAATTACGTAAAGCGCAAAGTTTATCGCCGCAACAAGTACGTGATGTGGTGGAAGAAAGACGTAACAGCTTAAATCCGTTAGAACGCTTAAAAGAGAAGAAAAAAGAAGAAGTTAAAGAGGAAAGCAAGGAAGAATTATTAGACGGTTCGGATGAGAGTATCAATCCGGAAAGCCAGTTTGAATTGGATAACGAAGAAAATAATCATACAGAGCAAGGAGCCGAGTAATGCGTACGAATCCATTGTTTCAGATTTTAGTATTACTTTTAATTTTTATTATTGCTTTTGTATTGGAAATTATGCCATGGCCGGTCGGGTTGCAAGGTTTACGTCCAAGTTGGCTCGTACTGGTACTTATCTATTGGGCGTTGGCCTTACCTAATAAAATTAGTGTCGGAACGGCATTTGTTGCCGGTATCGTTTGGGATCTAATTTTAGGTTCTATTTTAGGCATTCATGCATTAGTATTATCTATTGCGATTTATTTTGTGGCGAAACATCATCTTATTTTGCGTAACTTATCGCTTTGGTTACAGGCGATTTTGGTGATGCTTTATGTGATACTTATCCGTTTCATGATCTTCTTTGTTGAATTGGTATTACATAGCGCCGAATTTAATACTCAAGAAATTTTAGGTGCGATAATCAGTGGGATTTTATGGCCATGGATCTTCTTACTTATGCGCCAAATTCGTCGTCAGCTCAGATTACGTTAATGGAGTATGACTATGAGTAGTCTATCCTTTGATTTTTCAGCAGATTTTAGACCGCTACCCGCCAGAATGCGTCCTCGCACATTGGCGGAGTATATCGGGCAATCTCATCTTGTCGGAGAAGGTAAACCGTTACGTCGTGCGATAGAAGCGGGACATTCTCATTCTATGATCTTTTGGGGACCTCCCGGCACAGGTAAAACGACGTTGGCCGAAATTATTGCACATCATTTTGATACGGAAGTGGAACGCCTTTCTGCGGTTACCAGCGGTGTGAAGGAAATCAGAGAAGCGATAGAGCGGGCTAAGCTCAATAGACAAACCGGCAGACGAACATTACTTTTTGTCGATGAAGTACACCGCTTTAATAAAAGCCAACAAGACGCTTTTCTGCCGCATATTGAAGACGGCACCATTATTTTTATCGGTGCGACAACCGAGAATCCATCCTTTGAATTAAATAACGCCTTACTTTCTCGTGCAAAAATTTATATTTTGAAGCCATTGCAAGTGGTCGAAATTGTGCAAGTTTTAACAAATGCCCTCTACAATAAAGAACGAGGATTAGGCAATGAAAGCTATTACATCGAAGATAATGTGATTGAATTACTCGCCGATTACGTAAATGGGGATGCGAGATTCGCTTTAAATTGCTTAGAACTGATGTCGGATATGGCAGAGATTTCCCCTCAAGGAAAACGCCTGAATAAAGCATTGTTAGCCGAAGTATTGGGAGAGCGACAAGCGCGCTTTGATAAAGGCGGCGATCGTTACTATGATTTAATCTCGGCATTGCATAAGTCGGTACGGGGCTCATCACCGGACGGCGCGTTGTATTGGTATGCGAGAATTTTAACCGCAGGCGGCGATCCTTTGTATGTTGCGCGCCGATTATTGGCAATCGCTTCGGAAGATATTGGCAATGCTGACCCTAGAGCGATGCAAGTTGCGATTAACGCTTGGGATTGCTATACCCGAGTTGGGGCTTACGAAGGTGAAAGAGCGGTTGCGCAAGCGGTGATTTATTTGGCGGTTGCGCCAAAAAGCAATGCGGTTTATAACGCTTTCAATGAGGCGAAACGTCTTGCGAAAGAGGGCAAAGATTACGATGTGCCGGAACATCTGCGCAATGCACCGACTAAGTTGATGAAATCGTTAGGTTACGGTGAAGAATATCGTTACGCACATCATGAACCGAACGCTTATGCCGCCGGCGAAAACTACTTCCCGCCGGAATTAAAAGATACGGTATTTTATCACCCGACGGAACGGGGAATGGAAAAGCAAATTAAGGAAAAATTGCAGTGGTTAAAAGCACAAGATCAATCCAGCTTGCAACAACGTTACAAGCGGTAAAATTTTAAGATTTTTTTGCAAAATTTTAGAGAAATCGGACCGCTTGTATTTTACTGAACAATAAAAACAATAGAGAGAGAAATGTTTGAAATTCTATTCCCAGCTTGGCTGGCCGGCTTATTATTGGCATTTATTACCGCCCCGCTAGGGGCTTTTGTGGTATGGCGCAAAATGGCCTATTTCGGCGATACGCTTTCTCATTCCGCATTACTTGGTGTCGCACTTGGTATCTTTTTACAGATTGATCCTTATATTGCGGTTATTGTAATGACTCTGATTTTAGCTATGTTACTGGTATGGCTAGAGCATAAAACCGCTTATTCTTTAGATACGGTATTGGGAATTATCGCACACTGTAGCTTATCGTTGGGGGTAATTACCATTAGTTTGCTTGATAATGTTCGTGTTGATCTGATGTCGTATCTATTCGGTGATTTACTGGCAATTGATTTTGACGATGTGGCATTTATCGGTAGCGGAACGTTATTTATCGCCGGTGTATTAGGCTATTTTTGGAAAAAACTACTTTCCATTACGATTAGCCCCGAATTAGCGCAAATCGAAGGATTGAATGTGGTGCGCTTACGTCTGTTGTTGATGTTGCTTACCGCATTAACCATCGCATTAAGTATGAAATTTGTCGGTGCATTGATTATTACTTCCTTATTAATTATTCCTTCGGCAATTGCTCGTCGTTTTGCCAAAACGCCGGAAGCGATGGTCGGATATGCGATTATATTCAGTATTGTTTCCATTACGGGGGGATTACTGTTCTCCGCATGGAAAGATACGCCGGCGGGGCCTTCCGTGGTCGTTTGTGCCGGCGCAATCTTCTTACTTTCTCTCTTTAGAAAAGAGAAAGTATAGCGGTTAGTGAAGAAAATTAATTCATATAGCAAAATAAATATAAATAATGACTACAAGCTATAAAATTTTTGATCTGCCTCTATTGAATTATTTTTAGGATTTGCAACAATATATCCGTTAGGCCAGCTAGCCAGCTGGTCTTTCTTTTTTATCACCCTACCTAACGAAGAATAAATTTATGTGTCAATTACTCGGAATGAATTGTAACACCCCAACGGACATTACCTTCTCCTTTGAGGGATTTCGCCGCCGCGCCGGTTTAACGGATCAACATACGGACGGTTTCGGTATCGCGTTTTTTGAAGGTAAAGGCGTACGTATTTTTCGAGATAACCGACCGGGTGCTTCTTCGCCGATGGCGGATCTTGTCAGTCAATATCGTATTAAATCGTTCAATGTGATTGCACATATTCGTAAAGCCACCCGAGGCGATATTAATTTAGAAAATACACATCCGTTTATTCGAGAGTTATGGGGCGAAAACTGGGTGTTTGCACATAACGGAACGGTTGAGGGCGTAGGGGTTTGTGAGGAATGTCATTATCAGCCTATTGGAACGACGGACTCCGAAGCCTCATTTTGCTGTTTAGTGTCTCAGCTTAGAGAACGTTTCTTAAAAAAACCGAGCGAGAAAGAAATTTTTGATGCGGTTGTAGAAATTACTTCCGAAATTGCCAAACACGGCGTATTTAATTTTATTTTATCGAACGGACATTGGATGATTGCTCGTTGTTCGACCAATCTACATTATGTAACACGTAAAGCACCGTTTAGCACGGCATTACGTGATGATGACGTAGAAATTGATTTTAGCAAATACACCACCGCAAATGATAAAGTCACGATTATCACGACACAACCGCTTACCAAAAACGAAAAATGGGTCAAAATGAAAAACGGCGGCTATGCGTTTTTTAAAAACGGTGATTTAATCGAAGAAATTGAAGGAACATTACCTGAACAAACACACGTGTAGTGTAAAAATTCCATAAAAAAATGACCGCTTGTTATTTATTGCAAGCGGTCTTTTTTTATCTGTTTTTAGCAAACGGAAATTAGGTTTCCGTTTGTAATCCTTTTCTGATCATCGGCTCAAAGAAATCATAATCGACTAAGAAAGCATCATGCCCGAAGTTGGAATGAAATTCGTGATAATCCACCTGCACGCCGGCAGCTTCTAAACGCTGTTTACTTTTTAGTACATCAATTTGCTTAAATAGCTGATCACTGGTAATCGCAACCAAAGTGTAATTTGCTTTAATTCGTTTTAACGCATCAATTTCATGTTCATAGCCTAATGCCGGATCATATAAATCCAAAGCGCGTAACAAACGTAAATAGCTGTTGGCATCAAAGCGATCTAAAAATTTTACTCCCTGATAGCTCAAATACGATTCCACTTGAAAATAATCGCCCCAAATTTCGGTTTGTTGCTTCATTTCACGCCCGAAAGCACGGGCTAATTGTACATCGGTACGATAAGTCAGCATACCGAGCATACGAGCGATTTTTAAACCGTTATCCGGCGGTAAACCGCCATAATAATCGCCGTGATTAAAATGCGGATCATTAATAATCGCTTGGCGCATCACGTGATTAAAGCCGATAGCCTCCGCACTTAGCGTGAGTGAGGAACATAAATTAATGATATTGCTCACGAAATCTGGATAGCTAATCCCCCATTGTGTCGCTTGCATTCCACCGAAAGAACCGCCGACTACCGCATGTAAATGACCAATGCCTAACGCATCGAGCAAAGCCTTTTGTACTTCGACAATATCTTGCACCGTAATAATTGGAAATTGACTTCCGTAAGGCTTACCTGTTTGAGTATTAATAGAGGACGGACCAGTCGTACCTTTACACCCGCCAAGTACGTTAGAACAAATAAAAAAATAGCGATCCGTATCGAAAGCTAATCCCGAACCGATAAAATCCTGCCACCAACCTTGTTCCGGTGCATTTTTATAAGGTTCGGCATCGCCGGTGAGCGCATGGCAGAGTAAGACGACATTACTTTTATCCGTATTTAGCGTACCGTATGTTTGGTAAGCGACATCAATAGGCGAAAGCGTTCCGCCGAGTATCAGGGAAAGAGGTTTTTCTGAAAAAAGAGTAATGCTATGCGCCATGGCTTTTCCTAAGGTTACAAAATTTTGCGAAAATCAGACCGCTTATTATTATCAGTATAGACGTCTAAACGCCTAAAAATAAGCATAAATTAATCTCCAAACGGCACTTTGTCAAGAAAATTTAGCCGTCTAAACGTCTAGAATTCTGATTAAAGTTAAACTTGCAATTTCATATAGCTAAGCTATGCTAAAATTTTGAACCTTTTAGAACTTATGTAGTCTATCGGTGGTCAAATAAGTAGATACTTAAAAATTAGACCGCTTGTTCTTCATGAAACAAATGGAAATCGAATGGAATTAACTCAAGCAACAGAAAGTTTGCCGAAGTCGTCTTTGCGGAAAAGATGTCTTTTAATCTGTCCGCGTATTGCGTTAGTCAGCTTTGGAATAGTGTTTCTTTTAAGTATTACTGTTTTTGTTATTGATTATGCGACGGGTATTTATGTAAAAGATAATATTTATACCGATATTGAAAAATTACCGAAACATCGAAATGCCGTTGTTTTAGGGACATCGAAATTTTATGCAAAGGGTACACCGAATTTATATTATAAATATCGTTTAGAAGCTGCCGTGCAATTAATTAATAAAGGTAAAGCGAAAACATTATTGGTTAGCGGCGATAATAAGACGCCTTATTATAACGAACCGAAAGTAATGTTAAACGATTTATATAAGATGGGCATTCCGAAAAATATGATTGAACAGGATTTTGCCGGATACCGTACCTTAGATTCGATAGTCAGGGCAAGTAAGGTATATAAATTAGAACCCTTTATTATCGTATCTCAGCAATTTCATTGCGAGCGAGCGTTATTTATTGCTAAATATCATAATATTAATGCCGTTTGTTTTGCGGCTAAATATCCCGAAGGGCATATTAAAGTCAGATTAAGAGAATTTTTGGCAAGAATCGGTATGATTTGGGATTTCCTAGTTTGGACCAAGCCGGAAACATTAGATAAAGTAAAATCGAAATAGAGATAAAAGTACTAAATTCAGGTTCTCATTTAAATGGTGTGAACAAATATATTTAATATCGTTATTATTTTTTAAGCTGATTCATTTTGAATCGGCTTTTTTTATAAAGCGTATGATACAAAGGGGAGATAAACTGTAATCTATGTAAATTTTGTTGAGTTGTTGTTTGGTTAGCTTAAAATTAGACAATCTATATCTTATATTGATTTATAACATATAAAGTATAGATAAATCATTTTTTTGAAGTAAGGATTTTGTAATGAATAAAATTTTTAAAGTAATTTGGAGTCACGCAACACAAACTTTTGTCGTGGTATCTGAATTAACACGTAGTAAAAGTAAAGCGAAAGCTTCGGTTTCTGATGCGAAGAAGAATGGAGTGTCTTCTGTAATTGGAACAGGCTTTAAATTAAGTGTTATTTCTTCCTTATGGATTTCTACTATTTCTGTAGCGTATGCGGCTGTGTCTATTGAAGCTGCTTCGGATGACAAAGTTAGTCAGGGTAGTGCAACAGCAGTAGGAACTCAATCCATTGCCATAGGAAAAAATGCAGGTAAACAGAGACCTGATGGTGATAAAGCTTCTGATGGCGATAATAATACCAATCACACAGATAACGATTATGAAAAATTAAGTACTCAGTACCTCAAGGATAATACTCGTGAAAAAAATAACTTAATTTCAATGGGGACCTATGCCTTTGCGGCAGGTCATGATTCTATCGCAATTGGTACTAATGCCCAAGCTGTATATGAGAATAACTACAATGAATCTGATGCAAGGATGACTAATAATTCAAAAAGTTCTAATAACGGTGGTGCCGTTGCTATCGGTTTCCAAGCTATTTCACGTGGCGACCAATCCGTTGCATTAGGTTCGAGAGCTGCTGCTCGTAATCGTCAAAGTGTAGCGATTGGTAATGACTCATTTGCATCAGGTGTCGGTTCCGTGGTAATTGGGGGAGATGATTCATCTTATGTTCCGGGAAGTACTTTCTTAAACGGCTCAACGGATTATGGCGGTTATAAAGTTGAAACAGGCTTTAATCCTAATCCGGATAAAAATTATGCACCATGGTATAGACCTTCTGCAGCAAGTGGCAATGGTGCAACCGTAGTCGGTGTACATAGCCAGGCTTTAAGTAAAGGCTCAACGGCTATCGGGGTTGCCGCAACTTCGGGGGACGGCGGTAAAACATCACTTGTGAGAGATGATACTGTAGAAGGTGGTATTAAAGATATTGATCCTAATAAAAATATCGAAGCTACGGCGGTAGGTGCATTAGCACATGCACGAGATAGAAATACTACAGCAGTAGGTCATGCAGCTAAAGCATATAGCGATTATTCAACTTCTATCGGTGATGATGCTGTTGCGGAAGGTAAAAACTCGTCTGCAATAGGTAAAAGCTCTTATGCGCAAGGCAATTATTCTGTCGCTATCGGTAACGCGGAAGATACAACAAATGCGGATCGTGTAAATGCCACAAAAGTCATTGCTAATGGTACTCGTGCGATAGCTATTGGTACAACGGCTCGTACAGATGCACCTGATACAATCGCTTTTGGTACTCGTACCGAATCAACAGTAGGTGGAGCAATCAGTATAGGTTTTGAAGCTAAATCTAAAGCATTAGATGCTATTGCGATTGGTTCTCGTACGCAAATTACTAATGATCAAGCAGAAGGCGGTATTGCGATTGGTAATCAGGCTGGTACGCAAGGACTTAAAAAATACGGTGTAGCAAAAGTTGATGTGGCAAGTACTGGGTATAAGCAGCAAAATTTTGCTAAAAATATAGATGGTGCACAACAAGACAAGATTGAAATGGGGACTAATGCCTATGCTTATGGGCATGACTCTATTGCGATTGGTACTCGCTCACAAGCAGTATTTAATGATGATGCTGATGGCACATCTAGAAATTCTTTAAATAGTGGAGCTATTGCTATTGGTTACCAGACTATTTCTAACGGAGATCAAGCAATATCTTTAGGTTCGCGTGCTGAGGCTCTTAACCGTCAAGCAATGGCATTAGGTAATGATGCTTTTGCTTCTGGTGTTGGTGCAATTGTAATTGGTGGTGATGACTCATTACCTCATGGTTCAGGTGATACTGCTGGATATCAATTAGATATAGGTCTTATTGCTATTAAAGACAATAAAGAAGTCAAAAAATATAGAGAATCAGCGGCAACCGGTAATGGTGCAGTTGTAGTTGGTGTGCATGGTCAAGCGTTAAGCGACGGCTCAACGGCAATTGGTGTGGCAGCTACGGCTGGTAGTGGCGGAGATAAATCTTCAGTTGTAAAAGATGGCAAAATTGTTGGTATTGATAGTAAGAAAAATATTGAAGCCACGGCAGTTGGTGCAAAATCACATGCAAAAAGTGAACATACAACAGCGATCGGTTATGATGCGGAAGCACTTGGTCTAAATTCAACAACAGTTGGTGCGGAATCAACAGCTGAATCTACAAATTCATTTGCAGGCGGATATAACGCCACTGCAAATGGTACGAATTCAACTGCAATCGGTTCATCAGCACAAACTAAAGGCGATGATGCCATTGCAATCGGTACAGGCGCAAAAGCATTAAATACTAATACTATTTCTATCGGTACGGGAAATACGGTAAATGGTGCAAACTCCGGTGCAATCGGTGACCCGACAGTTGTGAATGGAACTAATTCATATAGTGTGGGTAATAACAATGTTCTTGCTTCAGATAATACATTTGTACTAGGAAATAGCGTTACATTAAATACAAATGCAAAAAATAGTACGGTAATAGGTAACCAAAATAATATTAATTTAATTGGTACTGCGGATGAGACTGGATATGTAAATATTCAAGGTGATCATAATACGATTAATGCTGCTAGAGGTATTGGAATTCTTGGTAACAATAATATTGTGCAGAATGTGACGCATGACGTATTTATTTTAGGTAATAATGTCAAAAAAACCGCAAATGACTCTGTTTTCTTAGGGAGTGTTTCCGGATATGTTGTAGCTGGTGAAACAACTAAAGGCTTAGAAAAGACATATACATCTGATACGGTGAATGGTAAGGCAGTCCAATTTGCCGGTGGAGAGGTTACTGCGGGTGTTGTAAGTGTTGGTGGTATAAATGAGAAAGGAGAAAAATTAACTCGTCGTATCCAAAATGTAGCACCGGGCTTAATCTCAGATCAATCGACGGATGCAATTAACGGTAGCCAACTTTATGCGGTGGCAGAAGCATTAAAAACGAATATTCCTGAAAGTAAATGGAATATTAAAGAAAATTCTACTCAAAAAGATGTAGTAAATAGTGGCGATAATGTTAGCTTTGCTAATGGTGTCGGCACAACAGCATCAGTTGAAGTTTCCGATGCAGGAAAAACATCAACTGTAAAATATTCTGTTAATAAATCAGATTTAAATGTTGCTCAAAATGGTACTGTAACTGCTGGAAATAAAGGTGATAACTTTGCTACAGCAGATCAAGTTGCTGATGCGATTAATAAGTCTGAAAAAACTACTGTTATTAATAATAGTACAACAATTACTGCTACCCCAACGACAACTGGTACAGTTACAACTTATGATTTAGATCTTTCTAAAACAACGAAAGATGATATTCAAAAAGGTGTTGATGCTCATACTACAGTTACGACAAAAGGTCTTACTTTTACTGCGGATGCAGGTACTCCTACTGAACGTAAATTAGGAGAAACACTAGCAATTAATGGCGATAAGACTTTAATTAATACAACCGTCGAAGCAGGTAAAGTTTCTGTTGCTGCAACTAAAAAATTACAGGATGCAGTAGTAAGTGCAGAAAGTGCGTTACAAGAAATTGTAACGACCGTAAATGGTACGACTGCCCAAACAGTTAATAAAAATAGCAATAAAGCTAACTTTATCAACGGTAAAAATATCGAATTAACTCCATCTACAACAGGTATTACAGTTGCAACGAAAGAAAATGTTGATTTTACAACCGTAAATGCAACCACAGTAAATGCGACGACGGTAAACGGTGATACGATTAAATCAGGCAATGTAGTGATTAACCAAGATGGTATTAATGCCGGCGATAAGAAAATTACGCATGTAGCTGACGGTAATGTTACTAACGATAGTAAAGAAGCGGTAAATGGTAGCCAACTTTATGCAACTAACCAAAATGTAACTAATAATACCAACAATATTGCGAAAAATACGGCGGATATTGCTAAAGGTACTGTTTATGCCGGTGACTATGCTAAAGATGACTCGGTGAAAAATGAGTTTACTCAAGCATTAGGTAATCAAACCAATGTTGTAGGGGGCGCATCTAAGGATGATCTGTCAGACAAAAATATTGGTGTTGTATCGAATGGTGCAAATACATTAACCGTAAAACTAGCAAAAACTTTAGAAGGTTTAACTAGTGCGACTTTCGGTAATGATGCAAATGATCACACCGTTATTAACAAAGATGGTGTGACCATTACGAACGGTACGGATCCAAATAAAACTGTGAGTTTAACTGACGGTGGTTTGAATAACGGCGGTAATAAAATTACTAATGTTGCGGAAGGTAAGGCTGGTACGGATGCGGTGAATGTAGATCAGCTAACTAAAGCGATTACAGATAGCGCATATAACTGGAATATTTCTGATGGTACGAATAATACAGCGGTACCGGATAGCGGTACGGTTGCGGTGAAAGGTTCAGCGAATGCGGATTCTGTAAATACCGTCGGCGTTGTGACAGAACTTGAAGGAACCAATGTTAAAGTTGATTTAAGCCAAAAAGCGAAAGACGATATTGCGAATGGTCAAAAACACAGTTCTGTAGCGGGTGATACTAATTTTGTAGTTACTCAAACAACTACAAATCCGGAAGGTGGTAAACAGTATGATGTAAAACTGGCTGATACGGTTGTTATCGGTAAAGATAAAACTAATGGTGGTAATCCGGTAACTATTAATGGTACAACCGGTGAAATTAGTGGCTTAACCAATACGACTTGGGATCCAGATACTAAATATGAAGGTGGTAAGGCTGCAACACAAGAACAGTTAAAACTAGTTTCTGATGAAGTACAAAAAGGTTGGAATATCCAAGCCAATAAGGATACGGCAACCAAAGTGGCTCCGGGAGATACGGTTAAATTTATTGATGGCGAAAACATCAAAATTACCCGTACAGGTAATGATATTACCGTTGCTACGGCAAAAGACGTGAAATTTGATAGTGTGAAGGTAGGCGACAAAGTCAGCATTAATAACGACGGTATTAACGCCGGTGACACCAAAGTAACGAATGTGACGAACGGAACGTTAGCGGCGGATAGTAAAGATGCGGTAAACGGTAGCCAACTTTATGCGACAAATCAAAATGTCACGAACAACGCGGCTAATATTACGAAGAATGCGGACAATATTGCGAAAGGTACCGTGTATGCGGGTGACCGATTAGACACAGCTGTAACGGGTAAAACCAATAACTTTACTCGTGCGTTAGGCGAGCAAACGAATGTAGTAGGTGGCGCAACAGGCGAACTTTCGGACAATAACCTAGCGGTTATCTCGAACGGTACGGATACCTTAACGGTGAAATTAGCCAAATCTTTAACCGATTTAACCAATGCGACATTTGGTAGTACCGATACGGATAAAACGGTCATCAATAAAGACGGCGTGACGGTTTCATCAGATAAACCTGAGAAAGAGGTCAGCTTAACGGATAAAGGCTTAAACAACGGTAATAACCAAATTACTAATGTGACAAGCGGCTTAGTTAAACGTGACGGTAATCCGGTTGAGCTATCGAAAGCGGAAGGTGATGTATTAACTAATGCAGTCAATGTAGGTGACTTGAAAACAACCGTAACCAATCTTACCGAAGAAGGTAAAGGCGGCGGATTCGGTTTAACGGCGGAAGATAATAAAGACGTTAAAGCGGATTTAGGTAAAACGGTTAAAGTACAAGGTGACGGCAGCGTGAAAACTACTGTCGTAGAGAAAGACGGTCAAAGCGCGCTTCAAGTTGGCTTAACAGAAAATGTGACTGTAGGCGGTCAAGACAAACCGGGTACGATTACCGTTAAAGGCGAAAACGGCAAAGACGGCGTAACTTTAAACGGCAAAGACGGTTCAATCGGCTTAACCGGTGCACCGGGTAAAGACGGCCAAGATGCACAAGCGACGATTAAAGTGGTCGATGGCACGAAAGGTCTGGACGGTAATAACGGTAAAGACGGCGAATCTAAGACGCGTATCGTTTACGAAAAACCGAACGGTGGCGGTGAGGAAGAAATCGCAACGCTTAACGACGGCTTAAACTTTGTCGGTGATAAAGGTCAAGTTATTCAGAAAAAACTGAACGAAACGTTAGCGATTAAAGGTAACTTAGATGCGGCGGCAGTTGTTACTGATAAGAACTTACGTGTAGATAACGATAAAGGCAAAAATGGTGAGTTAATCATCAAGATGGCGAAATCGTTAACGGATTTGACCAATGCGACATTCGGTTCGGATGACAGCAGCACGGTTATTGGCGGTAACGGCTTAACGATTACACCTAAAGCTGGTGACAAAGTGAGCTTAACCGATAAAGGTTTAGATAACGGCAATAACACCATTACCAATGTGAAAGCCGGTGAAAATGATACGGATGCGGTAAACGTTAGCCAGTTAAAAGAAGTAAAAAACACGGCTAATGCCGGTTGGAATATTTCGGCGAACGGTCAAAATGAAACGAATGTGGCACCGAAAGGTAGTGTGAGTTTCAATAATACGGACGGCAACGTTGTCATTACTAAAGCGGCGGACAATAACAATGTCACCTTCAACCTAAACAACGATTTAACGGTCGGTGGTCCTGCGGGTAAAGACGGCAAGGACGGTAAAGACGGTACAATCGGTGTGAAAGGTAAAGACGGCACAACCGGCGTAACCTTAAACGGCAAAGACGGTTCAATCGGCTTAACCGGTGCAAAAGGTGCTGACGGCAAAGACGGTGCGAATGCGACTATCACGGTTGCAAACGGTCCGGTTGGCGTAGATGGTACGGACGGTAAAGATGGCAAAGACGGCATGACCCGAATTGTTTATACTGACCCGAAAGGTACGACACACAATGTCTCTACCTTGAACGACGGCTTAAACTTTGTCGGTAACCAAGGCGATACGATTGCTAAGAAACTGAATGAAACCTTAACTGTGAAAGGCGACTTGGCAAATAATGCGGCGGCAAGTTCAGAGAACTTACGCGTAGATAGCCAAGACGGCGCATTAGTGGTGAAATTAGCCCAAAACTTAGCGAACTTAACGACCGCGACATTCGGTAATACGGATACGGATAATACGGTGGTAAGCAAAGACGGTGTGACGATTTCATCAGATAAGCCTGAGAAAGAAGTCAGCTTAACGGATAAAGGCTTAAACAACGGTAATAACCAAATTACCAATGTGACAAGCGGTTTAACCGACAGTACAGGCCAAAAATCCGATTTAGCGAATGCAACGACGACAAATGCAGTGAATGTGGGTGACTTAAAAGACACCGTAAACAACCTCACTAACGCAACCACCGGCGGCTTTGGCTTGAAAGACGATAATAATACCGAAGTGAAACAAGACTTAGGTAAGACTATCCAAATTAAAGGTAAAGACGGCGTTACGGTCACATCAGATGTTGCTAATAAGTCATTAGAAGTCGCTTTACAAGGTGATGTCACGGTAAACGGTAAGGACGGTAAAGACGGTTCAATCGGCGTGAAAGGCGCAGATGGTAAGGACGGCACTAAAATTACTAAAGATGCGGTGGTGTTTAACGGTGTAGATGGCAAAGACGGTAAAGACGGTCAAGTGTCAATCAAAGTTGAACAAGGCGAAAAAGGCATTGCCGGCAACGATGGTGCAAATGGTACAACCAAAACCCGTATCGTTTACGAAAAACCGAACGGTGATAAAGAGCAAGTGGCAACGCTTAACGACGGCTTAAAATTCGTGGGTGATACGGGTGAAGTGATTGCGAAGAAACTGAACGAAACGTTAGCGATTAAAGGTAACTTAACTGCGACGGCAGCTGTTACCGATAAGAACTTACGCGTGGATAACGAAAACGGTCAGCTTATCGTTAAGATGGCGAAATCGTTAACGGATTTAACCAATGCGACATTCGGTTCGGATAACAGCAATACAACTATCGGCGGTAACGGTGTGACGATTACCCCTAACGGTGGTGATGCAGGCAATACCGTCAGCTTAACCGATAAAGGCTTAAATAACGGTAACAACCAAGTGACGAATGTCAGCACCGGCTTGAAAGACCGTGACGGCAATAACGTAACCTTGGCGAATGCAAGCGGTGACGTACTCAATAACGCAGTAAATGTCGGCGACTTAAAAGATTCGGTGAACAACTTAACCAACGCAACTACCGGTGGTTTCGGTTTAACGGATGAAAAAGGTAATGATGTTAAAGCGGATTTAGGCAAAACTGTGACGGTTCAAGGTGACGGTAGCGTGAAGACGGAAGTTGTTGAGAAAGACGGTAAGAAAGCACTTCAAATCGGCTTAACCAATAACGTCACTGTGGGTAACGATAAAGAACCGGGTACGATTACCGTTAAAGGTGAAAATGGCAAAGACGGCGTTTCTATCAGCGGTAAAGACGGTATCGGCATTAAAGGTGAAAATGGTCAAGATGCAGTATCTATCAACGGTAAAGACGGTGACGGTACGGTTGCGGTGAAAGGCAAAGACGGTAAAACCGGCGTAGCTTTAAACGGTAAAGACGGCACAATCGGCATCAACGGTAAAGACGGCTCTAACGGCACTATCACCGTTAAACAAGGTAAACCGGGTGTAGATGGTAAAGACGGCGAAACGAAAACGCGTATCGTTTATGAAACCAAAGACGAAACCGGCAAACCGACTACTGAAGAAGTGGCAACGCTTAACGACGGCTTAAACTTCGTGGGTAACGACGGTAAAGTGATTGCGAAGAAACTTAACGAAACTTTAGCGATTAAAGGTAACTTAAGTACGGCGGTTAAAGACGTGACGGCAAACAACTTACGTGTAGATAACGTAGGGGACGAGCTTATCATTAACATGGCGAAAGCATTAACCGACTTAACCAGCGCAACTTTCACTAACAAGGATGGCAATAAGTCTGTGGTTGATGGTAACGGCTTAACTATTACGCCTAAAGGTGGCAATGCAAGCAATACCGTAAGTTTAACCACTACCGGCTTAAATAACGGCGGTAACAAAGTTATTAACGTTGCAGCAGGTGACGTGAACGCAAACAGTACGGATGCGGTAAACGGTAGCCAATTGTATGCGGTCAGCGAAGTGGCGAATAAAGGTTGGAACATCCAAACTAACGGTAACGATACAACCAACGTTAAACCGGGCGATACCGTGAACTTTGTAAACGGTGACAACATCGCAATTACTAACGATGGAACTAAAGTCACTGTCGGCTTAGTGAAACAAGTTGATTTAGGTAAAGACGGTAGCATCAAAGCCGGCGATACCCTCGTGAACAATGAAGGTGTGAAAGTCGGTGATAACGTGAGTTTAACCAAAGACGGTTTAAAAGCTGGTAATGTGACCATTTCAGCAACAACCGGCATTAATGCTGGCGACAAACAAATCACCAACGTAGCAAGCGGTTTAGGCGGTAAGAAACTGTCGGAAGCTGAGGGTGATACTTTAACCAATGCGGCGAATATCGGCGACTTACAAACGGCGGTGTCTAGCGTAACGGATGCCTCACAAGGCGGCGGTTTTGGATTAGCGGATGACAACGGTCAAGAAGTGAAACAAAACTTAGGTAAGACTATCCCTGTGAAAGGTGACGGTAAGAACATCAGTACGGAGGTAAAAGACGGTGCATTAACCGTGAACTTGAACAAGGATGTGGACTTGGGTAAAGACGGTAGTCTCACAATCGGTGATACCACTATCAATAATGATAAAGTGAAAGTGGGTGATGTTACTGTATCGTCAAACGGTAAAGTGAGCGGCGTAGCTGACGGTGATATTTCACCGAATAGTACGCAAGCGATCAATGGTTCGCAGCTTTATGATGCAAACCAAAACATTGCTAACTACTTAGGCGGCGGTTCTAAACTTGATGATAAGGGTAATGTAATTGCTCCGACTTATACGATTACCAAAGTTGATGGCAATACAACGACTGCAAATAATGTCGGTGATGCAATTACCAACTTAAATAACGAAGTGGTTAAACCGCTAACCTTTGCTGGTGATACGGGTGCTGCTTCTGAGCGTAAACTTGGTTCTACCGTAACAATTAAGGGCGGTGTACAAGATTCTTCTAAACTCTCTGAAAATAATATCGGGGTAGTTTCTGATGGTAAAGGTACGCTTGCTGTTAAATTGGCTAAAGATATCAAAGTTGATTCAGTAGAAGCGAAAACTGTAAATGCAAATACAGTAAACGCTAATACCGTAAAAGCGGGCGATACGACGATTAATTCTGATGGTGTAACTATCAAAGACGGTCCAAGCGTAACCAAATCGGGTATTAACGCTGCAGGTAATCGAATTACTAACGTTAAAGCTGGTCAAGCCGATACGGATGCAGTGAATGTATCTCAATTAAAGGGTGCGGTTGGTTATGTAAATCAACGTATCAATAAAGTGAACAAAGATTTACGTGCAGGTATTGCGGGTGCGAATGCAGCGGCAGGCTTACCTCAAGCTTATATGCCTGGTAAATCAATGATGGCCGTCGCGGCGGGTACTTATAAGAACGAAAGTGCATTAGCGGTAGGTTATTCACGTTCAAGTGATAACGGAAAAGTTATCTTGAAACTTCAAGGTAACGCTAATACACGAGGCGACTTAGGTGGTTCTGTCGGTGTAGGTTATCAGTGGTAATTAATCGGCTCTTGTAGTTTAACTTAATAAAAATGCAGTCTTCGGGCTGCATTTTTTTATACCCAAATTATGGTCAAATATATTAAATAGAGAAAAGAATGAGATTGACTTTATCCAATTGAGAGGATGAAAAAAGATTGTTAGAACAGATATGATTAATAAAAGAAAAATGATGAAATGGATATATCACTTGAAATAAACAAGCGGTCTGATTTGCTAAATTTCTTGCAAATCAGACCGCTTGTCATTTATCTCAGTAATGGGATAACTAATTATAGATCGTCAATCACAACATAGATTTTAGATACCGGACCGTGTACGCCGACCACTTTGATTAATTCAATATCGGCGGTTGCACTCGGACCTGAAATGATATTTACGCAAGACGGCATACGTTCGCCGGCTTGAGCTTTCTCATGCAGAATTTGCGCAAGCTGTGCTACGCGAGGTAATACGGTACTTTTACGTACGATGACGATAGATGTTGTCGGTAGTAAGCTGGTTGAACGACCGTTATCTTTAGAGGCGAATAACACGATACCGCCCGATTCGGCTAAACCGTATTCGCCATAGACGATGCCGATATTTGCTTGTTCCGAACGAGAAATATTTTCTTCACGATTGGTAAAATCCCAGATATAGCTGTCGAATTTCGCTTTTACCGCATCGGTAATGCCTAAAGTTTCAAGGCGAGCATCGTTATTTAATACGATATTTCCACCGCCGTATTTTTCACAAACTTCTAATACGGCTTGTGCTACGTCAGCTTCTTTGGTTTCAACCACATCAACCAATAACACTTTTGCGAAATTCATAAATTCGTTGCAAAGTTCTTGCTGAGAAAGATGGGTTAAGCGGGTTGTCGGATGATTATTTACCGGTGCTTCCATTTGGTCAGGGACTAATTTACGTTCTCTGCCCATACGTTGCGCCAGTTTATTTAAAAAGTTTTCACGATTCTGTAAGTCCATTGTGCTGTCCTATTTTTGCCACAATACATTTTACCTCGTTGACAAGCGGTTAAATTCGGCGGAATTTTTGCAAATTTTTATTCAAAAATAACCGCTTGTTTGTAGAGGCTGTGGTTCAAGTCAAATTATTTACGATTTTTAAACCATTCACGGAAGCTTTCGCCGTCCGCTGCCGGTAAGTCACGCGCTTTTGTCCATTCGGCTAAGGCACCGACTTGAATCGGCGCTTTACCGTTCTTAATGAATTTACCGGCGATCTTCGCACCCACTTTAACTCCCATATTCCATACGGACGGATTTGAGTTGGCAAAGGTGAAACCTTTAATTGAAAGACGTTCCGAGAACGGCGTTAAACCGGCTTCGGCAATTTTTTCACGGTGTTTAAGGATCAATTGCGCTAGAGGAATTTTTACAGGGCAAACGCTATTACATGCGGTACATAGCGAACAAGCATACGGTAATTCTTTAAATTCCTCATAACCGCCAAGTAACGGCGAAATAACCGAGCCAATCGGACCCGGATAGATGGAGCCGTAGCCGTGACCGCCGATTTGACGATAAGCAGGGCAAGTGTTTAAACAAGCACCGCAGCGAATACAACGTAAAACTTCCGAGAATTCGCTTTCTAAAATTTTTGAACGACCGTTATCGACAATCACAAGATGGAAATCTTCCGGACCGTCGGTTTCGCCTTCAAGACGAGGACCTGTCAGCCAAGTGTTATAAGCGGTTAATTTTGCACCTACCGCACTACGACATAACATAGTAATCAGTGCGTCCACTTCTTTGAAAGTCGGAGCAATACGTTCCATCCCCATTACCGCAATATGTGTTTTCGGTAGGGTTGTGGCTAAACGAAGGTTACCTTCATTGGTTACTAAGCAAACGGAACCGGTTTCCGGCACGGCGAAGTTACAACCTGAAATACCGATATCGGCGGCTAAGAAGTCTTTGCGTAGCGTTTTACGTACGAAAGCGTTCATTTCTTCCGGTTGCTCGGTTCCCTCATAACCTAATACCTCGTGTAATTCTTTGCGGATACGATGACGATCTTTGTGGATCGCCGGTACCACGATGTGAGAAGGTTTATCGCCCACGATTTGAAGCAAGTATTCGCCAAGGTCGGTTTCCACCACTTTCATGCCTTCCGCTTCCAATACGTGGTTCAAGCCGATCTCTTCGGTTACCATTGATTTGGATTTAACGATGGTCTTTGCTTTTTTCTCAAGCGCAACTTTACGGATATAAGCGGTCGCTTCTTCAGCGGTTTCTGCAAAAAAGACGTGGCCGCCGTTTTGAGTCACTTTTTCGCTTAATTGGTATAAATAAGCGTCTAAATTTGCTAAAACGTGGTTACGGAATTGTTTTGAAAGATCACGCCATTCTTCCCAATTTCCAAGTTCATCCACCATTTTTTGACGGTTTGCGCCGATGGTTTCTTGTGCTTTTACCACCGCCTTGCGCATGATGTCGTTATGAACTTGCTGTTCTACACGTTGCTTAAAGGGTAGGGTACTGGTTTGTAAATGTGACATAGGGCTTCCTTACTCTTGCATTAATACTTCTGCGATGTGCATAACTTTTACGTTTTTACCTTCACGGTTTAAACGACCGGCAATGTTAATTAAGCAACTAACATCCGCTCCAACTAGATATTCAGGTTCCACTTCGGTAATATTAACCACTTTTTCAGTGACCATTTCACCTGAGATTTCAGCCATTTTTACCGAGAACGTGCCGCCGAAACCGCAACAGGTTTGTTGGTTGTGAATCGGAAGTAATTCTAAGCCTTTAACATTTTTTAAAAGGGTGAGAGGTTCGTCCACAATGCCAAGTTTACGACTTAAGCTGCAAGACGGGTGGTAAACCGCTTTACCGGTGAGGCTTGCGCCGACATCCGTTCTTTTTAATACGTTTACGATAAAATCGGTTAAATCGTATAGACGTGCGGCAATTTTTTCCGCACGTTTCGCCCATTCCGGTTCGCCGAAACGGTTTAAGTATTCCGCATAGTTTTTGATTGCATAGACGCATGAACCTGCCGGTGCAACGATAGGGTAGTCGTTTACCTCAAAAGTTTCGATAAGGTTTTTCATACCTGGAATCGCTTGTTTCGCATAGCCGCTGTTCATTGCCGGTTGTCCGCAACAGCCTTGTTTCTCTAAGAAAACAACGTTACAACCCAATTTTTCGAGTAAAAGTACGCTGTTTTTTGCTACGCCGGCTTTGACAATGTCGGCAATACAGGTCACATAGAAATTTACGTTCATAAAGAATTCCCACTTAAATAAAAATAAGAAACAATCGTATTTAAAATGCCAAAAATGACAAAAGGAAGTCAGCTGACTTCCTTTTACTTAATATAGGTAGAAAAAGTTTAAATTTAACCGCTTGTTAGTGTATCACGTCTTTTAGAAATCTTTCTCTACCACTTTGTTATTACACGTTAAAGAAGATTGGAATAATCGTTAAAGCAACGATTGCCGCAATCACGCCGTAGATAAACATCGGTAAGACAGTTTTCTTAAGGATTGCGCCTTCTTGATTTTGAATATTTAATACTGAGTTTACCGCTACGATATTGTTAATACATACCATGTTACCCATTGCGCCGCCTACGGATTGTAATGCAAGCACTAATGAAGTGGATAAGCCGGTAATTTCTGCGGTTGATAACTGTACGCTACCGAAAGTTAAGTTAGATACCGTGTTAGAACCGGAGAAGAACGCACCTACCGCACCTAAGTATGAAGCGAAGATTGTCCAATATTCGCCGGTTGCCGCTGCAAAGCTCTTACCAATGATTTTCACCATTGAACCGTCGTTACCGACTAACATTAAATTCACCATGATTAACGCACCGACTAATGCGATAAATGGGTTTTTGGTTTGTTTAAAGCTACCTGCAAATACGTCTTTTACTTTTGAACCGCTTAACGCAAATAACGGGATACAAATTAATACGGTAATTACAAACGGGATTAATGCCGGCACATAAAGTAATTTATAGTTTGCACTTACCGTCGTACCGAAGATATTTTTTAAACTGAATACTAAACCTTGGCTGATTTCAAATTGACCTAATGAACCTAATTGAGTGCTGATCCAAGCGGTCGTGTTGTTCATCATCGCTTTAAACGGTAACTGTTGGATACGCGTTACGATTAAGAAGCCGATTAGTAAGCCGGTAGGAAGTAATGCTTTTGCGACTTCTTTTGCCGTTACTGACGAGTTATCTAATGTATTTTCAACTTTCGCTAAACCTACGCCTTTATTTGCAAGGAAAATCGAAATAAACATACCGATTGCGCCGCCGACTAACGACGGGAATTCGTAGTTTACTTGTGCAAGGAAGAAATAAGGAATAACGCAAGCAAATACGCTTAAATAAACGAATACGATATTTTGACGGATTTCTTTCCAAGTGACGATAAAGCTTAGAGCAATTACTGGAATCACTAATGCGGCAAAAGCATGAATTAATGCGGTCATTGAACCGATTTCAAGAATTTGCGCTTCCGCTAAGTTTAGCGAACCGAAACCGAACCAAGTCGGCGTACCTACCGCACCGAATGATACCGGCACTGAGTTCATAATTAATGCAAGGATCGCCACTTTAATCGGGTTAAAGCCTAAACCGACTAAAATCGGTGCGGCAATTGCCGCCGGCGTACCGAAACCGCTCGCACCTTCAATCATAAATGCGAACGCCCAACCGATGATCATAAGTTGTGCCACCGGATTCGGGTTAATCGTACCTAACCATTTGCGTAATGTATTGGTTACGCCTGACGCTTCGGAGAAGCGGTTGAATAAAATCGCACCGAAGATAACGGTAATCGGAGTAAATACCGACATAATAGCTGATGAGATATTTGCACTGATAATGGTAATATCGGTTGCAAAGAAAAGCAGATGGATAATCAGTACGACTACCGCAACCCACGGTAATGCAACATAGGATGGTAATGCGTTACGTTTTACCATTAAATAAATGAGTAAAACGATTGGGAAAATACTAAGGAATAACGCCATAAAAAGCCTCGTAATGCAATTTAATAATGAATGGTTAAAATAATGTTAAATAGGTAACTGCATTGTATGTAAGATTTTTCAAAAAAATAGAGGGGATGTGTAAATTTATGATGAAGATCACACTTTTTTATAATGATTGATTAAAAAATGACCACTAAAATTAGTGGAATTTTTACTATTTTTTTGTTTTAACTCTAATGAGTTAGGTAATAAATAGTTATTATGGAAGCACACAAAATTTTGTAGGAAGATGATTTAATTCCTAAACTATGTAATATGAAATGTAGAAATTAATAGACTTTATTTAAAAAATGTAGCATTATAAGTGATGGGGAATATTAAGCGTTAGCCTTTGATATTATAGAGAAATAATTATTGGTTATTTTAAAAGATTAATATTATATAAATTAAGTAAAATAAAAAAACGGGATTAATATTATATTAGTCCCGTTTTTTATGATGAAAAATTATATAGCAAACGATGCTAAACTTTTGCCTTCATCCAATGCTTTTTGAATCGGGCGAGGCGTACGTCCTTGTCCCGTCCAAGTTTTTTCATTGCCGTTTTCATCAACATATTTGTATTTTGCAGGACGAGGTGCGCGAGGCTCACGTTTCTTGTGTTCCGTGGCATTATTCAATAATGCTACGAGTTCTTCGGCCGAGATTCCGTCCTGTGCTAATAACTCCTTATATTTCTTTAGTCCTTCCATGACTTTCGCTTGCTCAAGTTCTTGCGCTTTTACTAATTCACGCTTTTCTTCAACGACAATCGATACTTTCTCAAGTAAAGATTCCATTTGTTCTAAGGTTGAATCTTTCGCAAGCGCTCTTAGATTACGGATATTTGATAACGTTTTTAAAATGTCTGACATTTTTTATCTCCAAATAAAGACCATATAAAATAATAGAAAATAGTATAATTATTGTGACATTTCAGAATGATAATTATCCTGAAAATATATTTTATATATTAACGGAATAGTTATTTAAGGTAAAGTAAGCGAGTCATTATTTTTTAATTTTATGAAATGGAATAATTTATTATTCGTCTGGTTATTCGCGAAATGTTAATAAAAATATAGCGTTTAGCTATTGGCAATCGAGGCAGATTAAGGTAATCTTACAAAGTCCTACAAATCGTAGAGGTGCAAATCCGATAAGTACTTTTTCTGAGTGGAGAACGAGGAGGAAAAAGGAAAGGCGTATTTGCCGAAATCAGTTAAGCGTCATCTTAATTGGTTGGGGTCGTTACCGAAAGGGACGACACTGTCGTAATCCTTGTATTACGGAGTGCTACTGCTAGGGTCGGTTCTATTCTTATTATTTCAGATTGCCTACCTCATCTTATGCGTTGCATAAATTCTCTCAGTAGATCCTCTTCTTTGTTTGGCTAGTATTTCATTACAAAGTAACTTTTTTAGAGGTTTTATGAATTTAATTGATTATTCAAGTTCGTTGCTGTCGATTATACCGGCATCGCTTGCTTTACTATTGGCTATGGTTACTCGACGAGTACTGCTGTCTTTAAGTGTCGGTATCTTAGTCGGTGCCTTTATGCTTTCGGCAACATTTGCGGACGGTTTCGTTTATTTAAAAAATATTGCTATCGGTTTGGTTTATGCTGACGGCGAATATTCGTTCGGAAAAGTACAGATCTTAATTTTCTTACTTTTATTAGGCGTATTTACCTCTTTATTAACGTATTCGGGCAGTAATCAGGCTTTTGCCAATTGGGCGAAGAAACATATTAAAGGGCGCCGCGGTGCGAAATTATTAACTGCCTGTTTAGTTTTCGTGACGTTTATCGACGACTATTTCCATAGTCTGGCTGTTGGGGCGATTGCTCGACCGGTAACGGATAAATTTAAAGTTTCGCGTGCAAAATTAGCTTATATTCTTGATTCGACCGCCGCACCGATGTGCGTGCTTATGCCGGTTTCCAGCTGGGGAGCTTCAATTATCGCAACAATCGGCGGTTTATTGGCGACTTATAATATTACCGAATATACGGCGATCAGCGCATTTGCTTCAATGAGTTTGATGAACTACTATGCGTTATTTGCCTTAATTATGGTGTTTATCGTAGCTTATTTCTCATTTGATATCGGTTCGATGAGTCGTTTTGAAAGAAAAGCGTTGGCTTCGGAAACACATACGAATGAAGATGCGGATGTCGAATCCAAAGGTCGAGTATATGCTTTAATCGTACCGATTCTTGTGTTGATTGTAACCACCGTTACTTCGATGATTTATACCGGAGCGCAGGCATTGGAAGCCTTTAGCTTATTGGGTGCGTTTGAAAATACCAATGTCAATCTCTCTTTAGTTATCGGCGGATCGGCGGGGGTATTGGCAGTAATGCTTTGTACGCTCGGTTTAATTAAAGCGGAAGATTATCCGAAAGCGATTTGGGTAGGTTGCAGATCTATGTTCGGTGCGATTTTAATTTTAACGCTTGCTTGGTTAATCAGTAGTGTCGTAAAAGATATGCATACCGGTGATTATTTATCTACGCTTGTTGCCGGCAATATTAATCCGGCTTTTTTACCTGCTATTTTATTTGTGCTTGCGACCGTTATGGCATTTGCAACCGGTACAAGCTGGGGGACATTTGGGATTATGTTACCGATTGCCGCGGCAATGGCGATTAATGTGGATGCAAGCCTTTTAATTCCGTGTATGTCTGCGGTTATGGCAGGGGCGGTATGTGGCGATCACTGTTCTCCGATTTCTGATACGACGATCCTATCTTCAACCGGCGCACAATGTAACCATATCGATCACGTAACTTCACAGTTACCTTATGCGTTACTTGTTGCGGTTGCTTCCATTATCGGATATTTAGTGCTTGGCTTTACCGGATCCGCCGTATCCGGATTTATTACCACGGCTGTTGTGATGATGGTATTGATTTTTATCTTTAGATCTAAAAAAATGACGGCTTAAGGTTTAATGCAATCCTTTTTGACAAGCGGTGAAATTTGTAAGAATTTTTGCAAATTTCACCGCTTGTTTTTTATTGTTGCTTATTCGTAATGATTTCTGAAATGTGTGAATTACCTCACATTATTTCCCTATTTAATTGTGTACTATCTTTTATATAGTAGTTCTAATTTAAAAGTCTTATTGATAATCTTGAGGGGGAATAATATGAAAAAATTAGCAATATGTTCATTAGCCGTCGGGATAAGTTTGTCTTCTTCCGTTATCGCTCAAGATACGCTGGGTGTGAGCTTATATCAGTACGACGATAATTTTATTCGATTAATGCATGATGAATTAATCGCATATACGTCAGAAAATCCTTCTCTTTCTCTATTAATGAATGATGCGCAAAATTCGCAATTTATGCAAAATAACCAAGTACAAACTTTAGTTAATCATAAAGTAGATGTGCTTGCGGTAAATTTAGTTGATCCGAATGCATGGGCAACAGTGATCGGTAAGGCTAAAGATGCGAACTTACCGATTATCTTGTTCAATAAAGATCCGGGCGCGAAAGCAATCAATAGTTATAAAAAGGTTTATTATGTCGGGTCTAATCCGGAAGAAGCAGGAAAAGCACAGGCTAAGATGATTGCCAATCATTGGAAAAGCAGTGAAGCGTTAGATTTAAATCACGACGGAAAAATGCAATATGCGTTATTAAAAGGGGAAGTAGGGCATCCGGATGCGGAAAAACGTACCAAAGCCGTAATTGAAGAATTAAAAATACAGGGTATTAAGACGGAACAATTGGCATTAGAATCCGCCGTATGGAATAAAGAAATTGCGAAAACTAAAGTAAACGCTTGGTTATCGACACCGCAAAATAATATTGAAGTGATTATTTCTAATAACGATAGTATGGCGATAGGTGCGTTAGAGGTGGTAACCGAAAAAAATAAAGCATTGCCTATTTACGGTGTGGATGCGACCCCGGAAGCACTTAATTTAATCAGAAAAGGAAAATTAGCCGGTACGGTCACCAACGATTGGCGTTCTCAAAGTAGAGCGATTATTGATTTTTCTCGCTTACTTGCAAAAGGGGAATTACCGGAAAATAGCCAATGGAAACTTGAGAACAGAGTGTTGCGGATTCCGGCAATGTCTATCGATAGAAGCAATATTAGCGATTTTTAATACTATCTAAAAGATATTAAGGACTGAGGGATGGGATATTTATCGCAACTCAGTCCTTTCGTTTGAACTCAATTACGGTCATCTTATCATTTTTGCAAATCATTATGAAAAAACGACCGATTATTGAACGAGATTTATTTGTGCAGCAATTCTCTTAATGCGCTACCGATTTCGGCAAGACTTCTCACCGTTTTCACGCCGGCATTCTCTAATGCTTTAAATTTTTCATCTGCCGTGCCTTTACCGCCGCTAATAATTGCACCTGCGTGTCCCATTCGTTTTCCTTTCGGTGCGGTAACGCCGGAGATATAACTGACAACAGGCTTTGTTACGTGCATTTTGATAAATTCGGCGGCTTCTTCCTCGGCGCTACCGCCGATTTCACCAATCATTACGATCGCTTCGGTTTCAGGATCGGCTTGGAAGAGTTTCAAAATGTCGATAAAACTTGAGCCTGGAATCGGATCACCACCGATACCGACACAGGTAGATTGCCCGAATCCTTCATCCGTGGTTTGTTTTACCGCTTCATAAGTAAGCGTGCCGGAACGAGAAACAATACCGATTTTACCTTTCTTATGAATATGCGCCGGCATAATGCCGATTTTACACTCGTCAGGGGTAATAATTCCCGGACAGTTCGGACCAATCATTCGTACACCGCTTTCTTTTAATTTCTGTTTGACACAAACCATATCTAACGTAGGAATACCTTCGGTAATACAAACGATAAGCTGGATACCTGCATCAATCGCTTCCAAAATCGCATCTTTACAGCCGGGAGCGGGAACGTAAATTACACTTGCAGTCGCACCGGTTTTTTCGACCGCTTCACGTACGGTATCAAATACCGGTAAACCTAAATGCGTTGTACCGCCTTTGTTCGGCGAAACGCCGCCGACAAGTTTCGTACCGTATGCTAAAGCCTGTTCGCTATGAAATGTGCCTTGTCCGCCGGTAAAACCTTGGCAAATCACTTTAGTATTCTTATCAATTAAAATCGCCATGTTTATTTTCCTTCCGCTGCTTTGACTGCAAGTTGTGCCGCTTGTGTTAATGTATTTGCCGCAATGAGACGTAAGCCGCTGTTTGCTAAAATTTCACGACCTAATTCCGCATTAGTACCTTCTAAACGCACGATGACCGGAATGTTTATCCCGACTTCATTAACCGCCGCAATAATACCTTCCGCAATTAAATCGCATCTGACGATGCCGCCGAAAATATTGACTAAGACGGCTTTAACATTCTGATCGGAAAGAATCAGTTTAAAGGCTTCCGAAACACGTTCTTTCGTTGCGCCGCCGCCGACATCTAAAAAGTTTGCCGGACGACCACCGTGTAGTTTCACGATATCCATGGTTCCCATGGCTAAGCCTGCACCATTAACCATACAACCGATATTGCCGTCTAATGCGACATAGTTAAGATCCCATTTTGCCGCATCGGCTTCTCGCGCATCTTCTTGGCTTGGATCTTGTAGGGCTTTTAGCTCCGGATGGCGATAAAGCGCATTACTGTCAATTACCATTTTGGCATCTAAACAAAGTAATTGACCTTGTTTGGTCAATACGAGCGGATTTACTTCGAGTAAGGCAAGATCTTTTTCAATAAATAATTTGGCAAGTTGTACAAAAAGATGAGCGAATTGTTTGATTTGATCGCCGGACAGACCGAGTTTAAAAGCTAATTCACGACCCTGAAAAGCTTGCGCACCGGTAAGCGGATCAATGGTCGCTTTATGGATAAGCTCCGGTGTTTGTGCGGCGACATCTTCAATATTCATACCGCCGACACTTGACGCCATAAAAACAATTTTTTGTGAAGAACGATCAATTACTGCACCCAAATATAATTCACGTTCTATTAGGCACGTTTCTTCGAGATAAATCGTATTTACCGGTTGTCCGTTTTTATCGGTTTGAAAAGTGACTAAACGCTGTCCCAACCATTGATTACAAAACTCATGAATTTCCGCTTCACTGCGCACTAATTTTACTCCGCCCGCTTTGCCTCTACCGCCGGCGTGAACTTGGCATTTCGCCGCCCAAGTGTCGCCAGCTAATGTGTGAATGGCTGAAACGGCGTCATCGAGAGAATGACAAACAATACCTTTACTTACGGGAAGTCGATATTGTGCAAAAATTTGTTTTGCTTGATATTCGTGTAGATTCATAAGCTTTCCTGTATAGGATAATGATTAGGATAATGTTCAAGAATTTAATCCATCTACTATAAAAAAGCAAACGTTAAAATAGGAGGAGATAGGCAAAAAATCAAAGAAAAAAGACCGCTTGTAAAACGGTCTGTTATTTATGGCTATGAAGACGGCGGTAACGGAAATGTTTGCTGAATGACGTCCGCTAATTTGTCTAACATTTCAAAGCGTTTACGATACATTGAACGTTTTTTACTCGGTACGTCCGTCAAGTCTTTGTTTAAAGCAAGCGGTAATTGCCAGTATTCTTGCAGTAACCCGCCCGATTCGCTGAATAACGTATCATAATTGACGGTATAACGTTTGCTTTGAATAAAGCGCGACTTATTTTGGTATTTGTGCGGAATACCTAATAACTGGTAGCCGAGCGTATGAGCGAGTAACTTCATGACTTCGATTAATAAATATGCGGGACGTAAGCCGTGACATTGTTTGGTTAAAAACTTAACTAAATCTTTGGCGTTTTCCGTATTGGCGCCTTGAATCACTCCGATAAGCAGTGATTGTTCTATTTTGCCGAATGTTAATAAATAAACGAGCCGGCGGCTGCTTTTTTGGCGTAATTCCAACGCCCAAAAACCTTCCATCGCTTGATATTCGTTTATATTTAAGCGGATTTCAAAATCAGGAATAAATTCGCCGAAGCTGATCGGTTTAACCCAAAGCGGAGGAAGATGATACTGCGCAAATTTTTGAGGTAAAAAAGTAAGGTTATCACACACAATTTCCAAACGTTGCTCCGCATTAAAACGCTTATCCAAAAAACGATGAATGACCGGATAACTATAATTAGGGTAAGCTTTAAGCAACTCGGAAAGTTCAGGGTGTCGGTTTGCAAACCGACTAAATTTTTTGACTTGTGAAGCATGTAAGACGGACCGCAACCAAAAGCGAAAGCGTTTTAGTCGGTAAGACTTATGAGGTTGATCGGGATAAACGTTATTTGCCGTCGGGTAATAATAGGTCATAAATTTCAGTCTAAGTAAGCGTTCTATACATTTACTATAACATAAGTTTACATATCTTACAAATTTCGGTGAATATTACTTTCTTGCAAAAAATAACCGCTTGTTTAAGTACAAGCGGTTAAAAATGAGTGTAAAACGACAATTAGATTTCAAGTAGTAAACGGGTCGGATCTTCTAATAAATCTCTGACTGCAACGAGGAAACCTACCGATTCACGACCGTCAATTAAGCGGTGGTCATAAGACAAGGCAAGATACATCATCGGGCGAATCACCACTTGACCGTTTACTGCGACAGGGCGATCTTTAATCGCATGCATACCTAAAATCGCACTTTGCGGCGGATTGATAATCGGAGTGGACATTAACGAACCGAATACGCCGCCGTTAGTAATGGTAAAGTTACCGCCGGTTAGGTCTTCTACGGTTAGTTTACCGTCACGTCCTTTTTCGGCAAGTGCTTTAATGGTTTTCTCAATATCCGCCATCGATAATTTATCGCAGTTACGAATCACCGGCGTGACTAATCCGCGCGGAGTGGATACCGCAATACTAATATCGAAGTAGTTGTGATATACCACATCATCGCCGTCAATCGAAGCATTGATTTCCGGATAACGTTTTAACGCTTCTACCACCGCTTTAATATAGAACGACATAAAGCCTAAACGCACGCCGTGTTGTTTTTCAAATTTCTCACCGTAAGTTTTACGTAAGCTCATAATCGGCTGCATATCCACCTCGTTGAAGGTGGTCAGCATTGCAGTAGTGTTTTTCGCTTCTAACAGACGTTCGGCAATACGTTTACGTAAACGTGTCATCGGCACGCGTTTTTCGCTACGAGCGGAGTAAGCTACGGTACTTACCGTATTGTGTTCGCTTGCCATCGCTTGTTTGGTTTTTTGAGCCTGACGTTGTGCAAGATAGTGTTCGATATCTTCACGGGTAATACGACCGCCGACACCGGTACCTTTGACTAAATGCGCTTCGATATTATGTTCCGCTAATAAACGACGAATCGCCGGACCTTGAGAGTCGGCATCCGAGTGATCATATTCGATGGCGGCGGATTTACGATCGGCGGGAGTCGCTTCGTTAGCTTGTTTGATAGTTTCTTGCGTAAAATCTCCCGCTTGAACGGTTGAGATTTTCCCAAGTAACTGTTTAGAAGTAACGGTTGCGCCTTGCTCTTGGCTGATTTCCGCTAATACGCCGTCATTCGGTGCCGGCACTTCTAAAACGACTTTATCCGTTTCAATTTCAACAAGTACTTCGTCACGTTTAACCGTATCGCCTACTTTTTTGTGCCAAGTCGCAACGGTAGCATCCGCGACGGATTCGGGTAGCACGGGAGTTAAAATTTCAATAGTCATGGTTTGGTTCCTTTCTTAATTTGCCGGTATAGGTTTTACCTAAACCGATAATTGAGTAAGCGGTCGTTTTCGTAAGATTTTTTGCAAAAGTTTATTAAAAATCGACCGCTTATTTATGCTTAAAGTGTTAAGGCGTCATCGACAAGTTGTTTTTGTTGCTGAGCATGTAAAGAGGTATAACCTACCGCCGGTGAAGCCGAAGCAGGACGACCCGCATAGGTTAATTTCGCTTTTTCAGGAATCGAAGCCTCAAAATTATGTTTACTGCAATACCATGCGCCTTGGTTTTGCGGTTCTTCTTGACACCAAACGAAATCTTTCACGTGTGCGTAAGGTTCTAATACTTTTTTCATATCCTCATATGGGAATGGATAAAGTTGCTCAATACGAATAATCGCCACATCAGTTTGTTCGTTTTGACGACGTTGTTCGAGTAAGTCGTAATAAACTTTGCCGGAACACATCACCACACGTTTTACTTTTTTCGCCGTAATATTGCTATCGATTTCACCAATTACATTTTGGAATTCTCCCTCGGTCAGTTCTTCGAGAGATGATACCGCCAGCGGATGACGTAACAGAGATTTCGGTGTAATTGCCACTAACGGACGACGCATTTTACGAATCGCTTGGCGACGTAACATATGGTAAGCCTGTGCCGGCGTACTCGGTACGCACACTTGCATATTTTGTTGTGCGCAAAGCTGTAAATAACGTTCCAATCTTGCCGAAGAATGTTCCGGACCTTGTCCTTCATAACCGTGCGGCAACAACATCACTAGCCCGCACATTCTGCCCCATTTTTGTTCGCCGGAGCTGATAAATTGGTCGATTACGATTTGCGCACCGTTGGCAAAGTCACCGAATTGCGCTTCCCAAATGGTTAATGTTTTCGGATCGGTTGTCGCATAGCCGTATTCAAACGCTAAGACCGCCTCTTCGGAAAGTACCGAGTCCCATACTTCAAAGCGTCCTTGATTGGCGTGTAAATGCGCAAGCGGAACATAGCCCGTACCGTCATTTTGGTTATGTACAACCGCATGGCGGTGGAAGAACGTACCGCGACCGGCATCCTCGCCCGATAAACGTACGTGCGTGCCTTCGTCTAATAGAGTTGCGTATGCCATGGTTTCCGCCATACCCCAATCCAGCAATTTTTTGCCCTCGTACATCTCTTTACGGTCACTATAGATTTTTTCGACACGAGAATGCGGGCGTAAACTTTCAGGGTATTCGCACACACGTTTAGCTAAGGTGTAGAAACGATCTTGCGGGAATTTGCTCTCATAAGGTGCTGTCCAGTCATAATTGAGATATTGCAACCAATCCACCGCCGCCATATCCATTTCGCGCCATTCCGGTACGACACGATCGCCGTTATCCAACGCATCACGGTAGTTGTTCATGATTTCGGTCGCTTGGTCTTGATTTAATACGCCTTCGGCAACCAAACGATCCGCATAGACCTTGCGAGGTGTCGGGTGTTTTTTGATGATGCTGTACATCATCGGCTGAGTAGCTAACGGTTCGTCCGCTTCATTGTGACCGTGGCGACGATAAGAAATCAAATCGATAAAAATATCACGTTTGAATAAGGTGCGATATTCGACCGCCATACGAGCGGCAAAAGCGACCGCTTCCGGATCATCACCGTTTACATGGATGATCGGTGCCTGAATCATTTTGGCAATATCGGTACAGAATTCGGTTGAACGAGTGTCGTTCGGGTTAGAGGTGGTAAAACCGATTTGGTTATTGATCACGATACGAATTGTACCGCCGACTTTATAACCGCGAGCATTCGACATATTTAAGGTTTCTTGTACTACGCCTTGGCCTGCTACCGCAGAATCACCGTGTACCGTGACCGCTAGGACTTTATTATGTTCGGTATCGCGAATACGTTCTTGGCGTGCACGTACCGAGCCGATAACCACCGGACTCACAATTTCCAAATGCGACGGGTTAAAAGCAAGAGTTAAATGTACGCGTTCGCCGTCCACATCGAAATCGGATGAGAAGCCTTGGTGATATTTTACGTCACCGGTACGGTTATCGTCGGCGTGTTTACCTGCAAACTCATCAAATAATTCCGCCGGTCTTTTACCTAGTACGTTTACTAACATATTTAAACGTCCGCGGTGCGCCATACCCATTACTACGTCTTTCATACCTTGACGACCGGCATGGCGAATAATCTCTTTCATCATTGGAATAAACGCATCGCTACCTTCTAATGAGAAGCGTTTTGCACCGGGGAATTTCGCACCGAGATAATGCTCAAGCCCGTCGGCAGCGGTTAATTCGGTCAGTAAATTAACTTTTTCGGTATGCGTAAATAACGGTTTATTTAAAGTACTTTCGATTTTAGCTTGTAACCAGTTACGTTGCTCCATATCTTGCACGTGCATAAACTCTAAACCGATTGTGCCTAAATAGGTTTGTTTTAACGCATCGGCGAGCTCACCGAACTTCATGGTTTCTTTGCCGTAAACATATTTGCCGATCGTTACCGTTTCGTTCAAATCCGCCTCGGTAAAACCATGATGGCGATAATCCAGCTCAGGCACGACGGACGTTTTCCAGCGATAATAGTTGATTGGGTCGAGTTTTGCTTCCAAGTATCCGCGGAAACGATGAGCATTAATCCATTGTAATAGACGCACTTGTTTTGCGCTGGCTTCCGGATCAATCACGGTAACGGATTCGGGGACGTTTTCACGGGCGAGTTTACGGAAATAATCACGTACTTGAGAATGGGGCTGTTCTACGACTTGCGTTTTCGGAAGGGTATCAAAAATGACACGCCAACTAGCATCGACATTTGCCGGATTTTCTAGATATTGTTCATAGATTTCTTCAACATAAGTCTGGTTGGAACCTCCGAACGGAGAAGAAGCCAACCAATCTTCAAAATTTTTATGCTGCATATAGACCTAACCTTGTATTGATGTGTTTACGAGTTATGGGCGTCATTATATACGCTAATGCGAATAAATTGGATTAAAACTCCGTGTAATTAATCAATTTATAAAGCGATATTTATATTATGCCTTAAAATAAAAGAAAAGAATGTGAGCTAAGTCTTGTTTTTAACAAATTGATAACAAAACGGTTAAATTTTGCGTTCTTTTACAAAGAATTTTAAAAATTTAACCGCTTGGAAGAAGGACTAATGTTGGCATTCGCATTGACCGCTACATACGTCGCCGTGCAAATTATGATGGTGGTTGTGGTGATGTGAATAAAACGCCACATTTTTAGCGAATTGGTCGCCAAAGAAATGAATAAAATGCGGATCGTTAGTGACCATTTCCGGCGTACCGGCACAACAAATATGTTTATTGACGCATAAAACTTCGTCGGTATTCGCCATTACGATATTCAAATCATGCGAAACCATTAAAATTGCGCAATTTAACCACGAACGAGTATTATTTAATAGTTGATAGAGTTCGGTTTGCCCTGTAATATCCACACCTTGCATCGGCTCGTCCAAAACCAGTAAATGCGGTTTATTTAGTACCGCTCTGGCGAGTAATACGCGTTGAAGTTCGCCGCCCGAGAGTTTTTGCATACTGTTTTGCGCTAAATGCGTAATAGAGAATAGCGAAAGCGCCTCTTGAATCGCTTGCGTCGTAGCGTCAGGTTTCAAGGATAGAAATTTCCAAACGGTGATCGGCATGGAATGATCAAGATGCAATTTTTGCGGTACATAGCCGATTTTTAAGCCTTTTTGGTGAATAACTTTACCGCTGTCAGGCGTAAGTAATTTTAATAATACTTTTAATAAAGTGGATTTACCTCCGCCGTTAGGACCGACAATGGTCGTAATGGAATTAGCATAAATCGCTAAATTGATATTGTGCAGAACCTTTTGCTCGTTAAAGGATACTTCGATTTGTTGAAGCTGAACTAGCGGATGACCTTTGGATTTTTCTTTAGGGACGGGCGTAAGTCGTTTAATTTGCATTATTTAAAAATTTTAGGGATATAATAAATAAGTGACAAATTAGCGGATTTTTTAGATTCTGACAAGAATGAATTTTAAGAAAGAAATTTTGTCGGATTCTCCTGTAAGAAATAAATGATACGATAGGACATATTTTGCAACACGTTATATTGGCAAGAGATCGACGTCGGAAAAAATCTCGGTTAAAAGGTTTGGTTTTTTTGATGGCGATCTTATCAATTTTTATTGGTATTGTACTTGCGTTAAAAAATCAACCTTCTATAAATACAACGGCGAATTACGAACAATACGTTGTATTGGACGAGCAACAAGCGGATCAAAAAGATGATCCGGAACAACCGGAAGAGACGACACAATTAACATCCGCAGAAGATCAGGATCCAGCAGCGGATAAGACCTCTACTAATAATGTAAATACGGAAGCTAATGAAGAAGTTTCCGAAGACGAGAAAAATTCGGAATTAGCCGCAGAAGATAACTCCGCAACCTCTTATGATGATCTTTTAGCGGAAGATGATGAGGTTGAAGGGCAAGAGGGCGAGATCTCTAAAGTCGAAAATAAAGAGAATGAAGAAAAGTTGCCTCAAGAGGCTGAGAAAGTCTTAAACGATATTTTAGACGTCGCGGACGAAGCGTTACGCATTCAGGATCAATTCAGTTATACCGTCGGTCGCGGTGATAAGCTCAAAGATGTTTTGGAGCAGTCCGGTTTAGGTGCAAGTGATGCCAGAGCTATGATTAAACGTTTTCCGGAATTGGCTAATTTAGACGGCGGTCAGCAATTCTACTGGATTTTGGATAACCACGGCGAGTTGGAATATATGAACTGGTTGGTATCTGAAAAAGAAGAACGTATTTATGAGCGTAAAGATAACGGTAAATGGGTCTTTCAAAAAATAGAGAAGAAAGGCGAATGGCGACAAGATGTGGTACGTGGTGTAATTAGCGGTTCTTTTTCTTCAAGTCTTAAAGAAGTGGGGCTTTCGGAACGGCAAGTAAATCAGTTGGCGGTCGGATTGCAGTCGCAAATTGCAACCAATAAACTGAAAAAAGGCGATCGTTTCGCAATTTTGGTAAAACGTGAATACATCAACGGTACGGTAACGGAAGTCGGCAACGTAGAAGGCATCCTGATTGTCAGCGGTAAGAAACGTTATTATGCGATTCAAGCGGATAACGGACGTTATTACAGTAGCCACGGTGAAACCCTCAGTAGAGGATTTGCCCGTATTCCTTTGTTATTTAATGCAAGGGTATCATCGCACTATAATCCTAGACGTTTACATCCGGTCACGCGCAGAGTCAGACCGCATAATGGGGTGGATTTCGGCATACCGACGGGAACGCCGATTATCGCACCGTCGGACGGTGTGGTTGAACATATCGCTTATCAGGCAAAAGGTGCGGGGCGTTATATTAAAATTCGTCACGGTCACATTACCACGGTTTATATGCACTTGAGTAAAACGTTGGTAAGAGTCGGACAAAGTGTGAAAAAAGGTGAGCGTATTGCGTTATCGGGAAATACGGGAGCTTCTACGGGACCTCATTTACACTATGAATTCCATCTTAACGGAAGACCGGTTAATCCGATGACGGTGAAATTACCCGGTTCAAATTCGGGTATGGCGGATAAAGAACGTAAGAAGTTCTTAACGCGTGCTAAATATGTTGAAGCAAAATTAAAATTTTAATTTATAGGATATTTAATCATGAAAAAAAATGTAACGGCATTATTTTCCGTTTCTTTAATGGGCTTATGCATATCTCCCGTGATGGCTGATGATATGAGCTTGGTAAAAACGTTAGAAGGGATGGGCGCGACGAATGTAAAAATCAGTGATTCGGCGCTGCCCGGTTTTAGAACCGCCGTTTCAAATGAAGGCGTGGTACAAATCAGTGAAAACGGACGTTTTGTGATCCAAGGGCAAATTTTTGAACTGAAAAACGGCAAAGCGGTTAATATTACTAACAAATCATTGTTAGCGGATTTAAATGCATTGGAAAAAGAGATGATTATTTATCCGGCAAAAAATGAGAAGCACGTAGTTACCGTATTTATGGATATTACCTGTCATTATTGCCATTTAATGTTCCAACGTATTAAAGAGTATAACGATTTGGGTATTACCATTCGTTTCCTCGCTTTCCCTCGCGGCGGAATGAATACACAAACCGCAAAACAAATGGAAGCGATTTGGACATCGGCGGATAAAGTGAAAGCATTAACCGATGCGGAAAACGGTACTTTACCGAAAGAAGTAAAAACACCGAATATCGTAAAAAAACACCATGAACTCGGCATTAAATTCGGCGTAACAGGCACCCCGAATATAGTCGATAGCACCGGTCAATTGATTGCCGGTTATGTAGAACCTAAAGAATTACTTAAAATGTTAAGCGAATAGCATTAAGTTCTTGAATACAAGCGGTCTGATTTTGTAAAATTTTTGCAAAATGATACCGCTTGTTTTATTTATAACGAAAAGAAGAAAAATAGTGCAAAAGCTAATCAAACAACGACCGCCATTAACTTCGGTCACTCTATCTGAAAATCCTTTATTAAATCGCTTATACCAAAGCAGAGGCATTAATTCCATTCAGGAATTGGAACGTTCTTTACAATATTTATATCGTCCGCAGCAACTTGCGAATATAGAACAGGCAGTCAGCCTCTTGATTGATGCATTTAAACAACAATCCCGCATTGTAATTGTCGGAGATTTTGATGCGGACGGAGCAACCAGTACGGCATTGACGATTTTGGCATTGCGCCAATTAGGGTTTAAAAATGTAGATTATTTAATTCCGGATCGTTTCTCTCAGGGATACGGCTTAAGTGTCGCCGTAGCCGAGATGGTATTGGCAAAAGGTGCGGATTTGGTCGTTACCGTGGATAACGGTATTTCTTCTTTTGAAGGAATTGCATTGTTAAAGTCGCATCATATAAAAGTATTGGTTACCGATCATCATTTACCTGCCGAAACGTTACCGAATGCGGATGCGATGGTTAATCCGAATTTAGCCGATTGTTCTTTTCCTTCCAAATCACTGGCCGGCGTGGGGGTTGCTTTTTATGTCATGCTGGCATTACGCAGTCAAATGCGTGAGGCACAATTATTTTCTTCAAAAGAGCCGAACTTAGCCGAGCTTCTGGATCTTGTCGCATTAGGAACGGTTGCGGATGTGGTTCCGCTTGATCACAATAACCGAATTCTAGTATATCAAGGATTAACTCGAATTCGTTCGGGGCATTGCCGAGCGGGTATTCGTGCATTAGCGGAAGTATCTAAACGAGAGTTGTCTTCTTTACAAGCCGGAGATTTAGGTTTTGCCATCGCACCTCGTTTAAATGCGGCGGGGCGTTTGGAAAATATGTCGCTTGGAGTGGAATTATTAATTGCGGAAAATATGGAGATTGCCCGTCAGCTGGCTTTTGAGTTGGACAGCTTAAACCAGACCCGTAAAGAATTTGAGCAAGAAATGAAAACCGAGGCGTTGGCGATTTGCGCAAATTTACCTGCGTTAATGCAAAAAGATCAAGCGCACGGTATCGCATTATATCAGGCCGATTGGCATCAGGGCGTCATTGGTATTCTAGCTTCGCGTATTAAAGATCAATTTCATCGACCGGTCATTGTATTTGCGCAAGAGAGCGAAGATAGCGAATATTTAAAAGGATCGGCGCGTTCGATTGCCGGCTTGCATATGCGTGATTTATTAGAACGTATTGATGTGAAACATCCGAATTTAATCGTGAAATTCGGCGGTCATGCGATGGCGGCGGGGCTAACGATTCATCAAAATAACTTTCTTAAATTTCAGCATATATTTGATGAAGTGATTGACGAAATAATTGCGCCGGAACAATTACAGGGCGTAATTTATACCGACGGCGAATTGTCTTCGAACGAATTAAATATTCATATTGCGGAATTATTACAAAAAGCCGGACCTTGGGGACAAAGTTTTCCCGAACCGCTCTTTGAAGGAGAGTTTAAAATACTGCAACAAAGAATATTAGGCGGCAAACATTTGAAACTGATGGTAGAGCAGCCTTTCGGCGGCTTATTTGATGCGATTTGGTTTAATGCGGATTTGCGTATTTTTCCCGATCTATCAATTAAGTCGGCTCGACTTATTTATAAACTGGATATTAATGAGTTTAAAGGAAATAAAAATTTACAATTAAGAATAGAAAATATCGTTATTTAATTAGTTTCGTCAATTTAGTGCTAGAATAAAACATTATTATATTGTAGAATTAATTATAATCTATATGCCGTATTCAGGTATTTAGCATTATATAAAATGAATGAAGTTTTTAATCTATAAAGGACATCTTACGATGAAAAATACGACTGTTTTTCGCGGATTATTATCGGGTATCGCTTTAGCAGTAACGGCTTGCGGTAATTTAAGTAACGTAACCGATGAAGGTACCACAGAGAATCCGGTATTCCCTAAAATTTCAGAATCAGAGTTTAATCATGACGGTTCTCAATTCGGTTCATGGCCTAATTGGGAAAACGTACGCCAAATTGAACGCGGTATGAATAAAGATCAATTATATAATCTAATCGGTCGTCCGCATTTTGAAGAAGGTTTATACGGTGTGCGTGAGTGGGATTATGCATTTAACTACCGTGAAAACGGTGTGCATAAAATTTGTCAATTCAAAGTATTATTTGACAAAGATATGAATGCTCAAAGCTTTTTCTGGTATCCGAACGGTTGTAACGGTAACGCATCATTTAACTTAAGCGGCGACTTCTTATTCGACTTTGATAAAGATACATTAACCGCAAAAGGTAAAGAAGTTGTGGATAATGTTGCGGCTCAATTAAAATCTTCTAAAGCGGAACAAGTTAAAGTTGCAGGTTATACAGACCGCTTAGGTTCTGAAAAATATAACTTGGATTTATCACAACGTCGCGCAAATATGGTTAAAGCGCGTTTAGTTCAACAAGGCGTGACTGCAAATATTAATGCGGTCGGTTACGGTAAAGCTCAACAAGTGAAAGCTTGTGACGGTATTCCTCACGGTCAAGAATTAAAAGACTGTTTACGTCCAAATCGTCGAGTTGAAGTAACTGCGAACGGCGGCGTATTAAAACAAAATGAGGGTGGTAATGTGGCAGGTCCTAATGGTCCGGCTCCGTTATATCAAACACCGGCATATAACTCCGGCAAATAATTTACAGTTTCTCTTTAACTGGAGTAAAATAGGGGCTACTTTATAAAGTAGCCTTTTTTACGTTTATGCAGGAGAAAATTTATGACCTATCAAGCTATTGCTTTCGATCTCGACGGAACCCTTCTTAATCCCCACGCAACCATTCTCGAATCCAGTAAACAAGCAATCAAAAAAGCACGTGAAAAAGGCATAAAAGTTTTCTTCGTAACGGGACGTCATCATACGGCCGTTCGCCCGTATTATGCGGAAATCGAGTTAGATACGCCGGTAGTGTGTTGTAACGGTACTTATTTATATGATTTTCAGCATGATAAGGTGCTATCCGGTAAACCGCTAACGGCGGAGCAAGCCTCTCATCTGATTAATGATGCTAAATCGCAAGGAATTCATACCGCAGTTTATTTTCGCGATGCAATGACTTACGAACAACTAAATCCGCATTTTGCAAAATTACAGCAATGGGTTGCTTCTTGTCCGGAATCCGTTCGTCCTAACGTTTATCAATTGGAAAGTTTTCAGCAAGAAATCGATAAGGGAACGACGGTTTGGAAAGTGCTGATTAGTGATCCGAATTTGGAAAAAATGCAAAATTTCGTGAAAAAGTTACCGCTTGATCAATTCAGTCCGGAATGGTCTTGGGTGGATAGAGTGGATATTACCAGTGTAGGTAATAGCAAAGGCGCAATGTTAGCGGAATTACTGAAAATGGAAGGTATCGAACCGCAAAATGTGATTGCCTTCGGTGATAATTTTAACGATATTTCGATGCTGGAGCTTGTCGGACTCGGCATTGCAATGGGGGATTCGGAAGAAGAAGTCAAGCAGCGCGCCGATAAAACCATCGGTTCCAATAGTGAAGACAGTATTGCAAAAACATTAACGGAATTACTTAATTTATAATGAATAAACCGGTTAATTATTCTAAATATTCTATCGCTCGTCGTATCGGATTCTATTTTCTGGTGATGATTGCTTTTGCCTCTTTAATCAGCGGCATTTCACTCAGTATTATGTGGAGTAATAAATCGGATGCGGGGCTGATTAATGTCTCCGGTTCGTTGCGAATGCAGAGTTACCGTTTTCTTTATGAAATGGAACATCATCCGCAATCTATTCCGGCTCGTCTAGCCGAATATCGCCAAAGTTTAAATTCGCCGGAGATTCAAGACTCTTTAGAACATAAGTGTTTATTGCCGAAAGAGGTTACGGAGGCTTATGCCAAGTTGCAAAAAAACTGGCTGGAAATGGAGTCTTTTATCGTTAAGCGGGATAGAAACGCCTATGAAGCCAACATAGAAGGTTATGCGAATCAGGTGAATAATTTTGTTTGGCAGTTACAGGAATTTGTCGAACTGAAATTAAAAGTGGCAATCGGCGTAATTGCCGTGTCGATGTTACTGATTATTGCGTTAGCCTATTTCGGCGTATGGTACACCCGTAAACGTATTATTACTCCGCTTAATCAATTGGTCACGGCAAGCCGACAAGTGAAAAACGAAGATTTTGATCATATCCGATTGGCGGTGGATGATCCTAACGAACTCGGTCTTCTTTCGTCCGCTTTTACGCAGATGGCAAGCGAGCTGGCTAAACTTTACGCTTCTTTGGAAGAAAAAGTGGAAGATAAAACGCGGCGTTTAATGGCGGTTAATCGCTCGTTATTGGTACTTTTCCAATGTTCTCAATTACTAACCGCCAAACCGGTCAATCAAAGCGTACTATTTAAAGTATTACAAACGATTTTGGATAATGAACAATTACGCGGTATCGAAATTCAGGTCTATGGCGCGGATTATTGGAACGTAACCATTGATAATGCGCCGGAACAAGATTGGCAGTTTAATGAAATTGCGATTGAAAATGAAAAGCTGGCTTTATTGCGTTGGAAACCGTCACTTTTATGTCCGGATGAGCGTTTAATCCAAAACGTATCGGAAATGATAGGGCGCAGTCTTTACGTACTGCAGGTACAAAAGCAACAACAGCAGTTGTTGTTAATGGAAGAGCGTTCGATTATTGCGAGGGAACTGCATGATTCGTTGGCGCAGTCGCTGACGTTTTTTAAAATTCAAGTCAGCTTATTAAAGCGTAACGGCGAAGTTAAACAAGATTGGGACAAACAGAAAGTCATTTTAAACGATTTTGAAAAGGCTCTGAACGAAGCCTATAGTCAATTGCGCGAATTGCTTTCGACATTCCGTTTAACGATAGAAGAAGCTAATCTTACGCATGCGTTGGAACGAGTGTTGGACTCATTAAGAATCCGAACATCGGCTCAAATTCGTCTGAATTGTAAATTGCCTTCGCAAATTTTTAGTGCGCAGCAACAAGTTCATGCGTTACAGATTGTGCGTGAAGCGGTCATTAATGCGATTAAACATGCTAATGCAACGGAAATCTATGTGGTGGCGGAAACCAATGCCGATGGTGAACATTGCTTAATTATTCGTGATAACGGCAAAGGTATTGCAAGTGATATTGAGCCGGAAGGGCATTACGGGCTGACAATCATGAAAGAACGCGCGGCGGAATTAAAAGGCGAATTCAGTATTAAAAACCGTCCGGAAGGCGGTGTTGAAGTAGTGGTCGTATTACCGAATATGATTACCGCATAATTTTTATAAAGGAAGGCACTAAATGCAGATTCGAAAATCGACGGAAGCGGATTTCGAAACCATTTTAAATATTTACAATCAAGCGATTCCGACTCATCAAATTACGGCGGATTTGGAATTGGCAACCCCGATTAATCGTCGAGCTTGGTTTGATTTTCATTTAACCAGCGAACAATACCCGATTTGGACGGTAGAAGATGAAAACGGCATTGCCGGCTGGTTTAGCTTTTCGCCGTTTTACGAGCGACCGGCGTTTGTGCATACCTCTGAAATTAGTATTTATTTAGACGGTAGTGCTAAAGGTAAAGGCTACGGTTCGAAGATCATCAAGTTTATGCAAGCGGAAATGTTGAAACATAATATTCATACTCTGATGGCATACGTGTTCGAATTGAATCAAATCAGCCAAAATCTAATGCGTAAGCACGGCTTTGAACAGTGGGGCAGATTTCCGCATATTGCCAATATGGGCAAAGATGAACAAGGGCAGGACAAATGGCGTACGTTATTGATGATGTCTTATCAAAAAGGCATTGAATAAGCGGTCATTTTTTATCAAATTTTTGCAAAAGGATCATAAATGGAACAAACTAAAGTCGTGTTAGCCACAGGAAATAAAGGTAAAGTCAAAGAAATGGCGGATGTATTAGCGCAATTTGGCTTTGATGTGGTGGCGCAAAGTGAATTCGGTATTGAATCACCGGAAGAAACCGGTTTGACTTTCGTTGAAAATGCGTTGTTAAAAGCACGTTATGCTTCAAAAATGACCGGACTACCGGCCATTGCGGACGATTCGGGCTTAGCGGTAGATGCGCTTGGCGGTGCACCGGGGCTTTATTCCGCCCGTTATGCGGGGGAAGACAGTAATGATGAGGCGAATCGCCAAAAATTATTAGCCGAAATGCAAAATGTTGCGGGTGAAAAACGTGGGGCGAAATTTGTCAGTTGTATCGTTTTTCTACAACACGAAACCGATCCGACACCGAAAATTGCCTTAGGCGAATGTTTCGGTGAAATTTTACGTGAAGAACGCGGTCAAAACGGTTTTGGTTATGATTCGCTGTTTTTCTACCCGCCTAAAAATTGTAGTTTTGCCGAGTTGGAAACCAGCGAGAAAAAGCAAATTTCACACCGTGCGATTGCATTGGATGTATTAAAACAACAGTTACTAAAGTAAGCGAAGTCACGTTTACGAGGAGAAAATATGATTATTACCACCACACCAACTATTGAAGGTCACCAAATCACTGAATATAAAGGTTTAGTGTTTGGCGAAGTGGTTTCCGGTGCGAATTTTATTCGTGATTTTTTTGCGAGTATTACCGACGTGATTGGCGGTCGTTCTGGGGCTTATGAAAGTAAGTTAAATAGTGCCAGACAAGAAGCGTTAGCCGAATTGGAAAAAGAAGCGAAACGTGTCGGTGCCAATGCAGTGGTGGGTGTTTCAATGGAATATCAATCAATGGGCGGCGATAAAGGTATGTTTATTGTGGTCGCAACCGGCACTGCAGTCGTGATTCGTTAAATCTGACAGATTGCACGCATCCAAGCGGTCATTTTTCACTGCTTTTTTGCAAATTATCCTATAAAAAATCCCCGCATTTGGCGGGGATTTTTGTAAGCGTTATGGTTAGAATAAACCGGTAATCAAACCGTTTTCATCCACATCAATACGATTTGCCGCCGGTACTTTCGGTAAGCCCGGCATACGCATAATGCTACCGCAAATCGCAACGATAAAGCCGGCACCGGCAGAGACGCTAATACTACGTACGGTAACAGTAAAACCGCTTGGGCAACCAAGTAATTTGGCATTATCGCTTAATGAGTATTGTGTTTTCGCCATACAAATCGGTAATTTATCTAAACCTAATTTTTCCAGATTTTTAATTTCCGCTAAGGCTTCGGCACTAAAACTCACATCGTCCGCACCATAAATTTTTTGTGCGATCGCTCTGATTTTGTTTTGCACGCTTTCATTCGCATCATAGACGAAATTAAAACGGTTCTCTTGTTCATCAATCGCTTTTAACACTTTTTGTGCCAAGTCCACACCACCGGCACCGCCTTTACCCCAAACCTCGGTAAGTGATACTTCCACACCTTGTTCCGCACAAGCGGTCTGAATTAGGGCTAATTCTGCATCAGTATCTGATACAAAGCGGTTTAATGCGACCACTACCGGTAAACCAAATACATTTTTGAGGTTACTGATATGTTTAAGCAGATTCGGTAAACCCTGTTGTAAAGCGGTTAAATTTTCTTCAGCTAAATTCGCTTTTTCAACACCGCCGTTATATTTCAGCGCTTTTACTGTGGCAACGACTACCGCCACATCCGGTTTAAGATCCGCTAAACGGCATTTAATATCACAGAATTTTTCTGCACCTAAATCCGCGCCAAAGCCGGCTTCCGTCACCGCATAATTGCCTAAATGTAATGCTAAACGCGTTGCAGTCACCGAGTTACAACCGTGAGCGATATTAGCAAACGGACCACCGTGAATAAAGGCAGGGCTGCCTTCAATCGTTTGGACTAAATTCGGTTTAATCGCATCCTTCAACAAGGCAGCCATTGCACCGTGCGCATTTAAATCTTTCGCATAAACCGGCTGTTTATCTTTAGTGTAAGCAACTAAGATATTACCTAAACGCGTTTTTAAATCGACAAGATCTTTCGCTAAACAGAAAATTGCCATCACTTCTGAAGCCACGGTAATATCGAAACCGTCCGGACGAATCACACCGTCAGTCGGATTGCCTAAACCGCCTAATACGTTACGTAATTGACGATCATTCATATCAATTACACGACGCCATAACACACGTTTGGTATCAATATTTAATGTATTGCCTTGGTAGATGTGGTTATCCAATAACGCAGCTAAAAGGTTATTAGCACTGGTAATTGCGTGGAAATCGCCGGTAAAGTGTAAGTTAATATCTTCCATTGGCAATACTTGTGCATAACCGCCGCCAGCCGCACCGCCTTTCACGCCGAATACCGGGCCTAATGACGGCTCACGTGCCGCAACCACAGCATTTTTACCAAGTTGATTTAACGCATCGGTTAAACCGATGGTTACTGTGGTTTTGCCTTCTCCTGCCGGCGTCGGATTAATCGCAGTCACTAAAATTAATTTACCGTTTTTAGCCGGTAATTTAAACGCATCTGTAGGGTTAATTTTCGCTTTATATTTGCCGTATTGTTCGATTTGATCGGCATTTAAACCTAATTTTTCCGCAATTTTATTAATCGGCTGCATAATGGCAGCTTGAGCAATTTCTACATCGCTTTTCATTCATCCTCCAGTGTGGCAAACGTTTGCTTTTTAAAACTACGCTAGAATATGCTAAAATCTATCTAAAATAAAGAACTGTAACAGCTATTTAACAAAAAAAGATGACGAATCAATTAACGCCAAACTTTTGGCAAACAAAAAGCCTACTTGAAATGAATGATGCCGAATGGGAAGCATTGTGTGACGGTTGCGGAAAATGTTGCTACCGCAAATATATTCAAGGCAGAGGTAAACGAGAGCGTTTATATTACACTTCGGTTGCTTGTAATTTACTGGACGTGAATACAGGACGTTGTAGCAATTATCCGAATCGTTTCAAAATTGAACGGGATTGCACCAAATTAACCAAGAAAAATTTGCCAGATTTCGGCTGGTTGCCGAAAACCTGTGCTTACCGTTTACTTTATGAAGGTAAGCCGTTATTCGATTGGCATCCGTTGATTTCTAACGATCCGCAATCGGTTAAAAATGCCGATATTCTTATTCCAAACGGCATTCATGAAAAAGATGTGATAGATTGGTTTGAATTTATAATCGATGAGGTTTAAGCTAACAAGCGGTTGTATTTTGTGAAAAATTTGCAAAATATGACCGCTTGTTATTTATATGATTTAAAAATGATAAGAGGGCAAACACAATGAAAACAGCATTAGTGACCGGTGCAACGGCAGGATTCGGTTTAGCAATTTGTAAATTATTGATTCAATCAGGTTATAAAGTGATTGGTACCGGCAGACGTAAGGAACGCCTTGACGAATTACATTCGCAATTTGGCAATAATTTTTTACCGTTTGCGTTTGATGTCAGTGATGAAGATGCTACCACTCAGGCGTTAAATAACCGTCCGGCAGGCTGGCAAGCGGTCGATTTATTAGTGAATAATGCCGGATTGGCATTAGGGTTGGAACCGGCTTATAAAACCGATTTAAAAGATTGGTATCAAATGATCGACACTAATATTAAAGGGCTTGTGACGGTTACTCGCTTGATTTTACCGGAAATGGTTGAACGTAATAGCGGACATATTATCAATTTAGGTTCAATCGCCGGTAATTATCCTTATCCAGGCGGTAACGTTTATGGCGGTACTAAAGCTTTCGTGAAACAATTTAGCCTCAATTTACGTGCGGATTTAGCCGGTACGAAAATACGTGTAACCAATGTAGAACCCGGTTTATGCGGCGGTACGGAATTTTCGAACGTACGCTTTAAAGGCGATGACGACAAAGCGGCAAAAGTATATGAAAACGTGAACTATGTCGCACCGGAAGATATTGCCAACATTGTGTTATGGCTAAACCAACAACCGGAACACGTTAATATTAACCGTATTGAAGTGATGCCGACCGCACAAACTTTCTCACCACTTGCGGTGGCAAGAGGTTAATTTCTAACTTGTTACCCCTCTTTGCTAAAGAGGGGAGTTTATAACTCATTGAGTTATAAGGTTTCAAACCGTTCTTACACCAATATTTCTCTTCTTTAATTCATCATCATAAATTTTTACTTGCATATCGTGAAGTTATGTACTATTTTAATAGTACATAATATTTATAGAGAGAACATGATATGTCCGACACACTTCTTAATCCTTATTTCGGCGAATTCGGCGGAATGTACGTTCCGGAAATTCTCGTACCGGTCTTAAAACGACTCGAAGCTGCTTTTGTTGAAGCACAAAATGATCCGTTATTCCAAGCGGAATTTACCGACTTACTGAAAAACTACGCCGGTCGCCCGACTGCATTAACGCTTTGCCGTAATCTCACCAAAGGAAGCAAAACTAAACTTTATCTTAAACGTGAAGATCTGTTACATGGTGGCGCACATAAAACCAACCAAGTATTAGGACAAGCGTTATTAGCAAAACGTATGGGCAAAACTCGTATTATTGCGGAAACCGGTGCTGGGCAACACGGGGTTGCGACCGCATTAGCTTGTGCAATGTTAGATTTACCTTGTGTCATTTATATGGGGGCGAAAGATGTGGAACGTCAGTCGCCGAATGTCTTTCGTATGCGTTTAATGGGCGCGGAAGTGATTCCTGTACAAAAAGGCTCTTGCTCATTAAAAGATGCTTGCTGTGAAGCGATGCGAGACTGGGCGGCAAATTACGAAACGACCCATTACTTAATCGGTACGGCGGCAGGTCCACACCCGTTCCCGACTATGGTACGTGAATTTCAAAAAATGATTGGCGAAGAAACAAAGCGTCAAATTTTAGAAAAAGAAGACCGCTTACCGGATGCTGTAATTGCTGCGGTTGGCGGCGGCTCGAATGCCATCGGTATGTTTGCAGATTTTATTGAGGAAAAAGACGTGCAATTGATCGGTGTAGAACCGGCTGGCAAAGGGATTGAAACCGGCGAACATGGCGCACCGCTTAAACATGGTACCACCGGCATTTATTTCGGAATGAAATCGCCGATTATGCAAACTAAAGACGGTCAAATCGAAGAATCTTATTCGATTTCGGCAGGGCTGGATTTCCCGTCAGTCGGGCCTCAACACGCCTATTTAAATGCCACAGGCAGAGCAGATTACGTATCTATTACTGATAAAGAAGCGTTAGATGCTTTCCAAGCATTAGCACAAAATGAAGGCATTATTCCGGCATTAGAAAGTTCACATGCATTGGCTTACGCACTAAAACTGATTGCACAAAATCCGGATAAAGAACAACTTTTGGTGGTCAATCTTTCCGGGCGTGGCGATAAAGATATTTTTACCGTAGATAAAATTTTAAATGGGGGAAACTAATATGAGTCGTTTTGATACTTTGTTTGCTAATTTAAAAGCGAAAAACGAAGGAGCTTTTGTGCCGTTTGTTACCCTATGCGATCCGGATTTTGATCGTTCGTTTGAAATTATCGAAACATTAATCGCTAACGGAGCGGATGCTTTGGAACTTGGTTTCCCATTTTCTGATCCACTGTTAGATGGACCGGTGATTCAAGCTGCGAATAAACGGGCATTAGATGGTGGTTACAGCACCGATGCGTGTTTTGAAATGATTGCCAAAATTCGCTCAAAATATCCTGAGATTCCAATTGGCTTGCTACTTTGTGCTAATTTAGTTTTCGTACCAACTCAAGAAGTATTTTTCAAACGTTGTGCCGAAGCCGGCGTTGATGCGGTATTAATTGCTGATGTGCCGGTACTTGCCGCTGAAGAATTTACTCAAGCAGCGAAAAAACACGGCATTCAATCAGTCTTCATTTGTCCGCCGAATGCGGATAAAGCAACAATTGAACGTATTGCACGTTTAACTGAGGGCTATACCTATTTGGTTTCTCGTGCCGGTGTAACCAGTGCTGAGAACCAAGCTCACGCCAAAAATTTAGATAACCTTATTAAAAGCCTCAAGCGGTCAAATTCCGCCCCGATTTTGCAAGGCTTTGGAATTGCTAAACCTGAACAAGTTAAAGAAGCGTTAGCACTCGGTTGTGACGGTGCGATTTCCGGATCGGCGATTGTGAAAATTATCGAACAGAATTTAGATAGCCAAACGCAATTACTTAGCGAATTAGCGGAATTTGTGAAAGTGATGAAAGCGGCAACTAGGTATTAAGGCTAATATTTAACTTACAAGCGGTTAAATTCTCCCAAAACTTTTCAAAATTTAAAGGGGATTTAACCGCTTGTTTTCGTTATAATAGACTACAAATTTTTAACAAAAGAGATTTTATTTAATGGCTACAATTGCTCAAAATCCGCTCGTTCTTGTGGACGGTTCTTCTTATCTTTATCGTGCGTTTCATGCGTTTCCGCCGCTGACTAATAAAAATGGTGAGCCGACGGGGGCGATGTATGGCGTGTTAAATATGCTGAAAAGTTTGATAGCTCAGGTTGAGCCGAGCCATATTGCGGTGGTTTTTGATGCGAAGGGTAAGACTTTTCGTGACGAGTTGTTCGAACAATATAAATCGCATCGTCCGCCGATGCCGGATGATTTGCGTGCGCAAGTGCAGCCGTTACATACGATTATTAAAGCGTTAGGCATCCCGTTGATTTCAATTGAAGGTGTGGAAGCGGATGACGTGATCGGTACGCTTGCGGTGCATGCGGCGAATGATGGCAAAAATGTGTTAATCAGTACCGGCGATAAAGATATGGCACAACTGGTGAACGATCATATTATGCTGATTAACACGATGAACAATACCTTGCTTGATCGTGAAGGCGTGATTGAGAAATACGGGATTCCGCCGGAGCTAATTATTGATTACTTGGCTTTGCAAGGCGACGCTTCGGATAATATTCCCGGTGTGAAAGGCGTGGGTGAGAAAACCGCATTAGGCTTGCTGCAAGGAATCGGTTCGCTGAAAGATATTTATACGAACTTGGATCAAGTAGCTACGCTTTCATTCCGTGGTGCTAAAACACTTGCACCGAAATTAGAAGCGGAGAAAGAAGCCGCGGATTTATCTTATTTGCTTGCCACGATTAAGACCGATGTTGAACTGGAAGTCACCCATGAACAATTAATAGTACAACCGCAAAAACGTGACGAATTAGTTGAGTTGTTTGGGCGTTATGAATTTAAGCGTTGGCTGAATGAAGTCATGAATGATGCTAACCCCGTCACGCAAAATTCAGCGGAAAAAATCCCTAACAATTATCAAGCGACTGCTTCAGTACCACAAGCGGTTGAAACCGAACAAACTTTTGCAAAAGTGGAGATTGATCGTAGCCGATATGAAACGGTAACCACAATAGAACAATTGCAGAGTTGGATTGAAAAGATCAACCAAGCAAAATTAGTGGCGGTGGATACCGAAACCGATAATTTAGATTCTATGTCGGCAAATTTAGTCGGGATTTCATTCGGTTTGTCTAACGGCGAAGCGTGCTATATTCCGCTAACGCACAAAGAACAGGTAACGCTTGAGCCTCAGCAAAGCGATCTGTTCGCCGAGCCGGCAGAAGCAGAAACGACCACAAGCTTCGAACTTGCAAAAAATCAGTTAAATTTGACCGCTTGTTTAACCGAACTTAAGCCGTTATTAGAAAGTGCGGACGTGAAAAAGATCGGGCAAAACATTAAATATGATCTAACCATTTTCGCCAATCACGGTGTGCAGGTGGCAGGCGTGGCATTTGATACGATGCTGGAATCTTATACGCTAAATAGCACCGGTCGCCATAATATGGACGAATTGGCGGATCGCTATTTAGGACATAAAACGATTGAGTTTGAAGAAATTGCCGGTAAGGGTAAAAACCAGCTGACATTCGATAAAATTGCGATTGATGTCGCATCTAAATATGCGGCGGAAGATGCGGATGTGACAATGAAATTACATCAAGTGCTTACGCCGGAATTAGAAAAAGAGCCGACACTGGTTAAGTTGTTTCATGAAATTGAAATGCCGTTGGTTGAAGTGCTTTCTCGTATTGAGCGTAACGGTGTATTGATTGATCCTGAAAAATTACTCGCACAATCGGCAGAAATTGAACAGCGTTTAGCTGAGTTGGAACAGTTAGTGCATAGTGAAGCGGGCGAAATCTTTAATCTTGCTTCTACTAAGCAATTACAAGAAATTTTATTTACTAAACTTGGTTTGCCTGTCTTGAAAAAAACACCGAAAGGTGCACCTTCTACCAATGAAGAAGTGTTGGATGAATTAGCGGGACAAGGGCATTTAGTGCCGAGATTATTAATGGAACATCGTGGTTTAAGTAAGTTGAAATCGACTTATACCGATAAATTACCATCAATGATTAACCTCAAAACAGGTAGAGTTCATACCTCTTATCACCAAGCGGTAACGGCGACCGGTCGTCTTTCATCGAGCGATCCGAATTTACAAAATATTCCGATCCGTAATGAGGAAGGCAGACGTATTCGTCAGGCGTTTATTGCTCGTGATGGCTATAAAATTGTCGCAGCCGACTATTCGCAAATCGAATTGCGTATTATGGCACATTTAGCAAATGATGAAGGGATGATTACCGCCTTCGCTGAAGGTAAAGATATTCACCGTGCAACGGCAGCGGAAATTTTCGGTTTAGCGTTGGATCAAGTAACAAGTGAACAACGCCGTAGTGCTAAAGCGATTAACTTCGGTCTAATTTATGGTATGTCAGAGTTCGGTTTATCAAACCAATTAGGTATTTCACGTGCCGATGCGAAAAAATATATGGAATGCTATTTCCAACGCTATCCGGCGGTGCAACAATTTATGACCGATATTCGTGAAAGTGCGAGTGAAAAAGGTTATGTAGAAACGCTATTCGGCAGACGTTTATATTTGCCGGAAATTAAATCTAGTAACGCAATGCGTCGTAAGGCGGCGGAGCGTGTAGCAATCAACGCACCAATGCAAGGTACGGCGGCGGATATTATCAAAGTGGCAATGATTGGTATTGATAAAGCGATTCGAAACGATGACAACATCAAAATGATTATGCAAGTACACGATGAATTGGTGTTTGAAGTAAAAGAAGAATTGATCGAGCATTACAGCCAATTAATCAAAGCGGAAATGGAAAAAGCGATTCAGCTTAAAGTACCGTTAATTGCCGAAGTCGGCGTGGGCGATAACTGGGACGAATCGCATTAATTTTGTGAAAAATAATTAATCAATAAAATAAAAGCCAAATGCTTCTTGGTGTTTGGCTTATTTTATTGTATCGTTATGCTAGTACGAGCTTTGTGAAACTTTTACAGAATAGGTTGTCAAAGAGGCACTTGATTCTCTTTGATAGAAGGAACAAAAAATGAAAAAATTAATTAAGCAATCATTATTAGGTTTTGCCTTAGTTTCTATGACCGGCGCAGCGTTTGCCGATGCGCAGTCTGTTGCCGAATTACAACGCCGTTTAGAGCAAGTCAGCCAATATAGTGCGGATTTTGATCAAACGGTACGTTCGAGCAAAGGTAAACAAATTCAATCGGGTAAAGGTAAATTCCAAGTAAAACGCCCGAATTTGTTCCGTATGGATACTAAATCGCCACAGGAAAATTTAATTGTTTCGGACGGTGCGAATTTATGGTTTTACGACCCGTTTGTTTCACAAGTGACGGTGAATACGGTGCAAGATGCGGTTAATAATACGCCGTTCGTGTTATTAACCAGCAGCGATAAAAGCCATTGGGATCAATATGATGTGACGCAAAACGCGGATACGTTCGTATTAAAACCGAAATCGAAAAAAAGTAATTTAAAACAGTTTGATGTGCGTATCGATCAAAGCGGTATGTTAAAAGGTTTTAGTACCATTGAACGAGACGGGCAGAGTAATTTATACGTATTACGCAATATTACCGGTGGCGGCGTATCGTCTGATTTGTTCAAATTTAGCATACCGAAAGACGCTGAGTTAGACGACCAACGTGGCGGTAAAAAATCTAAGAAATAATTTATTTTACTAGCGGTTTTATTTTCGCAAAATTTTGCCAAAATCAGACCGCTTTCCTTATTTTGGAGGTTCAATGAAAATTCTTTATAGTCAACGTGATCCGCAAGAGTGGCAACAGTTTATGGTTTTAATACAACAGGCGGTTGCGGAAGATAAATTAGAGCAATTTTTTTCCTCGTTTTTAACGGCGGACGAGCGCAACTCTTTAGGATTACGGGTCCAAATTGTCGGTAATTTGTTAAAGGGCGAAGTTCCGCAGCGAGAGATTCAACAAAATTTAAACACCAGTGCCGCAACCATTACGCGCGCTTCCAATATGCTGAAAACATTGGAGCCGCAATTTATCGAATGGTTAAACGAGAAACTGAATGGCAAGGCGTAAACGAAAGCGCAAAAAGAAGTCAGTTACCATGTTTAGTTTGATTAAACGTCTATGCCGTAGAATCATCAAGTTTTTTATTCCGCAGGCGATAAGTTCCCGATCCGGTTGGTTATGGTTCGGAACCAGTCGTTTAGGCGCGGGGGTTGCCGGCGTTTTCGTTACGTTTTTGATGATCTTTTCGGTATTGCCCGTGCCGTTCTCCGCTTATATGGCGCAGAAAAAAGTCGAGCATTTGATCGCCGGCGATAATTATAAAATCCAATATGATTGGGTCAGCTTAGATAAAATCGCTTGGCAAATGCAGATGGCGGTAATCGCTTCGGAAGATCAAAAATTCGAAAGCCATTTCGGCATCGATTTACAAGCGATTGAAATCGCATTGCAGCGTAATGCTAAGTCGAAAAAAGTGCGGGGAGCCTCCACCATTTCTCAGCAAACCGTCAAAAATATGTTTTTATGGCACGGACAAAGTTGGTTGCGAAAAGGTATTGAATTACCGCTCACTTTCGTGATGGAAAATACTTGGGGCAAACGCCGTATTTTGGAAGTGTACTTAAATATCGCTGAATTCGGCGAGGGTGTCTTTGGCGTAGAAGCGGCAGCGAAGCACTTCTTTAAAAAACGAGCGAAAGATCTGACCTTACAAGAATCGGCATTATTAGCCGCCTCATTACCGAATCCGTTAGTGTTTCGGGTGAATAAACCGGGGCCGACCATGCGTAAACGTCAAGCGTGGATTATGCGTCAAGTTAGTGCATTAGGCGGGCGTAGCTATTTAGAAAAACTATAGAAAAAGCGGTGGAATTTGCAAAAGAATTTGTAAACTTCACCGCTTTTATTTGGGGGATTCAATATTAAATTAACGTTGGGTTTCTACCGCTTCAAAAGCTCTTAACGCATAAGCGTAAGCCGCGCCTGCATTAGTTTCGATAGCAGTCGCTAACGCACCAGCAATTTCCTTGTCGGTTGCGCCTGCTTTAATTGCCGCTTCTGCATGAACGCTAATACAGCTTTCACAGCGTGTAGTAATAGCAACAGCAAGCGCAATTAGTTCACGAGTTTTCGCATCTAGCCCTTCTTCTGCCGATGCCGCATTTAAAGCACCCATTGCTTGTAACATTTTCGGATGGGCTTGCGCCATTTTACCGAATGCTTGTTTAGTGATTTGTGTTTGTTCTTTCCAGTTAGTAAACATAATTTGCTCCTTGTATTTGCATGAATTAATCGGGTTGGAAAACGCTACCGTTAATTATTTCCCGCAACGTTCTCACAGTTAAATAAGTGATAATAAGTGTGCTGATAATCAGCATAACCGAACCGATAATACGGTAATAAAGTGCCGTTTCTATATTCGCTAAACCGCTCATCTCAAGGCTGGCGATACTGAATGCCGCCAGCGGGAAAGAGTAGCCCCATGCCGAGAGGAAGAACGGCGTATTTAAAAACACACGTACTTTCAGAGCTAAAAATAGCGTCCAAAACATCGCAAAGAAGTACAGTATTTGACCGAACGGCACGAGTTCACCCACCAATTTGGTATAGCTGATAAAACCGACCGCGGGCGGTGCGATTAAAACGAACAAGGTCGGATTCAGTTTAGTCGGTAGCGGATCAGCGAAGAACATTCGATGTAATACGAGAGTCAGCAATACAATCTAGAACAGAAAACCGATACTGAAAAAGAACCAGTTTACATCGCTAGGTGCGTAATTAACCCCCACTACCGGCACGATAATATTACCGACGACCGGAATAAACCACGCCGGTGTTATTTGCGCCAATTTAAATTGGCTTTTGAAAATCCAGCGATCCACTACAAAGAAAGTAAAACCTAAATGTAAGATAGCTCCGACCATCCATAAACTTTGCGAAACCGCTATTGAAGCCGGCTTCCATGCCACCGACAATAATAGTAAGCCGATGGAAATGGCGGTTAAAAAGTTCATTTTGACCGGATGCATACTGTCCGCTTTAACTTGTTGCGGAAAGCGAATGCCTTTAAACAGATAGATAACGAACAGTAGCAGCCAAATCAACGTGGTGAGATAACGCAAACCGTCACTGATCTCACTAGGTAAATTTAGGACTTCATGCCCTTTATACCAAGCAATCGTCAGTCCGCTGAGTCCCATCACACTGGCAAATAAAGGTACGGGGAAATTCGCCAATTTTTTACCGCTTGTCGGATTTTCCGCCGATGGTGCCGGATTTACTTCGTTTAACATAGTTCCTTCTTTGTTTAGTTTTTAAATAACCAACCTTTAACGGTGTAATACAGTACGGCAAAACCGAAGAAATTCACCGCATAGGTAACGAGCAATGCGAAAGCATCGATAGGCGCGCCGATATCGGATAAGCCGGATTGAGTCAGCCAAAACAGCACGAGAACGCCGATAAAGCCGCCGACTAAACCGACGACCTCCGCTTGTACTAAGCGTTTGAGATGAAAGCCTTTTTCTTTGATAAGCAAAATGACTAAAGCCACGGTTAATATTACGGCTAAAATTAATAACGGGTAAAATGCCCACGCTAACATTTCTTGTACGACGGCAATTACCATCGTTAATTCTAAACTGTTCATCTTCCGCTCCTTAGGCTTTACCGCGTAACATACTGAGATAAGTCGGTTTTAAACCGATAGTTTCGAGCAACCAGCTTGTCCACGAATCTTCTAACGGATGGATAATTCCCGGGAAAGACGGTTGCAAATTGTTGTTATAATCAAATTCGACTAACATCGCTCGTCCGACTTCGGTGATCAATGGACAAGAGGTGTAACCGTTGTAAATCAATTGGCTTTCTTTGCCTTGTAACTCACAGATTAAGTGATCGACCGCAACCGGCACTTGCCATTTTACACTGGCGGCGGTTTTGCCTTTCGGTACGCCGGCAATATCGCCTACCCCGAATACATTCGGATAACGGACATGGCGTAGCGTACTTTTCGATACTTCCATCCAACCTTCGTTTTTCCATGGACCGGTTTGCCATGCCAACGGTGAATTTCGAACGGCATCAGGTGCGACTTGCGGCGGAATAACATTGATAAAATCGTACGGCAGTTCTACTTTACCTTCGTCTTTACTTTCAAAGGTAGCAATACGTTTGGCAGGATCAATCGCTTTTAAAATACGATGATAGTGGTAGTGAATATCGCGCGCTTCGAACATCATACGTACTTTTTCAGAAACAATCGGCACACTGAAGAACGAGCCGTTATTACTGTTGTAGCTGATATGCGATTTAGCCAATGTACCGCGACGGTGGAGATAATCACGCACAATAAAAGTATATTTTAGCGGCGCACCGGAACATTTCATTTCGGTATTCGGACGGAGCAATACGGCATTTCCGCCTTTACGGCTAAACTCATCGAGCAATTTCCAAGTTTTTTCCGCACCGACGGCACTATGATAGATACTGCCTAAACCGTTAGTACCGATTAATTTGGTATCCATTCCTTCGATGGCGTCATAATCCAGTTTTAGACCGGTGGTTACGAACAGATAGTCGTAGTTTAAATTTTCACCGTTAGATAAACGCACTTTGTTCGCATCAGGGTTAAATTCTTCCACTTTAGCTTCAATCCATTTCACTTGAGGCGGAAGATAGTCACCGGTATCGGATACCGAATAATCGGCAGGTTTTAATCCCGCAGCAATTAGGGTAAAGCCCGGTTGATAGATATGCTGTTTGTTCGGCTCGATTACGATGATTTCGGCTTTTTCATCCAATCGTTCGGCTAAACGAGAGGCGGTGGCAAGTCCGGCTGCACCGCCGCCGGCAATAACAATTTTTATCGCTGCTGATACTTTAGGTTCGGCTAGAGCAGATTTCGGTAATAATAGACCGCTTGCTGTCGCAGTTAGGCCTAATGCGCTACTTTGTAAGAATAAACGACGGGTAAGATCAAAATTTTGGATGTTATCAGACATATCTGCTCCTTATTATTGAGCTTATACAGCTTCAAGCTTTTTAGTTATTTCTTTTTGAACGGACAAACAGGGCAGTTTTGGGCGGTATTAATACCCAGTAGTGAATACAAGCCGCAACGGGAAAAAAGACCGGTTAATAGTATGATTACGCCTAAATAACCCCAAATCCCGATTGTGCCTGTTGCGGCGAGTACGGTCAGTAATGCGCCGATCACAATACGTAAGACTTTATCAATTCCACCGACATTCGCTTTCATAGGATACTCCTTATATATACATTAGTTGATATAATTATTTATTTATATAATGATTTTTTTATATAATATTTTTGTGATTGAATTCTGTCAATAAATTTTTTAAAATTAACGATAGATTTTTTTAACCCTTATTGAGCATAAAACAGGAAGTAAAATGAGTGAGATATTTGAAAAGGCGGGTGAAGCGAGCAATTTTCTAAAATTATTGGCAAACCCGAATAGATTGGCGATTTTATGTTGCTTATTGGAAAAGGATTGCAATGTAAGCGAACTATGCCAAGCTATCGGTATGCCGCAAGCGGCAACCTCCAATCAATTGGCAATTTTAAGAGCGGCAGGTGTGATTGTTGCCGAAGTGAAACATCGGGAACGCGTTTATCGAGTGGAAGATGAAAAAGTGAGAGCGATTTTAGCCGTTTTACACCAATTTTATTGCGAATAGTTTGATTTTTACGTCACTGCCACATAAGATTGAAAAAACGTGTAATGTCGGACGTTTATTTTATCGGAGGCAATATGATGAGCAAACCAACCTTAGAAACGATACTTTCGCATCGTTCTATTCGTAAATTTACCGAACAACCTATCTCGGAAGATCTATTCCAAACCTTAATCCAAGCCGGGCAACAAGCCTCAACATCCAATCATTTGCAATGCGTAAGCGTGATTCGTGTCAAAGATCAAACCATACGCCAAGCATTGCGTGAGGTATCGGGTATGGCGTATGTGACCGAATGTGCCGAGTTTTTGGTTTTTTGTATCGATTTTAACAAACATAAGCAATTAGTGCCGGATTCTCAATTGGATTGGGCGGAAGTCAGCGTAATCGGTGCGGTCGATACGGGCATTTTTGCACAGAATGTTTTGCTGGCTGCGGAATCGGTCGGCTTAGGCGGTGTATATATCGGGGCATTACGTAATGATGTGGCGAAAGTGGCGGAGGTATTAGGGCTACCGCAATATTGTGTGCCGTTAGTAGGAATGTGTTTGGGTTATCCAGCACAGGATCCCGCACTAAAACCGCGTTTGCCTATAAGTTTGGTCTGTTACGAAGATCAATATCAGCCGTTGGATCAAACGGAACTTGCAAAATATAACGAAATTTTGACCGCTTATTATCAGGCGAGAACCGGTGAAGGACAGCAGTGGCAAGCGGCGATTGACAAAACCTTAAATAAAGCGGTGCGTCCGCATATGTTACCGTTTTTCCAACAACAAGGATTGTTGAAACGATGAAATTTTTAATGTTGTGTCGTGAGCCTCGTTTATACAGTTGCCAACGTTTACAACAGGCTTGTGAGCAACGGGGAATTAGCTTAGATATTCTCGACCCGAATCGAATGTTAATAAAATTAGCGGTGGAGCAAGGTCAATCCGTATTGCGGCTCTATTACCAAACAGGGGAAATTTACGATAAAAATCGACCGCTTCCGCAATTATTACCCGATTATGATGCGGTGTTGCCTCGTTTCGGCACAACCAGTACGGAAATGGGATGTCGAGTTTTGCGTTATTTTGAAGCGAAACGGGTAAAAGTATTAAATAATTCGACCGCTTTCGCTTTGGCACGAGATAAATGGCTAAGTTTACAAGTTTTAGTTGCCGCACAAATTGCAGTGCCGGCAAGTTCGTTAGCCGGAGAACTGTGTTCGATGGACGGACATTTAGCCCAACATCAGTTCCCGTTGATAACGAAAACCTTATCCGGTTCGCAAGGTGTAGGGGTTATGTTAGCCGAGAGCAAACAAACCGCCCAAAGTGTCTTAGGGGTTTTACAGCAAGCGAAATTAACTTATTTGCTGCAAGATTTCGTAGCGGAGTCAAAAGGGCAGGATATTCGAGCGTTTGTCATCGGAGATCGTGTCGTGGCGGCGATGCAACGTTCAAGTAATGAGGGCGAATTTCGTGCAAATATCCATTTAGGCGGTAAAGCACAACTGATAGCATTAACTGAAGCGGAACAGCAGCTTGCGGTAAAAGCGGCAAACGCCATCGGGCTTAGCGTGGCGGGTGTTGATCTGATTCGTTCCGATAGCGGATTGTTGGTATTGGAAGTAAATGCCAGCCCGGGGCTGGAAGGGATTGAACAGGCAAGCGGTATTGATATTGCCGGTTTGATGATCGAACATCTGATTCATTCACTTTAGTACAAAGCCCTCAAACGGGGCTTTATTATGCTAATTATCCGATCAGTTTTTCTTTCCAATAACCAATCCACTCTTTAAGTGCAATGCTACTGTTCTGTAAGGCTTGCGCTTGCGGAATAAAGGGTAAAATACCGATATCAAGCGCTTGATGAGCGGTGGTGCCGGCGGCAAGTACGTTAAATCCCTCACGTTCAAATAACATTTTCGCTCTTTTCATATGCCACTGATTCGTAACTAAGATAATGCGATCGATACCTTCCTGTTTAAGCATCGCTTTACTTAATATGGCATTTTCTTCAGTCGTATTGGATGCTGATTCGACCCATTTTACCGAAACATTAAAGAAATCGTGTAATTCTTGCGCCATAATTTTCGCTTCCGGTTCTCTGCCTTCAGGGCTTCCGCCGGTCACTAAAATCGGTAAACCGGTCTGTTTATGTAAATAAGCCGCATAACGCATACGTTCTAACGGTGCGGCGGCAATCGCATAACGACCGAATAATTCGTGACTGTTACGTACCCCTCCCCCCAACACTACAATCGCTTGCGCCTTTTTATAATCCTCAATGGTAAGTTTTTCACTAAAAGTGACCGCTTGAATCAATTGATGAGAGAAATACGGCGTACTACAAATATAGAGAATCGCCATACCTAATGTGGTGCAAAAATAGCTCAGCTTTTTGAATTGTAATTTATGGAGAAATAAAGAAAAAATCCATAAAATCAGAGCATTAAATGGCGGCAGAATAATAGCGGTAATGAGTTTGGTCAGTAATAGCATAATTTTGAACATAAATACGTATTTGTTTTATCATCTTGAATGAGTAAAGCCAAAGAATCAAGCCGAAAAACAACTTACCGATAATTTCTACCTAATTAGAGTAATTTTTTGAGTAAGGTCGAGTATAAACTTTGCCAAGTCTTATCGTTTTTTGTTATCTTTAAGAAAATGTTAAAAATTAGATCTAAATCACACAAAAACAATAACTTTTACAGTACAATTCGACCGTTTTATTTGTAGCATAAGAAGCGTATGAAATAATGTGCTATGGATAAAGATAAAGAAAATACACATCATCAAAAATCTTATTTATGTTAAGGATGTATCCATGAGCGATTTAAAACAACAAGCATTAGACTTCCACGAATTTCCGGTACCGGGCAAAATTTCGGTTACGCCGACTAAATCACTTGCAACGCAACATGATTTAGCCTTAGCGTATTCTCCGGGCGTTGCCGAACCTTGCTTGGCAATCGAGAAGGATCCCGCTGCTGCTCGTCGTTATACCGCTCGTGGTAACTTAGTAGCGGTTATTTCAAACGGCACTGCGGTACTCGGTTTAGGTAATATCGGTGCATTGGCGTCCAAACCGGTAATGGAAGGTAAAGGCGTATTATTCAAAAAATTTGCCGGCGTTGATGTTTTTGATATCGAAATTAACGAACACGATCCGGATAAATTAGTCGATATTATCGCATCGTTAGAACCGACTTTCGGCGGGATCAACTTAGAAGATATCAAAGCACCGGAATGTTTCTATATCGAGAAAAAATTACGTGAGCGTATGGGTATTCCTGTATTCCGCGACGACCAACACGGCACGGCAATTATCGTAGGTGCGGCGGCAGTAAACGGTTTACAAATCGTAGGTAAAGATATTGGCGAAGTGCGTTTAGTGGTAAACGGTGCGGGTGCGTCTGCGATTGCTTGTACCAACTTATTACGTTCTTTAGGTTTCAAAAAAGAAAATATTACCATGTGCGATTCTAAAGGGGTAATTTACCAAGGTCGCGGCGATAATATGGACGAAACCAAACAATTCTATGCGATTGAAGATAACGGTTGGCGTACCCTTGCGGATGCGGTCGCGGGAGCGGACGTATTCTTAGGTTGTTCTAAAGCGGGCGCATTAACTCAAGATATGATCAAAACCATGGCGAAAGATCCGTTAATTCTTGCGTTAGCGAATCCTGTGCCGGAAACCACACCACACGAAGCGAAAGCGGCACGTGCGGATGCAATCGTATGTACCGGTCGTTCGGATTATCCTAACCAAGTAAATAATGTACTTTGCTTCCCGTATTTATTCCGCGGTGCGTTAGACGTAGGCGCAACCACGATTAATGAAGAAATGAAAATGGCGGCGGCACACGCAATCGCAAACTTAGCGAAAGAGCCGGTTCCGTTTGAAGTGTTATCAACCTACGGTGAATTATCATTCGGTCCGGATTATGTCATCCCGACACCATTTGATCCACGTTTAATCGTGGCGGTTTCATCAGAGGTTGCTAAAGCTGCGATGGATTCAGGCGTTGCGACTCGCCCGATTACCGATTGGGATGCGTATGCAAAACAAGTGAAAGCGCTTATCGCTTAACGGTTTAAAATAATTGAAAGAGGCGAGATTATTCGCCTCTTTTTGTTTTGCATTTTGGTAAAAAAGTGCGTAGAATACGCACTCGGCTTTTTTAGCCGAAATTATTTTGTGAAATAGCTGGGTCGCCTGCTATTTTTTATATTCACGGAACGTTATGTTCCTTTTTACTTTAAGAGAATCAAACAATGTCATTCAAATTTGAAGCTGAAGTTCGTTCTGCGCAAGGTAAGGGTGCGAGCCGCCGCCTGCGTCACAATGGTCAAGTTCCTGCGATTATCTACGGTGGTAACGCAGAGCCTGTATCAATCATCTTAGATCACGATAAAGTGAACAACGCACAAGCACACGATGCGTTCTATAACGAAGTATTAACTATCGTTGTAGCGGGTAAAGAAGAGCAAGTTAAAGTACAAGCGATTCAACGTCACCCGACCAAACCAAAATTAGTTCACTTAGACTTCAAACGCGCTTAATTTAGCTCGTAATGTGAATTAGCAAGAGGATTAAGTTTTTCGGAACTTAATCCTTTTTTATTTGCCAATAATTAGTCGAACAAGCGGTTAAATATTGGCAAAACTTTGCAAATCCGCTATACTCGCTATTCTGAGTTGGTTAGACAATCGCTGGTTTATTGAAGCCCTTAATTGTTCGCAAGAACGACCTAGCGGGACAAGTAAACGAGAGGAAAGTCCGAGCTACACAGGGCAGAGTGCCAGATAACGTCTGGGCGGTGTGAACCGACGACCAGTGCAACAGAGAGCAAACCGCCGATGTGCATTAGCGCAGGTAAGGGTGAAAGGGTGCGGTAAGAGCGCACCGCGTGGGTGGCAACATTCCACGGCACGGTAAACTCCACTCGTAGCAAGACCAAATAGGAACTCAATGGATGGCCCGTCCAGAGTTCGGGTAGGTTGCTTGAGCTTGTATGCGAATGCAAGCCTAGAGGAATGATTGTCCGCGACAGAACTCGGCTTATCGACCGACTCATTTTATTTTTTAGGAAAGCGAACAGGGTGACTTGTTCGCTTTTTGCTTTTATAAGGAGAATTAATGAAATTAATTAAATTTGCGTTTTTTTGTTTCATTTCATTTGTTTCTACACAAGTAGCGGCACATCCCCATTCCTTTCTTGACCTTAAAAATAAAATTCTAGTAGAGGGAACATCCCTGAAAGGTTTTCAAATGGAATGGACGATGGATGAAATTGCTTCGGCCGAACTGATTTATGAGGTGAAAAGCAGTTCGGATAGAGAAGCGACAAAGAAATCCATTACGGCGGAAATGGTACAAACGGCGATTGAAAACCACTATTTCAGTTATTTGTATAATGCCAAAGACGAACCGTTAAAATTTACGACAAAACCGTCAAATACGACTTTTAGGATTGCCGGAAATAAAGTTATCTTTTATGTTACCTTTTATTTAAGCCGACCTTATGATCTAAAAAACAATCCGATTCGCCTTTATACCTATGAACCGAGTTACTATATGGCAATGGAATATAATAACAAAGCGGATTTGACTATCAGTAATTCGGCATGTAAAGCAACGCTTGAACAACCTAAAGTGAATAGCGAGTTACGTTTATACGCTTCAAGTTTGGATAAAACGCAAACACCTGATATGCCTGAAGGCGAAGATAATACACTGGGGGCGCAATTTGCTCAAAAGGTGGTAGCGGTATGCGAGTAAAGCACATTGTATGGATAGCGGTCTGTTTTTTATTATTTTTTACCGTTTATAACAATTATTCCCTATTTCTTTTCAAAGTATTGGAGTGGCAGAAAAGTTTCAATCAGCAGATTTCCGCGGCGATGACCAGTCTGAGTGAGAATCGTCAGCAAGCCGGTATTACCTTGCTGATTATCAGCTTTTTATACGGTGTATTTCATGCGGTCGGCCCGGGACATGGTAAGTTTATTTTAACCGGTTACTTATCGTTCGAAAAAACGAAACTGAATCAGGCGATGAAAATCAGCTTTCTGTCCGCATTGGCGCAAGGTTTTGCGGCAATTACGCTGGTTTCGATTATCGTCGTCGCTTTTACCCTTTCACGCAGCTACTTTAATCTCACCTTAAAATGGGTGGAACGAGGCAGCTTTGTTTTGATGATCTTATTTGGCATCTATTGGTGCTACCAAGCCTTAAAAGCGTTTAAGCGCAAATCCGATACCATTCCTAAAATTCAGCGAATTTCCGCAATAAACTTGCAAAAAAATAGCAAAATCACACCGCTTATCAGACCTCAAAAACATTTACATACCGAGAATTGCGGTTGCGGACATCAGCACTTGCCGTCTTCAACCCAAATACACCAAGCAAAAGATTGGAAAGCTCAAGCGATGGTAATCTTAAGTATCGGTGCCAGACCGTGTTCCGGTGCGATCTTGGTGTTATTTCTCGCCTATACCTTAGATATTTATGCTTGGGGAATGCTATCCGCATTAGCGATGGCAATAGGTACCGGTATGACACTAACGCTCTTTGCATGGTTAGTGATTATCGCACGTAACAGGGCGATACGTTTAAGTACGTGGTATATATCAGAACAGACCAGTCGGCAAGCGATGCTAATTTTAAAAATTCTCGTTGGTATGATATTGGTTATCTTTGGTGTTACCTTGTTCCATAGTAGTTTTATCGAAACATCCGGCGGAGCGGGTTTATTCAAACGATAGATTTTACTAATGGAAAGATTAAAGATCTTTTCAAAAGTTAAAAAATCATTAAAATGCAAACGTTTTCGTTTTTATTTTTCATACTATAAGAGGTCTTTGATGGATTTTATTGTTTCGGGTTTTGAAAATGTCCTGACATGGATTGTGAATACGATTGACGGTCCGCTTTGGGACATCACTATTTTAATCCTTTTAGGAACGGGGCTGTTTTTTACGATTACCACCGGCTTTGTTCAACTGCGTTTATTACCTCGTAGTTTACGTGAAATGTGGGGCGGACGTTCAGCGGAAGGGAAATCTTTAACGCCTTTCCAAGCGTTTACAACCGGTTTAGCCAGCCGTGTCGGTGTCGGTAATATCGGTGGGGTGGCAACCGCTATCGCTTTAGGCGGTCCGGGTGCGGTATTCTGGATGTGGGTTACCGCTTTAATGGGAATGAGTTCGGCATTTGCGGAATCTTCGCTTGCCCAACTATATAAAACGCGTGATCCGAACGGTATGTTCCGCGGCGGCCCCGCATACTATATTACGCGCGGTTTGAAATTTAAACCGATGGCGATTGCATTTGCGATTACATTAATTTTTACCTTCGGTTTTGCTTTTAATGCGGTGCAATCCAACTCGATTGTGGCGGCGACCAGTAAAGCATGGGAATGGGACGGACAATATATCGGTTTAATATTGGTAATTGTAACCGGTATTATTATTTCCGGCGGGGTAAAACTTATCGGGCAAGTTTCCGCTAAAATCGTGCCGATGATGGCATTATTTTATCTGATCATTGCGGTCATTATTTTAGGTATGAATATCGAACGTGTTCCGGCGGTATTCGGATTAATTATTGACAGTGCGTTCGATTTTTCAGCGGCTGCAGGCGGTATGTTCGGTGCTTTAGTTTCAAAAACGATGTTGATGGGGATTAAACGCGGTTTATTCTCAAATGAAGCCGGTATGGGTTCCGCACCGAATTCAGCGGCGACGTCCGATGCGAAACATCCGGCAAGCCAAGGTTTAATCCAAATGTTAGGCGTATTTGTCGATACCATGGTGGTTTGTACCTGTACGGCAGTTATTATTTTGATGTCGGATAATTACGGTAGCGATACCTTAAAAGGCGTTGAACTTACTCAAACCGCATTACAATACCATTTAGGCGAGTTCGGCGTACATTTTTTAGCGTTTATTTTGTTATTATTCTGCTATACCTCAATTATCGGTAACTATGCTTATGCGGAAACTAATATTCGTTATATCAAAAACAAACCTTGGTTTGTGTGGGCTTTCCGTGCGGTTGTGTTGTTCTTCGTGTACTTCGGTGCGGTGCGTGACGGCGGTATCGTTTGGGCGTTTGCCGATACGGTAATGGCTTCTATGGCGGTGATTAACTTAATTGCAATCTTGATTCTTGCGCCAATCGTATGGCGTTTATTAAAAGATTATGTTCGCCAAGTCAAAGCAGGACAAGAGCCGGTCTTTAAGATTGAAGAACATCAAGATTTAATTCATCGCGGTGTGGATCCGTTAATTTGGAAGTCTAAAGAAGATTAATAAATAACCTATTGGCATTAGCTAAAGAAGCGATAATATCTTATGGTGTTATCGCTTTTTTATATCCGGCGATAAGTACGGATTTTGTTAATTTTGAATAAAATTAGACCGCTTGCTAATTAAATCTGTGAGATTTCTCTCATTTTTTTAAGCAAACGGTTGGCTTTTCTCGATAATTTCTTTAAACTGGTACTAATTTTTAGTCGGGGTGCTTCTTAAGAAGCTGAGATTAAACCCGTGAACCTGATACAGTTAGTACTGACGTAGGAAACTAATATGCTTATTTTCATTTCAATTATTCCAATCTTTTTTTCATTAAATTCACCTCGTTCAATTCATTTTAGCCGTTAATTAGCGGTCGTTTTTCATACCTATTTTTCGAGGTATTCAATGAATTGTATCGAAATTCATCAGTTGCATTTTGCATTCAAACAGCAGGTTATTTTTAATAACTTCGACTTCGTATTGCCGAAAGGCAAATGGTGCGCTTTACTCGGTGCATCTGGGATCGGTAAATCAACCTTATTGCGTTTAATTGCCGGATTGGAAACAACGTCAATCGGTTCAATCAAACTTGCCTCTGATACGAAAATTGCGTGGCTGGCTCAGCAAGATTCCTTATTTCCTTGGCTATCGGTATTGGATAGCGTGCAATTAGCCGCTCATTTGCAAGGTAAGAAAAATGCGGAAACCTTAGCTAAGGCAGAGCAATTGTTAGCGGCGGTAAAAATGTCGGAGCATAAAAATAAGCCCTGTTACCAACTTTCCGGCGGACAACGTCAACGAGTGGCTTTAGCTCGTACCTTGATGCAAGATGCGGATCTTATTCTGATGGACGAGCCGTTTTCCGCCTTGGATACGGTTACACGTTTGCAGTTACAACAACTGGCGGCACAGCTTTTAGCCGATAAAACCGTGCTGTTAATCACTCACGACCCGCAAGAAGCGATTCGTCTTGCCGATCAAATCTATATTCTTAAACATCAACCTGCACAATTATCGAATGTGATTGAACCGTCAAACAACGCACCTCGTTTTGGTTCAGATGCCGAACAATGGCAATTAGAACAGCAACTATTGAATATGCTCTCTAATCAGTGTGTGGAGGGCGAGCATGTTTAAACGTCTATTCAAAATCGGCGGTTTGAGCTTATTACTGATTTTATTATGGCAGGCGGTCGTCACCGGGTTTGCTTTACCGCATTATATGTTACCTGCTCCGCTTACGGTATTTGAACAAATCGTCAGCCAATTTCCGCTACTTTGGCAGCATAGCCAAATTACCTTTATTGAAATTATTACCGGCCTAAGTCTGGGTTTCCTACTTGGAGTAATGTCCGCCTTAGCACTTTCACTTTCCAAATGGTTAAACGGTTTCTTATTACCGTTATTAGTTATTTCTCAAGCTATTCCGGTTTTTGCTATCGCCCCTTTATTAGTGCTTTGGCTCGGATACGGTATGGCTTCCAAAATTGCGATGACCGTATTGATCATTTATTTTCCGGTGACGGCTGCTTGTTATGACGGACTGCGTAATACGCCCAAAGCCTATTTGGAATTGGCAAAAACCTTAGAAATCAAACCGCTTGCCATATTGCTTCGGGTTCGTCTGCCGGCGGCGTTACCTGCATTAGCATCTGGGTTACGTATTGCAGTTTCGGTTGCACCTATCGGGGCGGTTGTCGGGGAGTGGGTCGGGTCTTCACAAGGGCTAGGCTATTTGATGTTACACGCCAATGCTCGAATGCAAACCGATTTGTTATTTGCCGCTTTAACCGTGTTATTACTAATGACGCTTTGTTTGTACTTTATTACCGACAGGCTACTACGCCGTTGGCTGCCGTGGGTTCAATATATGCGATAGTACAAGCGGTTGATTTTCTAAGATTTTTTACTAAGAGATTGTTATGAGTTTATCTGATCAAGATTTCCTGCGTTATAGCCGCCAAATTCTGTTGGAGGAATGCGGCATTGAAGGGCAGCAAAAGTTAGCCAAAAGTCGAGTATTGGTAGTGGGCTGCGGCGGACTCGGTTCGCCGGTTGCACAATATCTCGCATCCGCCGGTGTCGGAAAACTTTATTTAGCCGACTTTGATAAGGTGGATTTAACCAATTTACAACGCCAAACATTGTTCGGCATGAAAGATTTGAATAAGCCGAAAAGCGAGCAGGCTCGGCTAAATTTACAAGCGATTAATCCGTTGGTTGAAGTTGTCGCTATCAATAAACAATTAACTGCCGACAATTTGACGTATTGGGTAAATAAAGTCAATGTAGTGTTGGATTGCTCGGACAATATGGAAACCCGTCATGCGGTTAATAAAGTGTGTGTGGAAAACCAAATTCCGCTGATTTCCGGTTCGGCGGTCGGTATGGACGGGCAATTATTGGGTGTGTTTCCGCCTTATCAACACGGCTGCTACGCCTGCCTATTTCCCGATACTGAGATCGGTAATCTAAATTGTCGCACCGCCGGTGTTTTAGCACCGATTGTCGGTATTATCGGCAGTTTACAGGCGTTAGAAGCGCTGAAATTTTTACTGGGTTTACCCGTTTCTTGTGACGGAAAGTTCGGTGTGTTTGACGGAAGAAGTTTGATGTGGCAACAAATTGAAATGGTAAAAGATAAACGTTGTCGAGTATGCGGAACATTATAAGTTATAAACGAATTTTGAAAGTGAGGAAATATGCAAATTTTCATTAATAATCAACCGTTTGACGTAGCGGAAAATACGTCTATCCAAACGGCGTTAGCACTTTCACAAGCTAATTTACAAGGTGTGGCGGTCGCATTAAATCAACAGATTATTCCGAAAAGCGAATGGCAAAATTATCTGTTGCAAGAAGGGGCGAAGCTTACCGTATTTAAAGCGATAGCCGGCGGCTGATAACGTTTAGTACAAATTAGAAATAGTAATATTTTAGAAAAAATCCTTCACTCGGAAGGCATATAAATAAGGAAAAAGAATATGACAGATCTGCTTAAAATTGGTGATACCGAATTTCACTCCCGTCTTTTTACCGGCACGGGCAAATTTTCAAACCCTAAAGTGATGCAACAAAGTATTGTCGCATCGGGTTCTCAATTAGCCACAATGGCGATGAAACGTGTGGATTTAGCACAGACACAAGATGATATTTTAACGCCGTTGATTCAGAGCGGCGTAAAACTGTTACCGAATACCTCGGGGGCGAAAACGGCGGAAGAAGCGGTCTTTGCGGCAAAACTGGCACGAGAAGCACTACAAACTAACTGGATAAAACTTGAAATTCACCCTGATGTTCGTTATTTGCTGCCGGATCCGATTGAAACGCTAAAAGGTGCGGAAATGTTGGTGAAAGAAGGTTTTATCGTATTGCCTTATTGCGGTGCGGATCCGGTGTTATGCAAACGTTTGGAAGAAGTCGGTTGTGCGGCGGTGATGCCGTTAGGGGCACCGATTGGAACCAACCAAGGGCTAAAAACCCAAGACTTTTTACGCATTATTATTGAACAAAGCCGAGTGCCGGTGGTAGTGGATGCCGGTATCGGCGCACCGAGCCACGCTGCACAAGCAATGGAAATGGGTGCGGATGCGGTATTAGTTAATACGGCAATGGCGGTAGCCCGTGATCCGATTCAAGTTGCACAAGCCTTTAAATTAGCGGTGGAAGCCGGTCGTTTAGGTTATTTGGCAGGGCTTGGCAAAGTAAGTCAAACCGCACAGGCAACCAGCCCATTAACCGGCTTTTTAGGCTAGGGAGTTGCAATGAAAACGAATCAGTTCTCGCATTTTAGCGATTATTGGCAAACGCTCGATTGGGGGCATTTCGCTTTATCGTTAAGAGCAAAAACTTCAGCGGACGTAGAGAATGCGCTGCAAAGTTCAAACCGAGATTTAAATGACTTTATGGCATTAATCTCGCCGGCAGCGGAAGCCTATTTAGAACCGATGGCACAGCTGGCTCAACAGCTTACTCGTCAGCGTTTCGGTAATACGGTCGGCTTTTATCTACCGCTTTATCTCTCTAATGTATGTACCAATGACTGTACTTATTGCGGTTTTTCAATGAGTAACCGCATTAAGCGTAAGATTCTTGACGAGCAAGAAATTCTCAATGAAATCAAAGCGATTAAGTCGATGGGCTACGAGCATTTATTACTGGTAACCGGCGAACACGAAACCAAAGTCGGTATGGCTTATTTTAGAGAAAAATTAAAACTGATCCGCCCGCATTTTTCCGCCTTATTAATGGAAGTACAGCCGCTTCAATCCGAAGAATATGCCGAATTAAAAACACTCGGCTTGGACGGCGTGCTGGTTTATCAAGAAACCTATAATGCCGCCGAATATGCCAAACATCATTTACGCGGTCAGAAACAGGATTTTATTTACCGTTTGGACAGCCAAGATCGTTTAGGGCAAGCGGGCATAGATAAAATCGGTTTAGGTGCATTAATCGGGCTTTCAAATGACTGGCGTACCGATATTTACTTTGTCGGCGAGCATTTGAATTACCTGCAAAATAAATATTGGCAAAGCCGTTATTCAATCTCATTTCCTCGTTTACGACCTTGTGTTGGTGGATTACAGCCGGCTTCGCAAATGAGCGATAAGCAACTGTTACAAATTATTTGTGCATTCCGTCTTTGTTTCCCGGAAGTAGAACTTTCGCTTTCGACTCGTGAAAGTGCCAATTTCCGCAATAACGTGATTCCGATTGCGATCAATACCATCAGCGCAGGCTCGAAAACACAGCCGGGCGGCTATGCGGAAGAAGACGATAAACATCTCGAACAATTCTCACCGGATGATGAGCGTCCTCCGCAAATTATTGCTGCCGAATTGGTTAAACGGGGCTTACAACCGGTTTGGAAAGATTGGGAACCGTATTTAGGTAGAACGTTATCTTAAATGATATGGTTAAAAAAGGAGAAAAAATGACCGCTATTCAGCAATTTATCCAAAATGCAGAGCCTTACTGGCGTGCATATACTGAACATCTTTTTGTGCAAAAAATGGCGGACGGTAGCTTGCCGAAAAGTAGCTTTCAGCATTATTTGAAACAAGATTATCTGTATCTTTATCAATATTGCCGAGCATTATCGCTCGGTATTTATAAAGCGGAAAATTTTGACCAAATGCGTTACGCATTGGATGCGACACAAGCCATCTTAAACGAAGTGGAACTGCACTTGCAGTTTTGTCGTGAATGGGGGATTGAGGAACAAGAGGTGCGTAAAACGCCGGAAAGCTCGGCGTGTGTCGCTTATACACGTTATGTACTCGATTGCGGTATGCGAGGCGGATTAGCCGAACTATTTACCGCGATAGCACCTTGTGCAATCGGCTATGCGGAAATCGGTAAAAAGTTAGCCGACAGTGCGGTAGAAAATACACCGTATCAGGCATGGATTGATACCTATGCGGCTCCCGAATACCAAGCGGCAGTGGCAAAACTGGCTGATTATCTTAATCAGCTCTGCGAAAACTTGCCGGCGGAACATCTCGCAAAATTACAAGAGATTTTTACCACGGCGACACGTATGGAAGTCGAATTTTGGCAAATGGGGCTTGATCAAACAATATAATCTTTCTTAAAGGAGAAAAGGATGAAATATGTAAAAAAATTAGCTTTTCTGACCGCTTGTAGCTTGGCATTACAAGCACAGGCTGGCGAAAAAATGACGGTCTTATTAGATTGGTTCGTTAATCCTGATCACGCTGCGATTATTGTGGCTCAGCAACAAGGTTATTTTAAGCGAAACGGTTTGGATGTCGAGCTTGTCGAGCCGGCGGATCCGTCTATGCCGCCGAAACTGGTTGCCGCAGGGCAGGCGGATATTGCGGTGGATTACCAACCGCAATTACAACTACAAGTCGATCAAGGTTTGCCGTTAGTCCGTTTCGGTACGTTGGTTCCGACACCGCTGAATAGCTTAATCGTTTTGAAAAACGGCTCGGTAAAAAATATCGCCGATTTAAAAGGTAAGAAAATCGGTTATTCGGTAAGCGGTTTTGAAGATGCGTTGCTTAATACTATGTTAGCTAATTCGGGGGTTTTAGCGAAAGACGTGGAATTGATCAATGTAAATTGGTCACTTTCTCCCAGTCTGATTAGAGGTCAAGTTGATGCGATTATCGGCGGCTTTCGTAATTTTGAATTAAACCAGATGCAGTTGGAAAAACATGAAGGTAAAGCATTCTTTGTGGAAGATTTCGGCGTACCGGTTTATGAAGAATTAATTCTGGTCGCGCATAAAGATAAAGCGAACGATGCAAAATTTTCCGCATTTTTGACCGCTTTAGAACAAGCAACGCATTATTTAAAACAGTCGCCGGACGAAGCGTGGCATAGCTTTGTCAGCTATAAGCCAAAGGAATTGGATACGGAATTAAATCGTCTCGCGTGGCGTGATACGTTACCGAAGTTAGCGGATGAACCTCGTAAATTAGATCGTGAAAAATATCAAAAATTCAGCGAGTTTATGCAAAAGAACGGTTTGACTAAAACTGTACCCGAGCTAAAAACATATACGGTTGAATTGAAACCATAGTGAACGACTTACTAGAGAGAAATATATGGAAAAGATAGCACAGGCTTTAACTGTCGCCGGTTCGGATAGCGGTGGCGGAGCGGGGATTCAGGCGGATATAAAAACCTTCCAAATGCGAGGTGTTTTCGGCACATCGGTGCTGACCGCGATTACCGCGCAAAATACGTTGGGCGTATTCGATATTCATAGCGTGCCGCTCAGTACAATTGAATCGCAACTTAAAGCAATCGCAGAAGACTTTCAAATCTCAGCCTTTAAAATCGGTATGTTAGGTACGGCGGAAGTGATTGAATGTGTGGTAAATGCTTTACGTCAGTATAATTTCGGTAAATTAGTACTTGATCCGGTAATGATCGCTAAAGGCGGTGCGCCGTTATTACAACAAAATGCGATTAACGCCTTAAAGACGCATTTATTACCGCTCGCAGATGTGATTACGCCGAATTTACCCGAAGCGGAAGCCTTAACCGGTGTGAAAATTATCGATGATACGACCGCTTATCAGGCGGCAAAAAAATTGCAAGATTTAGGTGTTAAGACAGTAGTGATTAAGGGCGGGCATTTAGCCGATTCGCAAAGTACGCATTGCCGTGATTGGGTATTTACACCAAATTCACAGTTTACTTTGGAATGTCCACGTTTCCCGACCCGTCATACGCACGGCACCGGCTGTACGTTTTCCGCTTGTATTACTGCGGAATTAGCCAAAGGACAGGCGGTAGAAAATGCGATAAAAGTTGCAAAAGCCTATATCAGTGCGGCGATTTCGCATCCGCTGAATATCGGGCAAGGGCATGGGCCGACAAACCATTGGGCGTATCAGGAACTGTCAAAATAAGGAAATGATAATGTACGATATTCGACAAATGCTCCAACTTTATTTTATTGCCGGCACGCAAGATTGTCTGAATCCGACCGAAGATCGAAGCCAAAATCTCTTGTTGATTTTAGAACAGGCATTGCAAGCGGGGATTACTTGCTTTCAATTTCGTGATAAAAGCAAAAACTCGCTGGAAGATCAGCCGAATGCGCAAAAAGCATTAGCGATTCAATGCCGTGATTTATGTCGCCGATACAAGGTTCCGTTTATTGTGGACGATAACGTTGCGTTAGCAATCGAGATTGATGCGGACGGTGTACATGTCGGACAAAAGGATATGTCTCCGATAATGATTCGGCAGATGACCGATAAACCTTTGATTATCGGCTTATCGAATAATACCTTAGAAGATCTTTGGCGTTCCGAGCAAATGATTGAAGTGGATTATTGCGGATTAGGTCCGGTCTTCCCGAACAATTCCAAAGAAAAACATAATCCGCCGATCGGTTTGGATTTTGTTAAAAAAGCCCGTGAAGCCGGAATTCGTAAGCCGATTGTTTCTATCGGCGGAGTGAAAGCCGAACACGTGGCAACCTTGAAACAAAACGGAGCGGACGGCGTCGCGGTAATTACTGCAATTAGTTTAGCTTCGGATGTTTCTCAAGCCGTCAAACGACTATTATAATTTTTTATTTATACAAGCGGTCTTTTTTCAAGATTTTTTTGCAAAATTTCTTGGAAAAACGACCGCTTGCTTTTTTGTGCTTTTCCTTTCCAAAGTAGCGGATTTAAAGTAGAATTGGTCGGTTAATTTTCCCTTTAAATAAATTTATTACAACACAGGACATTTATTGCCCGATGAAAATGCAAAATATTCGTAACTTTTCAATTATTGCCCACATTGACCACGGTAAATCAACCTTATCCGACCGTTTAATCCAAACTTGCGGCGGCTTATCGGATCGTGAAATGGAAGCGCAAGTTTTAGACTCGATGGATTTAGAACGCGAACGTGGAATCACGATCAAAGCACAGAGCGTAACGCTTAATTATAAAGCGAAAGACGGCGAAACTTATCAATTAAACTTTATCGACACACCGGGACACGTGGACTTCTCTTATGAAGTTTCTCGTTCGCTTGCCGCTTGTGAAGGGGCGTTATTAGTGGTGGATGCCGGTCAGGGTGTGGAAGCGCAAACATTGGCAAACTGCTATACCGCAATTGAAATGGATCTAGAAGTTGTACCGATTCTGAATAAAATCGACTTACCGGCGGCAGAACCGGAACGAGTGGCGGAAGAGATTGAAGACATCGTGGGGATTGATGCGATGGATGCGGTGCGTTGTTCGGCAAAAACCGGTTTAGGTATTGAAGACGTGTTGGAAGACATCGTGAAAAAAATTCCGGCACCGGAAGGGGATCCCGATGCACCGTTACAAGCGCTGATTATCGACTCGTGGTTTGATAACTATTTAGGTGTCGTGTCTTTAGTACGTGTGAAAAACGGTACAATCAAAAAAGGCGATAAAATTAAAGTGATGAGTACCGGTCAATCGTATAACGTTGATCGTTTAGGTATTTTTACACCGAAACAAGTGGATACCGCAGAACTTAAAACCGGCGAAGTGGGCTGGGTGGTCTGTGCGATTAAAGATATTTTAGGCGCACCGGTGGGCGATACCTTAACCCATCATCATAATTCGGCGACCGAAGTGTTACCGGGCTTTAAAAAAGTTAAACCGCAAGTCTATGCGGGCTTGTTCCCGATTAGCTCGGACGATTATGAAGCGTTCCGCGACGCATTAGGTAAATTAAGTCTGAATGACGCCTCGCTTTTCTATGAACCGGAAAACTCGACCGCATTAGGTTTCGGTTTCCGTTGCGGCTTCTTAGGCTTATTACACATGGAGATCATTCAAGAACGTTTAGAGCGCGAATATGATCTCGACTTAATTACCACCGCACCGACGGTAGTTTACGAAGTGGTACAAACCAACGGCGAAAGCATTTATGTGGACAGCCCGTCAAAATTACCGCCGATCAGTAATATTGCGGAAATTCGCGAACCGATTGCCGAATGTAATATGTTAGTGCCGCAAGAGTATTTAGGTAACGTGATTACCCTTTGTGTGGAAAAACGCGGCGTACAAACCAATATGGTTTACCACGGTAACCAAATCGCACTTACGTACGAGATCCCGATGGGCGAAGTGGTGTTAGATTTCTTCGACCGCTTAAAATCGACTTCTCGCGGTTATGCGTCTTTGGATTACGGTTTCAAACGTTTCCAAACGGCGGATATGGTGCGTGTCGATATTATGATCAACGGTGATCGTGTCGATGCGTTGGCATTAATCGTACATAAAGATAACGCGCCTTATCGTGGACGTGAGCTAGTGGAAAAAATGAAAGAGTTGATTCCGCGCCAACAATTCGATATTGCGATTCAAGCGGCAATCGGCAACCATATTATTGCTCGTTCGACCGTAAAACAGTTACGTAAAAACGTATTGGCGAAATGTTACGGCGGTGACGTGAGTCGTAAGAAAAAACTGCTACAAAAACAAAAAGAGGGTAAAAAACGAATGAAATCCCTCGGTAACGTAGATGTACCGCAAGAAGCGTTCTTAGCGATTCTTCATGTAGGTAAAGACTAGTTGTTACGCATACACGGAATATAAGCGGTCAAATTTTGTGAAAATGTTGCAAAATCGACCGCATATTCCGTGTTTTCCGTAATCAATAAACTAAGGAGAAAACAATGGCGCAAATTATGCCGATTATTTTTATCGCAATTTTATATGGTGTTTGGAAAACATTGGATTCAATGCAGTTACCGAACACCATTTCTATATTATTGGTTGCATTAGTCGTTATTTGCGGCGGTTTTTGGGCATTCTATAAATTTAGTGCGGATCCTCGTCGTAATGCGGCAATTGCCAGAGAAGAAAAACGTTTAAACCGTCCTTTAACCGAAGAAGAAAAAGCGGAAATTCAACCTCGCTCCGCTATCGGTGATTTCTTCGCTTCGCTTTTCGGCGTATTGTTTTTTGTCACGGTGCTACGCTCGTTTATTTTTGAACCGTTTCAAATCCCGAGCGGTTCGATGGAACCGACCCTACGTGTAGGGGATTTCTTAGTCGTGAATAAATTCAGCTACGGCATTAAAGATCCGATTTGGCAAAATACTTTAATTGAAACTGGTCATCCGGAACGTGGCGATGTGATTGTATTTAAAGCACCGAAACAAGCGCATGTCGATTATATTAAACGTGTAGTAGGTGTTGGCGGTGATCGAGTGAAATACGATTCGCATACACAGCAATTAACCGTTACTCACGCAGATGGTAAACAAACGGTATTTGAATACGGCGAAGGTAAGCCGAATGCGGATTTCTTCTATCACGGCGAAATGCAAATTGAACGTACCGAGAAAGGCGACGTTACCCACCAAATCTTAAATAACCCGTTTGCATTTAATTATGAACCGTACTTATTTGCACAAGAAGGTATGCCTCCGGGCGAATGGATTGTACCGGAAGGACATTACTTTGTAATGGGCGATAACCGTGATAACAGTGAAGACAGCCGCTTCTGGGGATTCGTACCGGAACAAAACGTAGTCGGTAAAGCGACATTTATTTGGTTAAGTTTAGATAAAAAACCGAATGAATATCCAAGCGGTTTACGTTTTGACAGAATGTTTACTTCAATCAATTAATATTTGAGCGAAGTACATCATACAAGCGGGTCTTTTTTGTCAAAAATCGGCAAAATACGACCGCTTGTATTTTTACTCTGTTTTAGAATGAATAATATGCAACTCGAAAGATTACAGAAAAAATTAAGTTATCAGTTTACTAACTTGGATTATCTATTACAGGCTTTAACTCACCGAAGTGCCGGCGCAAAAAATAACGAACGTTTAGAGTTTTTGGGCGATTCGATTTTAAATTTTGCGATCGGTAAAGCGTTATTTGAGAAGTTTCCTAAGGCTAATGAAGGCGAATTAAGCCGTATGCGCGCAACATTAGTACGCGAACAAACGTTAGCGATTTTAGCGCGTCAATTCGGCTTAGGCGAATATATGAAATTAGGTGCGGGCGAATTAAAAAGCGGCGGTTATCGCCGTGAATCGATTCTCTCCGACTGTGTCGAAGCGATTATTGCCGCTATTTACTTAGATGCGGGCATGGATAAGGCGATTGAACAAGTTCATCTGTGGTATCAGGATTTATTAGCCGAGATGAAACCGGGCGATGCGCAAAAAGATCCGAAAACACGCTTACAAGAATTTTTACAAGGCCGTAAATTGCCGTTACCAACTTACGAAGTGTTGGATATTAAAGGTGAAGCGCATAATCAAACCTTTAAAGTGACTTGCAAAATTGAAATGTTGGAAGAAATCTTTATCGGCATCGGTACCAGCCGCCGTAAAGCGGAACAAAATGCAGCCGAACAAGTATTGGCTAAACTAACGACGAAATAGAAGAAACCACAGAAATATACACTGATACCGTATTTTGTTGGTATCTCTGTGGAAAATAAAGGATAAAAAATGACAGAACAAAATCAACAACCTAAAACCTACTGCGGCTTTATCGCCATTGTCGGTCGCCCGAATGTCGGCAAATCGACCTTATTAAATAAAATTTTAGGTCAAAAAATTTCAATTACTTCTCGTAAAGCGCAGACAACTCGTCACCGTATTGTCGGTATTCATACCGAAGATCAATATCAAGCGATTTACGTGGATACGCCGGGGTTGCATATCGAAGAAAAACGAGCAATTAACCGTTTAATGAACCGTGCGGCAAGTTCGGCAATCGGCGATGTGGATTTAATTATTTTCGTCGTTGAAGGTACAAAATGGACCGACGATGACGAAATGGTATTAAATAAATTGCGTTCAGCAAAAGCGCCGGTGGTATTAGCGATTAATAAAGTTGATAACATTAAAGAAAAAGACGAACTTTTACCGCATATTACCGAGCTTTCACAAAAATTCGATTTCGCAGAAATTTTACCGATCTCGGCACAACGTGGTAAAAACGTACATATCCTGCAAAAAATCGTACGTAAATCCTTACGTGAAGGGGTTCACCATTTCCCTGAAGAATATGTTACCGACCGTAGCCAACGCTTTATGGCATCGGAAATTATTCGTGAAAAATTAATGCGCTTTACCGGCGAGGAATTGCCGTATTCGGTCACGGTAGAAATCGAACAATTTAAACTGAACGAGCGCGGCACTTATGAAATCAACGGTTTGATTTTAGTAGAGCGTGAAGGTCAGAAAAAAATGGTTATCGGCGCAAAAGGGCAAAAAATCAAAACGATTGGAATGGAAGCGCGTGCCGATATGGAACGCTTGTTTGATAACAAAGTTCACTTGGAATTATGGGTGAAAGTGAAAGCCGGCTGGGCGGATGACGAACGTGCATTACGCAGCTTAGGCTATATGGACGAGTAAACTTCAATAATGATTGAAAACTGGCATCGGGGTTTTGTTCTTCACCGTCGCGAATATAGCGAAACAAGTCTATTAGTCGATTTCTTTACCGAAGAACACGGAAGAATCACACTGCTTGCTAAAGGTGCAAGACGACCTCGTTCGCCGCTGAAAGCCGTATTACAACCATTTACGCCTTTATTGTTACGTTGGAGCGGTAAGGGCGATCTAAAAACTTTGACTAAAGCGGAACCTGCGTCATTAACTTTACCGATGCAAACCTTAGCCTTATATAGCGGGTTCTATGTCAATGAAGTGCTTGCAAGAGTACTGGAAAACCAGACCGCTTACCCAGAACTATTTCAGCACTATTTGCAGTGTATGACACGCCTTGCCGCTCAGCCGGAACAAATTGAGCCGATTTTACGCACATTTGAATTTCAAATGCTTAAAGCATTAGGTTATGGGGTAAACTTTTCTATTTGTGCCGCCACCGGTGATCCGGTATCTCCTTCGATGACTTATCAATTTAAAGAAAATGAAGGCTTTATTGCTTCATTGCTACGGAATAACGCCAGTTTTCTTGGTAAAGATTTATTGGCCTTCGAACAATTGGATTTTTCCGATAAAGCCACCTTACAAGCGGCGAAACGCTTTACTCGTATGGCATTAAAACCTTACTTAGGTTCTCAACCGTTAAAAAGCCGAGAACTGTTCCAAAGTATCCTACCTAATAAACTTAAAAGCGGTTAAATGCTAAAAAAGAGCAAATAAAAGCGGTCTGAATTTGTAAAAATCTTGCAAATTCAGACTGCTTATTTATATGGATATTATTAGTTAATACTACGTCCTACATCATCCGTTTCACCAATGGCTTGTTTGAATGAGTTGAGGAGAGATTCTTTATCTGTTGCAGAGTAATAATTTTTTGTTCCTTCTACACAATACTCCCAGGCTTCTTTAGATTTTGATTTATAACCAAATTCAACAAATACAATTTTAGTATTCTCATCACTATTTAATTTATTAAGTTTCTCACGTATTACATGACAAGCACCTTTATTCTTATCTTTAGATGTTTGTTTTTCTTTTAAATAAATATTTAGTTCTTTATATCCATTCCCATTTCTGAAAGATTTGATCTCCGGAGTATTACTAAATTCTTCTTGTCTTCCATAGATTAAATTATCAGTAATACGGCTATAATTAACAAAAGGGACGCCTTCTGTTTCACCTTTTAGAATTTCATCGTTACCATCAGATAGAACAAGAATGACTCGTTTTGTTTGTTCTCCTAATTGTTCAGTTCTACTTTTCTCATTTAACATTCTATTAGCTGCAACTAATAAACCTGAACTCGCTAGTGTTGCACCATCGGCTTTAAGAGTTTCTACATAATTAACAAAACTATCACGTTGAGTTTGACCATACCACGATGGGTTAGTATTTCTCATCCGCTGTAAACAGAATAATCCTTTAGGGAAAGAGAACACTCGAGTATTATTTTCTCCGATTTTTTCTAGAGTTTTTTTTGTATCTAATCGATAAACTAAATTATGAATAAGCGCTGCTCGTGTAAATGAAGTTCCTGAATTTTTACTATTTAATGTATTTTTAATTTGTTGTAGTTCTGTATCTGTTTTTGGTGGTGTCCATTGATATGGTATAGCACAGGAATTACTATTAATTTCTGCTCCCATTGCAAAAGGAGTTACAAAAATTCGATTATTTCTATTTGCATCATCACTTAATAAAGTTTTTTGAGCTATTTCAGAAAGTACTGATTTTAAAATATTTAGTTTACTCATCGGCGAATTAGGAATTTTATTAACATTACTTAAATCATAGTCCATAGAGCCCGATAAATCCGCAACCACCATTAAATCAATTGGAATATTAAAAGTATTCTTTTTAAATGCTCTTGATTTACTTGCCACATCAACTTGTTGAGGAATAACTTGAAGAGAACCTACCTTTAAGGGGAACCATGATTTATGTTCGATAGTTCCGCTAACTAGCGGTAATTTGAAATTACAAGGCGATTTTGAAACGGGGGCTATTTCACATAACTGGAATTTAGCCTTTGATTCGGTGATACGCCAGCGAGATCATGACCAAAGCAGTAAAACTAACGGAAAAATTAAAGGTGGCACAATCTATGCCCCGAATTTTGCTCAATTAAAGAATTTTGATTTAACTGCAAATACGCAGGGTGTGGATTCAAAACTGAGCGCCAATAGCCTTGCCTTCGCAGATACATTGGGCTTTGTGGAAAATACCGTTCGCTTAACTTTAGGCGGTCGTTTCCAGTGGATTAAGCAACAGGATAAAAAAGCCGGTACGGAAGTGAAAGCGGATCGCTTTAGCCCGATGGTAACACTTGCTTATGTGCCGAATCCGGATTTAGTATTTTATGGTAACTATTTGGAAGATCTAGAGCCGGGTAATATTGATGCGGAAACTGGTGAGATGAATAGCCCTCGTGTCAGCAAGCAAATTGAAGTCGGTGTACGTAAAAACTGGGATAACTGGCTAACGACAACATTAAGTGCGTATGAAATTCGCCGTCCGGGTATTATTCGTGGCAATAAAGCAGCGTTGAAAGCATTTGCGGGCAAAGAGCATGGTAAAGAACGTAACCGTGGAATTGAATTTAACGCCTATGCAAGTTTGTTAAATAACACATTACGCCCGTCATTAGGGCTAACTTATAATCAAGCGAAAGTCTTTGATTTCCCGACTTATGCCGATGTGATTACCGACGGCGTGCAAGTGACCAGTCCTCGTTGGATGGCAAAAGCGAATGTGGAATGGGATACGCCGTTTGTGGCTAACTTAACGCTGAATGCCGCATTACAATACTATGGTAAATCTTATCAAGATAGTAAGGCGAATTATCGTTTACCGTCTTATACCACAGTGGATTTCGGTGCGAAATATGTCGTGGAAGTGGCGGATAAACAAACGCTGACTTTACGCGGTGGGGTAGAAAACGCCTTTAACAAGCACTATTGGCAGGTACAGCGCGGTCAGTATGATCGCAGTTTCGCCGTGTTAGGTATGCCTCGTACTTACTGGGCAAATATGGAATATTCATTCTAAATAGCCATTTGGCAAGCGGTCGGATTTTGCAAAAAATTTGCCAATTCCGACCGCTTGTTTTTTTTTATGCTCTTTATCGGGTTACGAATTTTTAAATGAACTGGCAAACAGAGTTAAATAATAGTTTTTTATGGCTGATAACGGCGCTTTGCTGCGCATCCGTCGGGCTTCTTGCAACCGGTTGGCTACTCAAGCAAACCGAATTCGGGCATCGTTTTTGGCATATTACCCGACCGTGTTGGCAAAAAAGCCATAAAGGGAAAACGCTCGGTTTACTTTTATTATTGATCTTTTTGATCTTACTGGAAGTACGGATTAGCGTACTAAATACCTTTTTCTACAACGGTTTATATAAATCGTTACAAGATAAAGCGGTCGAAGCATTTTGGTTTTTTGCGGGGATTAATGCGTTATTGGTGATCGTGAAAATTATTCACTCGATCATCAATTATTTTCTTACCCAATCGTTTGAAATTAAATGGTTGGAAAAGCTCAACAGTGAGATGTTAAATCGCTGGTTGCAAAATAAAAATTACTATTTGCTACAGTATGAGAAAACGTTGCCGGATAATATCGATCAACGTATCGAACAAGATGCGACTGCTTTTGTAACGGGGACGGTGGAAGTCACTCGAGGCGTGATTAATTCGATTGTAGCAACTATTGAATTTACCATTATCTTATGGGGCTTATCGGGACTGCTGACGCTATTTGGTGTAGATATTCCGAAGGGTGTGGTGTTCTTTATTTATCTGTTTATCATTTTTGCGACCGCTTTATCGGTTTGGATTGGGCGACCGCTCATTCGTTTGAATTTTAATAAAGAAAAATTACAAGGGGATTACCGTTATTCGTTGATTCGTGTGCGAGACAATGCCGAAAGTATCGCTTTCTATTCGGGCGAATCTCGAGAACAACGTAATTTAACCGCTAAATTCGATTATATCATTGCAAACCGCTGGAAGATTGTGCGCAAAATGTTGGGGTTGGACGGCTTTAATACCGGCGTAACACAAGTTGCGATGATTTTACCCTTGATGTTACAAGCGCCCCGTTTCTTTGCCGGCCAAGCGACATTAGGCGATATGCACCAAACGGTACAATCATTTAATCGCTTAATGCGCGCATTGTCTTTTTTCCGCTTGTTTTATGAAGAATTTACTTTATACCAAGCTCGTTTGAATCGTTTATACGGCTTCTTCATTACCTTGGATAAGCTCGACCAAATGCCGGTAAATGCGTCTTATCCGTGTTCAAGAGGCTTTGTGCTGAAAGATTTTGGGGTCAAAGACGCAAGCGGTCAAATTTTGCTGAAAAATATCAATATTGAATTACAAGCCGGCGATTCATTGTTGATTCAAGGGGCTTCCGGTACGGGTAAGACTACTTTACTAAAAGCGTTGGCGGGGATTTATCCGTTTGAAACCTTCGGAGTGGCGGAACGTGCCTGTTTAGAACAGCCGCTGTTTTTACCACAACGCCCTTATGTGCCGCAAGGCAGTTTACGCGATGCGATTTGTTATCCGAATTTATCGGTTACGGACGAACAATTAAAAGCGGCGATGCAAGAATGTTGTTTGTATAAATATGTAGATTCGTTGGATTTCAATACCGATTGGCAAGCGACGCTTTCGCCTGGCGAATTGCAACGAGTAGCGTTTGTCCGTATCCTACTTGCGAAGCCGGAATTGATTTTCCTTGATGAAATCACCTCGGCATTAGACGAACCGACCGAAGCGATTTTATATCGGACGATTCGAGAGCGATTGCCGAACAGTATTATCATCAGCGTGGGGCATCGTTGTACCTTACAACAGTTCCACAGTAAGCAGATCAATTTAAGTGAAAGGGAACGTTGCGAGTGCATGGATTGCGGCTATTGCAGCTAAAACAAGCGGTTAAATTTACCGGTATTTTTGCAAAAATTTGCTAGCAATTTTGTCTGTTTTTTGGCATAATTCGCCCCGTTTTTTGTCTGAGGAATTTTAGGCGAAAAACATTCACATTTATTTTTTAACACTAAAACACACACACATATCACAAGCTAATGATCGGGGTGCTACGTAAGTGGTTGATTTATTAGGATATGTGGAGGCTAAACCCCGCTTTGTCTTTCATAAGTGACAAAGCAAACAACATTTAAGGAAAATTCTTATGGCACAAGTTTCTATGCGCGATATGCTTAACGCGGGCGTTCACTATGGTCACCAAACTCGTTACTGGAACCCAAAAATGAAACCGTTCATTTTTGGTGCGCGTAACGGTGTTCACGTAATCAACTTAGAAAAAACTTTACCTTTATTCAACGAAGCTTTAGCGGAATTAACTCGCATTTCAAGCAACAACGGTAAAATTTTATTCGTTGGTACAAAACGTGCGGCGTCTGAAGCGGTTAAAGCAGCAGCAGTAGATTGCCAACAATTCTACGTAAACCATCGTTGGTTAGGTGGTATGCTAACTAACTGGAAAACAGTTCGTCAGTCAATCAAACGTTTAAAAGATTTAGAAACTCAAACTCAAGACGGTACTTTTGACAAAATCACTAAAAAAGAAGCGTTAATGCGTACTCGTGAGTTAGAAAAATTAGAGTTAAGCTTAGGCGGTATCAAAGATATGGCTGGTCTTCCTGATGCGATTTTCGTTATCGGTGCCGACCACGAGCATATCGCAATCAAAGAAGCAAACAACTTAGGTATTCCAGTATTTGCTATCGTTGATACCAACTCTACTCCGGACGGCGTTAATTACATCATTCCGGGTAACGATGATGCAACACGTGCAATCCAACTTTACTTAGACGCAGCGTCAGCAGCAGTTAAAGAAGGTCGTGGTTCAAACGTTGAAGCTGAGTTAGAAGCGACAGCTGAATAATCATTGTTAAGGCATAGCCCTTAAATCACTTTAGAGCAGGGGCGATTTTTATCCTCCTGCTTTTCTTATCTAATTTAACCTTAGAGGAATACAAAATGGCTGAAATCACAGCATCACTCGTAAAAGAACTTCGTGAACGTACCGGCGCAGGTATGATGGAATGTAAAAAAGCGTTAGTGGAAGCAAACGGTGATATCGAATTAGCAATCGACAATATGCGTAAATCTGGTCAAGCTAAAGCGGCTAAAAAAGCAGGTCGTGTAGCGGCAGAAGGCGTTATCTTAGCGCGTATCGGTGCAGGCTTTGGTGTGTTAGTTGAAATGAACTGCGAAACCGACTTCGTAGCAAAAGATGCAGGTTTCTTAGGTTTAGCAAACGAAGTTGCCGATTTCGCATTAGCAAACAAAGGTACAACGATTGAAACGTTAGCGGCACAATTCGAAGAAAAACGTGCGGCATTAGTGGCTAAGATCGGTGAGAACATGAACATTCGTCGTGTTCAATACTTAGACGGTCAAGTGATTGCACAATACTTACACGGTGCTAAAATCGGTGTATTAGTAGCGGGTGAAGGTTCGGACGAAGAATTGAAAAAAGTTGCGATGCACGTTGCGGCAAGCCGTCCTGAATTCGTAAACCCTGAAGATGTTTCTGCAGAAGTTGTTGCACACGAACGCCAAATCCAAATCGACATCGCTATCAACTCTGGTAAACCGAAAGAAATCGCAGAGAAAATGGTTGAAGGTCGTATGAAGAAATTCACCGGTGAAGTTTCATTAACAGGTCAAGCGTTTGTAATGGATCCTTCACAATCTGTAGGCGACTACTTAAAATCTGTAAATACGAAAGTAACTAACTTTATCCGTTTAGAAGTTGGTGAAGGTATCGAGAAAGTTGAAGAAGATTTCGCAGCGGAAGTTGCTAAAATCACCGGCGGTAACGCTTAATTCTCAATATGATAAAAAGCAGGCGATTGCCTGCTTTTTTTCTGTCTGCTACAAGCGGTCATTTTTATTCGGATTTTTGCAAATTTCAGTTTAAAAATGATCGCTTATTATTTTGCAAGATTATTTGGTCGGAATCACAATCGCCGGATCGGCTTTTGCCGGGATTTTTTCAATCACTTGCTTCAACCCGTAATCGTTCTTATCGCTTTGATTACTGAATAAATCCGCTTGCGGATTTAATTTCTCATTAGTAATGCCAATCCATTTGCCGATACCATCGGTAAAGTTTAAACCGGATTTAAACACTTTATAAACGTGGCGTTCGGTATCATCGCTTGAAATTTTAAATAACGGCACGTCAAAGTGTAACTTACCTTGTGCGGTATTTAAAATATGAATGCCTTTGTCGTCTTCGCTATGAATTAAGCCGTGATCGGAGAAGTAAACCATAGAGAAACTTCTGCCGGTTTTCGCTTTATTTTGATTTAACTCGTTATATAATTTTTCCAGCAATTCATCGGTTTTTTTCATTGAAGAAAGATAACAGTTCACGTTGTGATATTTTTGCGCAATTTTCGCATCATCAAAGATTTTCGGATAATCGGTTAGGCGATCACAGGTAATCGGGTGTGAACCGTACAGATGTACCACGATAAAGCGTTTACCTTGAGCGTTTTGTGAAACGATCTGATTAAATTTCGGTAATAAGGCGAAATCACTGATATTTTGGCTAAACGAATCGCCCGTTTTTAGAAAGATTTTCTCATCGCTTTTATTTGCCAATGAAGAAATCGGTGTATCAAAACGTCCCAAATAGCCTTGATTGGAAATCCAGTAAGTTTTAATCCCGGCAGATTTGACTAGCTCAACCAAATTTAAGCGGTAATTGCCTTCCCAAGTTTGCGTATTCGGCTTAGTCAATAATAATTTGAGCGAAGCAATGGTATTGGTGCCGCCGGCGGTAAAACCGTCAATCAAAGTGCCTTTCGCATTGCTCATAAACGGCGTATTTTCAACCGGATAGCCGTAAGCGTGATGGTAATCTTTACGTGCGCTTTCGCCGATTACCAGCACATAATCATCATATTTTGAATCGGCGGAAAGGGTTGAAGTTCCCCACTCGGACGGAATTTCCGTACTGTTATTTAAGGCTTCCAATTCTTGTTTTACTTTCATACTTTCGTTAAAAAATTCGTGAAAGAATTTAAAGGGTGCCAGACTGAATAAGGAAATGACCAGCGAGCAGACGATAAACGCACGATTATTTAAAAAGTTGATTCGATATTTTTTAGTGATTTTTCGGAAAAAAATGACCGCTACCAACATTCCGACAGCCAGTAAATAGTTGGTAAGAGGCAATTGCGAAAGAAATTCTCTGCCTTCCAATAAATCGGTGGCGAATAAAGAGGCGATATATTGATAAGACGGTGCGCCGAAGGATAACCCAATCGGGGTGTAAAGCGCATAACCGATTGTAATCGGTAACAATAAGCCGTAAAAAGAGATCTTAGAACTGCCTAACGCGATAATCAGTATTACGGCAAACAGTATTTCGGCTAAGGTCGGAGAAGGAAAAAAGCCTGAGCCTTTCAACATCACATAACCCGAAAAGATTGCGAATAGAACGGCAATAACGGTATAAATGATTTGTTGTTTTGTTAATTTTTGTATCATTTTTTATTCCAAATTATAAATATGATTTCTTATTTATTTCCTGTTTAAATCGGATGGTCTATAATAGCGTAATTTTGTTTTTAGTCCATACAGCATTAAGAGGCAATTAAAATGAGCAACCCAATCTATAAACGTATTTTATTAAAATTAAGCGGCGAAGCATTACAAGGCGATGAAGGCTTCGGTATTGATCCGTCTATTTTGGATCGTATGGCATTAGAAATTAAAGAATTGATTGAAATGGGTGTGGAAGTCGGTGTAGTACTCGGCGGCGGTAACTTATTCCGTGGTGCGAAATTAGCGAAAGCCGGTATGAACCGTGTTGTGGGCGACCATATGGGTATGCTTGCAACCGTAATGAACGGTTTGGCAATGCGTGATGCGTTACACCGTGCGGATGTAAATGCAAAATTAATGTCCGCATTCCAATTAAACGGTATTTGCGATACTTACAACTGGTCCGAAGCAATCAAAATGTTACGTGAAAAACGTGTGGTAATTTTCTCCGCCGGTACCGGTAGCCCGTTCTTTACTACGGATTCCGCAGCTTGTTTACGCGGTATCGAAATCGAAGCGGACATCGTCTTAAAAGCGACTAAAGTGGACGGCGTATATGATAAAGATCCGGCTAAATTTGCCGATGCGAAATTATATAATCAATTAACTTATGCGGAAGTTATCGATCAAGAATTACAAGTTATGGACTTAGCGGCGTTTACGTTAGCGCGCGACCACGGTATGCCGATTCGCGTATTCAATATGGTAAAACCGGGCGCGTTAAAACAAGTGATTACCGGTACGACCGAAGGTACGATTATTTCTTAATACCCCGTATGCGATACAAGCGGTCTGTTTTCTTTAACTTATTTGCAAATAAAGAAAGCAGACCGTTTTTGTTTGCTCGTCACTGTTCGGTAAGCGAGAAATTTGATGTTAGGGCTATGAAAACGAAAGGGATTTAGGTAGAATTGACAGGATTATTGACTCAAATATTGAAAGGAATAACAAATGATCAATGAAATTAAAAAAGATACGCAAGATCGTATGGAAAAGAGCTTAGAAGCGTTAAAAAGCCATATTTCTAAAATTCGTACCGGTCGTGCGCAACCAAGTCTTTTAGACGGTATCCAAGTGGAATACTACGGTTCTGCGACACCGCTTCGTCAATTAGCGAACGTGGTGGCGGAGGATGCGCGTACTTTAGCGGTAAACGTATTCGACCGTTCTTTAATTAGCGCGGTAGAAAAAGCGATTTTAACTTCCGATTTAGGTTTAAACCCTTCATCAGCAGGTGCAACCATCCGTGTTCCGCTTCCGCCATTAACGGAAGAACGTCGTCGTGATTTAATCAAAATCGTAAAAGGTGAAGGCGAACAAGGTAAAATTGCAATCCGTAACGTACGTCGTGATGCAAACGATCAAATCAAAGCGTTATTAAAAGACAAAGAAATCAGCGAAGACGAAGAGCGTAAAGCACAAGACGAAATCCAAAAAATCACTGACGGTTATGTGAAAAAAGTTGATGAAGTATTAGCGGCAAAAGAAAAAGAATTACTAGATTTCTAATCTTTACGTAATGAAGAGAAAGGCACGTAGTTACGTGCCTTTATTTTTGCAAAAAATTGCCGAATTCGACCGCTTGTTAGCAAGCAATATTCCAACAATGTAATAACTTATCTAATCCCTTTCGTAGTTGTTCCTCCGACAAATGGCCGAAGCCTAAACTAAATAATCTACGTTGTTGATGATGAATCGGATAGACCTTAATTTTCTCTGTATTTGCCAGTTCGACTAATTGATCTAATGTTCTTGTTTCGTTTAATAATTCGATCAACAAATAGAAGCCGGAATGTTCGCCGTAATAGTTAATTTGTTTGGTATAAGGTGAGAGTAGCTCACACAATAATTCCATTTTACGGCGGTATATTTTCCTCATTCGATTAATATGTTTTTCAAATTCTCCTGATTGAATAAATTTGGCTAAACGTTGCTGTTCCAAGCGAGAAACCGAGGCATTAAAAAATTCACAATATTGCTGATATTCGCTTAATAAATTGCGAGGTAGCACTAAAAACGTAATCCGTAGTGAGGGCATAAGTAATTTAGAAAACGATCCCAAATAGATCACTGTATCTTGTCGGTCTAAACTTTGTAACGAGGGAATCGGTTTACCGGTGTAGCGGAACTCACTGTCATAGTCATCCTCAATAATATAACGTCCGTCTTGTGCGACCGCCCATTCGAGTAATTGTTGGCGTTGTCCAATGGTTAAAATGTGACCGAACGGATATAAGTGTGAGGGGGTCAAATAAGCGACGTTAATTCGATTTTGTTCTAAGAAAGGAATATCCAGCTGATAGTTTTCCGAGCTGAACGGCATTTTGAAAATCGGCTTTTGATAGAGATTCAGCAATTTTTCTACTGTCGGATAACCGTAAGATTCCATCGCCCAATTCATCGTAGGGTTGAGTTGCTGAAATAATAAGATCAATTGCTGTAAGCAGCTTTCTACGCCCGCCCCAATCACGATTTGTTCCGGCTCGCAATTTACCCCGCGTGAAGCTAATAGATATTGAGAAATTTGCTGACGTAAATTGAGATCGCCTTGCTTATCGCCCATATTTAAAAAATCTTTATTTGCCCAATTGGCACACTTTTTCCAGCGGTTAAACGGAAAAGATTGGTTGTCGATTTTATTCGGGTTGAAATCGATCTCATAGTCGGGAGAAGCGGTCGAATTGACAAAATTTTTTACGACATTAGCACTCGGATAAGCCAACTCCGCCTGAAAACAGACAAAAAAACCGCTGCGAGGTTTAGATTCAATATAACCTTCCGCCAATAATTGTGCATAAGCACTTTCCACCGTATTTTGACTGATTTGTAAATGCTCGCAGAGATGACGTTTAGACGGCAATTTATCGCCGAGTTGCAATTCTTGACTATAAATAGACCGCTTGATTTGCTGATAAAGTTGTAAATAAAGCGGCGTAGTTTGTTGCTTATTGAGTAGATAGCTTAATTTTTTCACTTCTGACCTCATTAATATTTATTAAATTGATGCTTTTAATCATATCTGTTTAAAATAAAAATAGCCATCGTTTTTCACATCAATAAAAAGGAAATTCATATGACTAAAATTTTAGGTTCTGATCCGGTTAAACGTGGAATGGCTCAAATGCAAAAAGGCGGAGTCATTATGGATGTGGTGAATGCGGAACAAGCTCGCATTGCAGAGGCTGCCGGCGCAGTTGCCGTGATGGCATTAGAACGTGTGCCTTCCGATATTCGTGCCGCAGGCGGAGTAGCAAGAATGGCGAATACAGCTATTGTGCGTGAAGTGATGGGAGCGGTGTCCATTCCGGTAATGGCAAAGGCTCGTATCGGACATATCGTTGAGGCGAGAGTGCTGGAAGCAATGGGCGTAGATTATATTGATGAAAGTGAGGTATTAACGCCGGCAGATGAAGAGTTTCATTTGTTAAAAAGCGATTATACTGTGCCTTTTGTATGCGGCTGCCGAGATTTAGGCGAAGCACTGCGTCGTATCGGTGAAGGCGCTTCGATGTTGCGTACTAAAGGCGAACCGGGAACGGGCAATGTAGTGGAAGCGGTTCGCCATTTACGCAAGGTCAATGCGCAATTACGTAAAGTGATTAATATGAGTCATGACGAACTGATGACCGAAGCAAAACACTTAGGCGCACCGTTTGAACTATTGTTGCAAATTAAAACGTTAGGCAAATTACCGGTAGTAAATTTTGCGGCGGGCGGAATTGCCACACCGGCGGATGCCGCATTAATGATGGAATTAGGCGCAGACGGCGTATTTGTCGGATCGGGGATTTTTAAATCCGAAAATCCGGAGAAATTTGCAAAAGCGATTGTAGAAGCCACTACACATTACCAAGATTATGACTTAATCGCTCGTCTTTCGGCGGATTTAGGCGAACCGATGAGAGGGTTGGAAATCAGCAAATTAGCGGTACAAGATCGTATGCAAGAGCGTGGTTGGTAATGAACGATTATACAAAATATACCGTAGGCGTATTGGCATTACAGGGGGCGGTTTCGGAACATATCGCTCAAATAGAAACTTTGGGCGCAAAAGCCATAGCAGTAAAGTCGTTATCCGAATTGCAGCAAATTGATGCTTTGGTGTTACCCGGCGGTGAAAGTACCGCAATGAGGCGCTTGATGCATTCGAGCGATTTATTTCAGGCGCTCAAATCATTTGATAAGCCGATATTAGGTACTTGTGCCGGATTGATTCTGTTAGCGAATAAACTTGAAGGCGGCGAGCCTCCTCATTTAGCCAAAATGAATATTCAAGTTCAGCGTAACGCTTTCGGTCGGCAGGTTGATAGTTTCCAAACGGACTTGATGATCAAAGGATTTGCTGAACCTTTTCCGGCGGTTTTTATTCGCGCACCTTATATCAGTCGTATAGGCAGTGAGGTAGAAGTGCTGGCGGAATGGCAGGGCAATGTTGTATTTGCCAAGCAAGGCAATTTACTGGCTTGTGTATTTCATCCGGAATTAACATCGGATACGCGTGTTATGGAATTGTTTCTACAACAACTAAAAGAGTAGTTTTTAGCGTAAATCTAAGGACATCATTTAGGTGTCCTTAGATCGAATTGGATTTTGTAAAAAATCAATGAAATTAGACCGCTTGCTTCTGCCGTTTTTGTTCTTGACGACGGCGTTGAAAAAATCGACTGATTTTTTGGCTACATTCTTCTGCTAACACACCGCCTCGAATTTCAAGAAAGTGATTCATTTTATAATCTTCAAACAGATGAAATCTAGAGCCGATAGCTCCGGTTTTATAATCGCTTGCGCCAAACACTAAACGGCGTAAGCGGCTATGTAAAATCGCACCGGCACACATTGTACAAGGTTCTAAAGTGACATAAAGCGTACAGTCTAATAAGCGATAATTGCGTTGTACTTTGCCCGCTTGACGTATCGCAAGCATTTCCGCATGCGCACTAGGATCGGACAATTGAATCACTTGATTCCAGCCTTCGCCGATAATGTTGCCTTCTTGATCAACCAATACCGCACCAACTGGAATTTCACCTATCGCTTCGGCACGATCCGCTAATTCCAACGCATACCGCATAAAATGGATATCTTGTTCCGAAATGGTAAGAGAACATTGCGTGATTTGAGGTTTGATAAACATAATTGCAAAAAAGAGAAAAAAGCTAACCGCTTGTTCTAATAGCAAAATGCCCCAAAATCGGGGCATTTATTAACGGGATCAATTAGTCGCGACGACCACGACCTTTGTCATTAAAACGTTTTTCTTTAAAACCGCCTTTTTTACGGTCGTTAAAGCCGCCTTCACGACGGTCAGAACGTCCGCCGCGATCACTACGACGATCATTGCGGTCGTTTCTATCGTTACGACGACCGCCGCCGCGACGTTCTTCAAACGGTTGGCTGTTTACACCACCGGCAGGGCCTAATAAAGACATTTGCATTTGTTTGTTTAATACGCGCGCTTTTTGTGCAAAGTGTTGCACGATATGATTCGGCATACCCTGCGGTAATTCAATCGTAGAATAAGTATCGTGTAATTTGATGTGACCGATATAGCGGCTGCTAATATCGCCTTCGTTAGCGATAGCGCCAACGATATGACGTACTTCCACACCGTCTTCACGACCTAATTCGATACGATATAAATCCATTGCTACACCGTTATTCTCACGGTGTTCACGACCGCCACGGCGTTCATCGCGTCCTCCGCGACGATCATCACGATCTCTGCGACCGCGTTCGCCGCGTGCCGCACGAATTTCCGGATCCGGCGGAAGAATGAGTTTTTGTTTCTCTTGAAGCATCATCATCATTGCCGCCGCCAATTCTTCGTGATCTTGGTCGGCAGTGAATAAATCTTCAAGCAACTCGCGGTATTTTTCTAAATCGTGATGCTCTAATTGTTTAGAAACACGCGCTTTGAATTTCTCGCGACGTTTTGCCATTAGAATTTCGTGATTAGGAATCGCCACTTCATCGATCGGTTTTTTCATTAAGTGTTCGATGTTACGCAGTAAACGGCGTTCACGCGGTTCGACGAATAATAAGGCACGTCCTGAACGTCCTGCACGGCCGGTACGACCGATACGGTGAACATAAGATTCCGCATCTAACGGGATATCAAAGTTTACTACAAGGCTGATGCGTTCGATATCGATACCGCGAGCGGCAACGTCGGTCGCTACTAAAATATCTAAACGGCCTGATTTTAATTTATCTAAAGTCTGCTCGCGCGCTTGTTGGGTCATATCGCCGTTTAACGCCGCCGTGCGATAGCCGTTGCGTTCGCATAATTCGGTAATATCAATCGTGCCGGTTTTGGTACGGGTAAAGATGATTGCCGCATCAAATTCTTCGACTTCTAAGAAGCGCAATAACGCATCGTTTTTACGGAAGCCGTTTACTAACCAATAACTTTGGGTAATATCCGGTGCGGAACGTTGCGTCGCTTGAATTTTGACTTCTTGCGGATCTTGCATAAAGCGACGAGTAATACGACGAATCGGCTCCGGCATGGTTGCGGAAAATAATGCGGTTTGGTGATTTTCCGGTAATTCCGCCATCACGGTTTCAACGTCGTCAATAAAGCCCATACGAAGCATTTCGTCCGCTTCATCCAATACGATGGATTGCAAAGCAGAGAGGTCTAACGTACCTCGGCGAATATGGTCAAGAATACGACCCGGCGTACCGACCACCACTTGTGAGCCTTGTTTTAAAGCACGTAATTGAATGTCGTAACGCTGACCGCCGTAAACGGTAACCACATTAACGCCTTTCATATTTTTAGTAAATTGTTCGCAAGCATCCGCGACTTGAATCGCAAGTTCACGAGTCGGTGCCATGACTAACATTTGCGGATGACGTTTAGTCGGATCGATTTGCGCTAATAAAGGTAAAGAGAATGCCGCTGTTTTACCGCTACCGGTTTGTGCCATACCGAGTACGTCACGGCCGGCTAATAAATGCGGAATCGTTTCTTGTTGAATAGGAGAAGGCGTCACAAACCCCATGTCGTTTACAGCATCAAGAATAGATTGAGGAAGACCAAGGTCTGCGAAAGTTAAAGAATCAGTTGTCATAAAAAACCATAAATAATAACGGACGATAGATAATGCCGAATAAATAGCCGTAAAGATATTTATTCTTCAATATCCATCATCAATTGATAGAAATTGTTGAGTAGTTAGGAAAGAAAAAATGAAATAAAGAAGCAATATCAAATGCTTTTAACAAATTGTCCCAAGAGTATAAGCGGCCCGTTTTTACAAGAAATTTGTAAAACCAGACCGCTTCATTCGTCCTAATTTTTCCCAACAACGGGATCATCTTGAACCGCAACATTGCTACCACCACGTAGCTGCGAGAGTTCAAATAGGGCAAAACGATACTCAACAAAGTTAAACACTTGATTTGCAAGAGAGAGACGGAAAAGCGTAATCGCTTCATCCGTTTTATTTAATTTGAGTTTTTGTTTTGCTAAATAAAAATATGTTTCGGTCAGAATTTCTGCATAAGAAGCCGTATTCGGTTGGGCTTCTGCATCCATTCTAGCACGAAGTTCGCTCAGAGTTAAGTCCCCTAAGAAATAATGTACAACATTTGTGCCCCAGAACTCGGGAGAAAGCGTTTCGGCACGCTTAATTAGGTTGTTTTTGGCTTCTGTAGGTTTTAACTCCAATTCGTTGAAATATAGCCATAACGCTCGGTACGGATCTTGTTTTTCCGCATCATAAAAACGTAACAAATCACGCTGAGCTTCGGAATAACGGCCGCTATAATAAAAAGCCAATCCGCGATTAAGGTAAGTGTAGTTATAGTTCGGATCTAATTCCAATACCGCATTAAAGGCATCAATCGCACTGTCATAATCATCTTCAAGTAATAGGTATAAGCCCATATAATTGTAAGCCGCAACCATTTTCTGATTCAAGCCGATAGCCTGTGTAAAATCATAACGTGCAAGCGACCATAATCCTAGACTGTCGTAGAGTACGCCGCGTTCGAAATGTAGTGCGGCACGTTCGTCCGGATTTAATTTGGCTTCTTGTAGTACTTGAGTTAAACGAACGACCATTACTTCTTGTTCAAAGCGCAATTGAGGGTTTAGTTCGGCTAAAGCTAAGCGGTTGGACGATACCATTTCCGACGAATGACGGCTTATACAACCGGTCAGAAAGAGCAACGCCAAAAGATTAAGCATCAAGAAGCGAAGGTGAAACACTTTAAAAATCAGTAAACACATTAGGTAAATCGCCTATGAGAAGATATCTACCTTCAAGAATTGAAGGTAGATATCTTATTTTTAAATCTCAGCTTGTTGTTCTGACGAAACTTCCGCTTCTTCAGTTACATTTTCGGCAACAGGGGTATCGTTATTAAGATCTTTCATAGTTAAACGGATACGGTTTTGACGATCGATTTCAACTACTTTCACAGTCACTTCTTGACCTACGGATAAGTAATCCGCAACGCGTTCGACACGCTCATTCGTGATTTGCGAAATATGTACTAAACCTTCTTTACCACCTAAGATAGAAACGAACGCACCGAAGTCCACAACGCGAGTTACTTTACCTTTGTAGATCGCGTTCACTTCAACTTCAGCCACGATATCTTCGATACGAGCCATTACCGCTTTCGCCGCATTATTATCGGTTGCAGCGATTTTTACGGTACCGTCGTCATCAATATCAATCGAAGTACCGGTTTCTTCGGTTAATGCGCGAATTACCGCACCGCCTTTACCGATCACGTCTTTGATTTTCTTCGGATCGATCTTCATCGTATGAATACGAGGTGCAAAATCGGAAATATCGGCACGAGGTGCAGGAATCGCTTGTTCCATCACGCTTAAGATGTGCATACGCGCACCTTTCGCTTGATTTAATGCGATTTGCATAATTTCAGGCGTGATACCTTCGATTTTAATATCCATTTGAAGTGCGGTTACACCTTCACGCGTACCGGCTACTTTAAAGTCCATATCGCCTAAGTGGTCTTCGTCACCTAAGATGTCTGAAAGCACCACGAATTTTTCTTCTTCTTTCACTAAGCCCATTGCGATACCCGCAACAGCCGCTTTAATCGGTACGCCTGCGTCCATTAACGCTAAAGATGCGCCGCATACGGAAGCCATTGAAGAAGAACCGTTTGATTCGGTAATTTCAGATACTACGCGCACTACATACGGGAATTCTTCCGCAGTCGGCATTACCGCTAATACACCGCGTTTCGCTAAACGACCGTGGCCGATTTCACGACGTTTCGGCGAACCGATACGACCGGTTTCACCGACAGAGTACGGAGGGAAGTTATAGTGGAATAAGAAGCGGTCGGATTTTTCGCCGGTTAATTCGTCGATGATTTGCGCATCGCGTTCGGTACCTAAAGTCGCAACCGCTAAGGCTTGCGTTTCACCGCGAGTAAAGATTGCGGAACCGTGTGTGCGAGGTAACACGCCGGTGCAAATATCTAATGCACGAACCGTATCTACCGTACGACCGTCAATACGCGGTTCGCCGGCAATAATACGACCGCGAACGATAGAACTTTCTAATGCGGTAATAATATCAATAATCGCACCTTCCGAAACGGTTTCGTCTTGTGCGCTTAATTGTGCGATAACATCCGCTTTAATTGCATCGATTTGTTCGTAACGCGCTTGTTTTTCTGTAATACGATACGCATCGCCGATACGCGCTTCCGCTAACGCTTTTACTTGGTTGATTAATGCAGTATTCGGTTCCGGTGCAACCCAATCCCAACGTGGTTTGCCCGCTTCTTTCACGAATTCTTTGATATTTTCGATAACCACTTGTTGTTGCTGATGACCGAATACGACCGCCGCTAACATTTGTTCTTCGGAAAGAATATCCGCTTCGGATTCCACCATTAATACCGCTTTATCCGTACCGGCTACGACAAGGTCTAAACGGCTGATTTTTTGTTCCGAAGTGGTCGGGTTTAATACGAATTGATCATTGATAAAACCGACACGCGCCGCACCGATAGGACCGTTAAACGGTACGCCCGATAATGAAAGTGCCGCTGAAGCACCGATCATCGCCACTAAATCCGGGCTGATTTGCGGGTTCACCGAAACAACCGTAGCAATCACTTGAATTTCGTTGAAGAAACCTTCCGGGAAAAGCGGACGCACAGGGCGGTCAATTAAGCGGGCGATTAAAGTTTCGCCTTCAGACGGACGACCTTCACGTTTGAAGAAACCGCCGGGAATACGACCGGCTGCGTAAGTACGCTCTTGATAATCTACCGTTAATGGGAAGAAATCTTGACCTTCTTTAACTTCTTTTTTAGCCACAACGGTGACGAATACGGTGGTATCGTCCATGCTTGCCATAACGGCCGCCGTTGCTTGACGTGCGATAGCACCTGTTTCTAACGTTACGGTATGCTGGCCGTATCTAAATTGCTTAACAATTGGATTCATTTTGACATTCCTATTAATTTGTACTTTATTTATTGTTTTATTTCTTTTAATGCGACTAGCAAAAATTCTCTGATTAATCTTATTTTCTTCATTTTATCTTAGCGGAAAATTTTTGATAGCCGCCTCTCTAAAAGCAAGAAACAAAACGAATCTATTATACCTAAAGATTTATAGAAAATCGCCTATTATTTTAGAGCTTGTAAGATTTTTACAAAATCGGACCGCTTACCTTTTTACGGTGGACAGCGATCCGTAAATCATAGAAAATAAGCGGTCTTTTTTACTAAATTATTTGCAAAAATGAGTATAGAAATCAATTACGAAGGCGTTGAACAGATGCCGATTAAGCGTTTTACCGAAGACGCTTACTTAAACTATTCGATGTACGTCATTATGGATCGTGCATTGCCGTTTATCGGTGACGGGTTAAAACCGGTACAACGCCGTATTATTTATGCAATGTCCGAATTAGGCTTAAATGCTTCGGCGAAATACAAAAAATCCGCACGTACCGTCGGGGACGTGTTAGGTAAATTCCACCCGCACGGCGATAGTGCTTGTTATGAAGCAATGGTACTCATGGCACAGCCGTTCTCTTATCGTTATCCGCTGATTGACGGGCAAGGGAACTGGGGTGCGCCTGACGATCCGAAATCTTTTGCGGCAATGCGTTATACCGAATCAAAGCTGTCAAAAATGGCAGAGGTATTATTGGGAGAATTAGGGCAAGGTACGGTTGATTACCAGCCGAATTTTGACGGCTCGCTTGAAGAGCCGAAATATTTACCGGCACGCTTACCGCATATTTTGCTGAACGGCACGATGGGGATTGCAGTCGGTATGGCAACCGATATTCCACCGCACAATATCAACGAATTAGCCGAAGCAAGCGTGATGTTATTGGAAAATCCGAAAGCAAGTCTTGCCGAGTTAATGACGGTGGTGCAAGGTCCGGATTACCCGACTGAGGCAGAAATCATTACCCCTAAAGCCGATATTGCCAAAATGTATGAGCAAGGCAAAGGCTCAATCAAAATGCGTGCGGTGTGGAAAAAAGAAGACGGAGAAATTGTGATTTCGGCATTGCCGCATCAAGCTTCACCGTCAAAAGTGATTGAGCAAATCGCAACGCAAATGCGTAATAAAAAATTGCCGATGGTGGATGATATTCGTGATGAATCGGATCACGAAAACCCAATCCGCATCGTGCTTGTGCCTCGTTCAAATCGTATTGATTTTGAAGCGTTAATGGATCATTTGTTTGCCACGACTGACCTCGAGAAAAGCTATCGAGTCAATATGAATATGATCGGGCTAGACGGTAAACCGGCGGTGAAAAATCTGCAAACGATTTTAACCGAATGGCTAGTATTCCGTCGTACTACGGTAACGCGCCGTTTAAATCACCGTTTAGATAAAATTTTAAACCGCTTGCATATTTTAGAAGGCTTAATGATCGCCTTCCTCAATATTGATGAAGTGATCGAAATTATCCGCAATGAAGACGAGCCGAAAACGGCATTAATGGCTCGCTTTAATTTGAGCGAAGCACAAGCAGAAGCGATTTTAAATTTACGCTTACGCCATTTAGCAAAATTAGAAGAACATGAATTGCAAGCGGAAAAATCGCAGCTTGAAAAAGAGCGTGATGAATTGCAATTAACGCTTGGCTCGGAGCGCCGTTTAAATACGTTGATCAAAAAAGAAATTCAAGCGGATGCAAAAGCGTTTGCCAGCCCGCGCCGTTCACCGCTTGTTGAGCGTGCCGAAGCGAAAGCGATTTCTGAAAGTGATTTAACCCCAACCGAAGATGTGACAGTTATTCTATCGGAAAAAGGCTGGGTACGTTGTGCGAAAGGGCATGATATTGACGTGCAAGGCTTAAGTTATCGTGCCGGTGACGGCTATCTTGCCCATGCTTATGGCAGAAGTAATCAGCCGGTCGTGTTCCTAGATAGCACCGGGCGAGCTTATGCGCTTGATCCGACTTCGCTACCATCGGCACGTTCTCAAGGCGAACCGCTCACCGGTAAAATCACTTTACCGGACGGGGCAACCGTGCAACAAGTGTTAATGGCGAACTCGGACACTAAAGTCCTGATGGCGTCGGATTCCGGCTATGGCTTTATTTGTAGCTTCGAAGATTTGGTTTCTCGCAATAAGGCGGGTAAAGCGGTCATTTCTTTAACCGAAAATGCCAAAGTGTTGCCACCGCAATTAATTGATAATGAAGCAGAACTTTCGCTTGTTGCAATGAGTAGTGTCGGACGAATGTTAGTATTCCCGATCACCGAATTACCACAGCTTTCGAAAGGTAAAGGGAATAAGATTATCAATATTTCCGCACAGGCGGCAAAAGAAGGTAATGAATTGCTTGCCCGTTTATTACTGGTTAAACCGACACAGTCGTTAGTGTTTGTTTCCGGCAAACGCAAAATCACCCTTAAGCCGAGCGATATTGATAATTATCGTGGCGAACGAGCAAGAAAAGGATCTCAACTTGTACGAGGCCTAAGTGCGACTTCGACTGTGGAGATTATTGAATAGGAAATTTTCGATCGAGATCGAGTAATTAGAAATAATATATGAACTTTTTAATATGACTGTTTAGAATAGACCCTAAATATAAAAGGAGTTCATATGTATAACTTATTGCATAAACCTATTGAAAAAGCATCATTTGAATCTTGGGCAAAAGTTTCTGATGATATTGCCAAAGTTGCTATTTTAGCTTGTCCTGTTATTTTATATGGTAAGGATATTGTATATTGGAAACTAATTAATTTGTTTTTATTAGGTTTATCTATATACTTATTCTTAGTTGTTGGACGTATATTTAGACTGAAATCAGAGAGAGGTAACTAATGGAATTTACTCTTGGGTTAGCTGTATTTGCATTAGTCGGATTAGCTTTTGTTATTTTTGCTAATTATGTCACTAAGCATTAGTTATAAATTTTATTAATGATACAAGCGGTCAAATTTCGTAAAAACTTTGCGAAATTTGACCGCTTCTTTTTTTGATTTCATTCCTATTTGATTCACATTCCTGTACAATAAACGCCATTTTTCATCAACAACGATAAAGCTGTATGCAAAACGAATTGGCACAGACAATCCCTGAACTGATCAACTGGACGAAAGAACGAGAATTCTCTCTTTCGCTTTCTTCTGATCGCCTTGCCTTTCTCTTGGCGATTTCCATTTACAATAACGAACAAACGGACGGAGAGCTTTTAGAAAGCGATCTTGTTGATCTTTTCCGTTATGTTTCTGAAGCGTTCGACCAATCGGAAGTCACCCTTACACAACGTGCCAATAATGCGATTAACGATTTAGTTAAACAGCGTTTTCTTAACCGTTTCTCCAGCGAATTTACCGAAGGTCTAGCCATTTATCGTATCACTCCGTTAGGTGTCGGTGTGGCGGATTATTATGTGCGTCAGCGAGAGTTTTCGACTTTACGTTTATCCATTCAGCTTTCGATTGTAGCGGACGAGATTCAGCGTGCTTCATCGGCGGCGGAAGAGGGCGGTGACGAGCGTTTTTGGCGTAATAACGTGTTTGCACCGCTTAAATATTCGGTCGCGGAAATTTTCGACAGTATCGATCTTTCCCAACGTATGATGGATGAAAATCAACACCAAATTCGTGAGCGAATTGCCGAACTGTTAAGTCAAAATTGGCATGAAGCGATTCTTAGTTGTGAACAATTACTGGACGAAACCTCGGGTAATTTACGTGAGTTACAAGATACGCTTAATGCGGCAGGTGACAAGTTACAGGCACAATTACTGCGTATTCAAAGCTGCTTGATCGGGCGAGATGATTTGGATTTTGTTGATCAATTGATTGTCAATCTGCAAAACAAATTAGACCGCATCATTAGCTGGGGGCAACAAGCGATTGACCTGTGGATCGGTTATGACCGTCACGTACATAAATTTATCCGTACGGCGATTGATATGGATAAAAACCGTGTGTTCGGTCAGCGTTTACGCCAATCTATTCAAGATTATTTCAATGCGCCTTGGTTACTTTATACTGCCAAAGCGGAATCGCTATTAGATCTGCGTGACGATGAAACGATGCTGAATGAGGCGGAAGCGGTCGGTGAATTACCGAGTGAGTTGGAATATGAATCGCTTTCGGATGTTCAAGAACAAATTATCAGCGTAATGCAAGCGCATTTAGCGCCGTTTAGAGCGGAAGGTAAACCAATCGATCTCGGTGCGGTATTACGAGAGCAACTTGCGCTTTATCCGCAATCTCGCCATTTTGATGTGGCACGAATTATTGTGGATCAAGCGGTAAAACTCGGTATGGCAAGCCTTGATAGCCAAGCGGTTTATCCTGAATGGCAAGCAATTAATGATAAGGGTGCGGAAGTTCAGGCGAACGTAATCGACCAATATAACAAATAGTAGGGTGGGCATTTTGCCCACCATTGGAAAAACAGAAAGTTTAATGGTAGGCAGGAATGCCTGCCCTACGAGAGTAAAATATGACAGAGCAAATTCAAGACGTTATTTCTCCAAAATTAGCAGTGGCAATTGCTAATCCGATTTTCCCAGAGCTAGACAGCCAACTTCGTGCCGGTCGCCATATTAATACGGAACAGCTGGACGAACACGCATTCTTAATGGACTTCCAAGCCGAGTTAGAAAGTTTTTACCGCCGTTATCACGTGGAATTAATTCGTGCGCCGGAAGGCTTTTTTTACCTACGCCCGAAAGCATCAACCTTGATCGCCCGTTCGGCAATGTCGGAAATGGAAATGTTAGTGGGTAAAGTGCTTTGCTATCTTTACCTTAGCCCCGAGCGTTTAGCGCAACAAGGCATTTTCAGCCAAGATGATGTGTATGAAGAGCTAATGAATCTCGCTGATGAAAGCAAATTACTTAAGGCAGTGAATCCACGTTCGACCGGTTCTGACTTAGATAAAGCAAAATTAGCCGAGAAAGTCGGAGGTGCGTTACGCCGTTTAGCACGTATCGGTATCATTGTCCGTATTGGTGATCAAAACAGCAAGAAATTTGTGATCTCGGAATCCGTGTTCCGCTTCGGAGCGGATGTCCGAGTAGGCGATGATCCGCGAGAAGCGCAATTACGCTTAATTCGTGACGGTGAAGCGACAACACCGGCAATTTTGGCGGAACAAGCGGTCGAATTTGCAGAAAATTCTGCAACTGACGAACTAGAAGATGAAACAGAATAACGGCTAACGAGATAAAGCAAATGACAGATACAAACGAATTATTTGAAGATCAAACCACTGCGTTGCAAAATTCTGCACCAATCGCACCGCTTGCCAATCCTCAACATACAGTGAGCCGTGGTAAATTCCGTTCGCTTACGTTAATTAACTGGAACGGTTTTTTTGCACGTACCTTCGATTTAGACGAGCTGGTTACCACGCTTTCGGGCGGTAACGGTGCGGGTAAATCCACCACAATGGCGGGTTTTGTGACCGCTTTGATCCCCGATCTAACTCTTTTAAACTTCCGTAATACCACGGAAGCCGGTTCCACTTCCAGCTCTCGTGATAAAGGTTTATACGGTAAATTAAAAGCCGGTGTGTGTTATGCGGTGTTAGAGTCGTTGAACTCTCGTGGACAGCGTGTGATTACCGGTGTACGTTTACAACAAGTGGCAGGGCGTGACAAAAAAGTGGATATTCGCTCGTTCTCGTTACAAAACGTGCCGATGGGCGATTCAATTATCAGCGTCTTAACCGAACAAGTCGGCGAAAAAGCACGTGTATTACCGTTAGCGGATCTAAAAGATAAATTTGATAATTCGGAAGTGGTATTTAAACAATATCACTCGATTACCGATTACCATAGTTTTATGTTCGATTTAGGCGTGATTCCTAAACGTTTACGTTCTTCGGCGGATCGCAGTAAATTTTATAAATTAATCGAAGCGTCGCTTTACGGTGGTATTTCGAGCGTAATTACCAAATCATTGCGTGATTATTTATTACCGGAAAACACCGGCGTTCGCCAAGCATTCCAAGATATGGAATCGGCATTACGTGAAAACCGTATGACGTTAGAAGCGATTAAGGTCACGCAATCTGATCGTGATATGTTTAAACACCTGATCACCGAATCAACTAACTACGTGTCGGCTGATTATATGCGCAATGCAAATGAGCGCCGTGGTAACGTACAAATTGCTCTAGAGCAACGCCGAGCGTGGTATGAATCGAAATCTAAACTTGAGTTAGAACAGCAACGTTTAATCGAATTTAGCCGTGAAGTAGCGGATATTTCAGAAAACGAAAGTGGCTTAGAAGCGGAATACAATTCGGCGAACGATCACTTAAATTTAGTGATGAATGCGCTTCGTCACCAAGAAAAAATCGAACGTTATCAAGATGAAGTTGCGGAACTCAATGAAAAGCTGGAAGAGCAACAAATTGCGTTAGAAGAAGTTTCCGAGCAAGTGGAAACTGCGCAAGTAAGAGCGGATGATGCCGATGAACAAGTGGAAGAGTTACGCTCACAAATGGCGGATTATCAGCAAGCGTTAGATGCTCAGCAAACACGTGCGTTGCAATACCAACAGGCGATTGCTGCATTAGAAAAAGCGAAACAACTTTGTGGCTTACCGCATTTAGATCTCCATAATGTAGAAGATTATCATGCGGAGTTTGCCGCACAGGCGGACGATTTAACCGATCAAGTCTTCGAACTGGAACAACGTTTATCCGTTTCAGATATGGCGAAAACGCAGTTCGAAAAAGCTTATGAATTGGTTTGCAAAATTTCCGGTGAAATTGACCGCTCTGAGGCGTGGGATGAAGCGAGAAGTTTGCTAACAGCGTTTACTGATCAAAAAATGCAGGCAACACAAGCGGTCGCTTTACGCCAGAAACTTGCAGATTTAGAACAACGTTTACATCAACAACAAAATGCGGAACGCTTATTAGCCGAATTTAATCAAAAAGCACAAACTCAATTTGAAACAGCGGAAGAATTAGAAGGCTACTTCGAACAGCAACAGGCTCGCCTTGAAGATGTGGAAGCGGAATTAGCGGAATTTGTTGAAGTGCGTTCGACTCAACGTCAGCAACGTGAACAGCTTAATCAGCAATATAACCAATTGGCGAAAACCGCACCGGCATGGCATACGGCACAATCCGCATTAGCGCGTTTAGAAGAGCAATGCGGTGAAAAATTTGAAGCCAGCCAGTCTGTAATGCAGTTTATGCAGAATATGCTGACTAAAGAGCGTGAAGCAACTCTAGCTCGTGATGAATTGGCTCGCCGAGAGGCAGCATTAGACGCACAGATTACTCGTTTAAGTCAGCCGGACGGTTCGGATGATGTCCGCTTAAATCAATTGGCGGAACGTTTTGGCGGCGTGTTGCTTTCTGAATTATATGATGATGTCTCGATTGATGATGCACCATATTTCTCAGCACTTTACGGTGAAGCTCGTCACGCTATCGTGGTGCGTGATTTAGAAAGCGTTAAAGCACAATTAGAAAAATTAGACGATTGTCCGACCGATCTTTATTTGATCGAAGGTGACCCGTCAGCATTTGACGATGCGGTATTTACCGCAGAAGAATTAGCCGAAGGTGTGGTGGTCAAAGTATCTGATCGTCAATGGCGTTATTCTAAGTTCCCGGAAGTGCCGTTATTCGGACGTGCAGCACGTGAGAAACATCTAGAAACGTTAAAAGCGGAACGTGATGAAGTGAGCGAACAACACGCGGAACGTGCGTTTGACGTACAAAAATGTCAGCGTTTACATCAGCATTTAAGCCAATTTGTCGGTACGCATTTAAGTTTAGCCTTCCAGCCGAATCCGGAAGAGAAAATGCAAGAAATTGCGGCGGAACGTACTGAAATCGAACGTGAACTTAACCAAGCGGCAGGCAACGAACAGCAATTACGCACCCAATTAGATTCGGCAAAAGCAAACTTGCAAATGTTGAATAAAATTCTACCGCTTGTTAGCTTGTTAGAAGACGAAACCTTAGCGGATCGTGCGGAAGAATGCCGTGCGCAATTAGATGAAGCGGAAGAAGATGAACAGTTCGTTCGCCAATTCGGTAATTATTTAACTCAATTAGAACCGATTGCTGCGAGCTTGAAGAGCGATCCGGCGAAGTTCGAACAGCTGGAGCAAGATTACCAACAAGCTAAAGCGGAACAAAAACAAGTACAACAAAAAGTTTTTGCGCTGTCTGATGTAATTCAACGTCGTGTGCATTTCAGTTACGAAGAAGCGATTGGTTCGGAAGGTTCTGCATTAACCGAACAATTACGTACACGTTTAGAAAATGCACAGCGTGAACGTGAGCAAGCTCGTGATCAATTACGTCAAGCACAAGCGCAATTTACTCAATACAACCAAGTTTTAACCGGTTTACGCAGTTCGTGTGATGCGAAAACACAGATGTTGCAAGAATTGATTCGTGAAATCGATGACTTAGGCGTACGTGGTGATATCGGTGCGGAAGAACGAGCAAGATCACGCCGTGACGAATTACAACAACGTTTAAGCCAACAGCGTTCACGCAAAGGTTATTTAGATAAACAATTAGGTACGATTGAAGCGGAAATTGATAATTTAACCCGTACGCTACGCAAAGCGGAACGTGATTACCACACACAACGTGAGTTAGTAGTACAAGCGAAAGTCAGCTGGTGTTTAGTGCTTAAACTTTCACGTAACAGCGATGTGGAAAAACGTCTGAATCGCCGTGAGTTAGCTTATCAATCGGCGGAAGAATTACGTTCGATTTCCGATAAGGCGTTAGGTGCTTTACGTACTGCAGTGGCGGATAACGAATATCTCCGAGATAGCTTACGTGCTTCGGAAGACAGCCGTAAGCCGGAAAATAAAGTGGCGTTCTTTATTGCGGTTTATCAACACTTACGCGAGCGTATTCGTCAGGATATTATTAAAACCGATGATCCGATTGATGCGATTGAACAAATGGAAATCGAGTTATCTCGTTTAACCAACGAATTAACCAGCCGTGAGAAAAAATTAGCAATTAGTGCGGAATCGGTGGCAAATATCTTGCGTAAAACGATTCAACGTGAGCAAAACCGTATCTTACAGCTTAACCAAGGGCTACAAAATATTGCCTTCGGTCAGGTGAAAGGGGTGCGTTTGGTGGTGAATATTCGTGATACGCACGCAATCTTACTTAACGCATTGAGCAATGGCAGAGAAGAGCATAAAGACTTATTCGACAGCCAAAAACTCAGCTTCTCGGAAGCGTTGGCAATGTTGTATAAACGTGTGAATCCGCATATCGATATGGGACAACGTACGCCACAAACGATCGGTGAAGAGTTATTGGATTACCGTAACTATTTAGATCTTGAAGTGGAAACTTTCCGTGGTGCAGACGGTTGGATGCGTGCGGAAAGTAGTTCGCTTTCAACCGGTGAGGCGATCGGTACCGGTATGTCCATCCTGTTAATGGTGGTACAAAGCTGGGAAGAGGAATCTCGCCGTATGCGCGCGAAAGATATTTTACCGAGCCGCTTATTATTCCTTGATGAAGCGGCACGTTTGGATGCAACTTCAATCAATACCTTGTTTGAATTGTGCGAGCGTTTAGATATGCAGTTATTGATTGCCGCACCGGAAAATATCAGCCCGGAACGTGGTACGACTTATAAATTGGTGCGTAAAATTACCAATAACCAAGAGTATGTACACGTGGTCGGATTGAAAGGGTTTGGGCAACAATAAAGCGTGAACTTACAAGCGGTCAGAAATTGCAAAAAAATTGCAAAATCTGACCGCTTAATTTTTTAGGAAGAATAAAATGATTACCAGAAAAGAACATCGCAAACTTTCGTTTTTGCGAGTGTTTGTGTTTTCACTGTCCGCATTTATTTTTAATACCACGGAGTTTATCCCCGTAGCACTGTTATCGGATATTGCGGTTAGCTTTGAGATGGAAACGGCAACGACAGGATTAATGATTACCGCTTATGCGTGGGTGGTTTTTTTAGCGGCATTACCTTTTATGTTACTGACGGCAAAAGTAGAACGAAAGCGTTTATTGTTAGTGTTGTTTGCGATATTTATTGTGGGACATATCGTCTCATATTTTGCCACCAGCTTTACCATGTTGTTGATTTCCCGAATGGGGATTGCTTTGACCCATGCTATTTTCTGGTCAATTACCGCTTCACTGGTCATTCGTGTTGCACCGAAAGATAAAAAACAGCAAGCGTTAGGACTATTAGCCTTAGGCAGTTCATTAGCGATGATTCTCGGTTTACCGTTAGGGCGAATGATCGGACAAGCGTTCGGTTGGCGTGAAACCTTTGCTCTAATTGGCATTATTGCACTTGGTATTATGTTGATTATGTGGAAGTTACTACCGCATTTACCAAGCAAAAATTCGGGATCGTTAGCCAGCTTGCCGATTTTAATTAAGCGTCCGATGCTAGTTGGTATCTACTTATTGACAGCGGTTGTTATTTCCGGACATTTTACCGGCTATAGTTATATTGAGCCGTTTATGGTGAAGATCAGCCAAATGAGTGAAAAAACCGGCACGGCAATTTTATTAGTGTTCGGCTTGGCCGGTGTGGCGGCAAGTTTCTTATTCGGGCGTTTATATCCGAAAGCACCGAAGAAATTTATTATCAGCAATATGGCATTAATTATGCTAATGCAGATGTGTCTATTACCATTTAGTAATCATATTGCGGCGATGTTCGGCATAGTGTTTATTTGGGGAATTGGTATTACCGCAATGAGTATCGCATTGCAAATGCAAGTATTGGATCTCGCACCGGATGCGACTGATGTGGCAACGGCAATTTATTCGGGGATTTATAATGTCGGTATCGGTGGCGGCGCATTAATCGGTAGCCAAGTGATTCAGCATATCGGTTTGCCTTATATCGGATGGATTGGCGGCGGATTGGCAGGTTTTGCTATTTTATGGTTTGTATTTATTTCTTTACGTTATCGTGTAATAAAATAGCTTAGGCACAATAAAAGAAAATGGGCTTGTTATCCCATTTTCAGTTACCGCTTATTTCTCAACAAATTGATTACTTTGTTGGATCATATGTAAGAAGAGTGCAAGCGGCGGACGTTCACTTTTTACTTTTTCACCTTGCGCATTAAAATTCTCAAAGTGTCCTCGTTTATCAATGTGATATTGCTCGCCGTCCGGCATAATAGCTACATCCCATTTATGATTTGATGCCAATAGCCATAAACGTTTATTTTGCGTCGTTAAATCAATCCCTTGTGCATAATCGCTAAGAGGGTTTTTGATTTTAAAGAATTGATTGAGTAACGTAGGCAATATATCTACGTGGCTTGACAGAAAATCATACTGTTTGCCTTCGCCCTGCCAATACATCATCATCGGTACTTGGATATGTTGTTTGGCAAAACTATTTTCACTTTGTTTATCGGACGGAAGCGCTTGATCCGCCGTAAGAATCACTAACGTATTGGCTAGCAAGGCATGGGTTTCCAGCTGAGTCCAAATTTCATTGAGTTGCCAATCAAGTAATTTCGTTTGTTGAACATAATCGTTTGCACTAGGCATCGCTAAATCTAAATAACTAAAAAACGGCTCGTTTAATGAACGTTGAGTAACCCATTGTTTCCATTGTGCAATAGCATCTAAATTATTCTGAGATTCGGGTAATAAAATTCCCGCAAAAACGCCTTGATGGTAAATCGGATCGGCAAATCCGTTGTGAGAAAATAGTCCCAATTGATAACCGGATTGTCTGAAAGCAAGCAACAACGGCGACGTTTCTTTATTACCTAATACCGCATCCAGATATTTGCCGCTTAAACTATAAAATAAACCTAATACGCCGGCGGAGGCAGAATCTCCGCTCGAATAATGTTGCATAAAGCGATGAGATTTTCGGCTGATCTCGGTTAGCGTCGGCATATATTCGGCGGTAATCGCATCGTTATTCAAACCGGACAAATTAATGAATAAGAGATTAGTCGTCGGTTTCTGAGCGAAAATTAAGGTATGTTTCGGATAATTTAAATAAAAACTGTCCAAACGACCGCTTTCTTCGATTTCTTGTTGTAATTCCACTTGATCAATCAAACCGTGTTTTTGTAAGAAAGTTCGAGCCGTCATCGGATGAGAAAGCGGATAATTGGCTTTTTGTGCGGTAATCGGACGATAAAGCGTCATATCCGCCCAAGCATAAACCAAATGGGTTGCGGTAAAGCAACTAAAGAAAAAATAAGCGACATATTTTCCCCATGTCTGGCGGTTAAAACTGCGAAGTTTTTGCCAACACCAACGGGAATAGAGCATTTCTACCAATAAAATAAGCGGCATAGGAACAAAAAGTAATTGCCATTGGCGAGTCAGTTCACCCTGATCGGGGTTTACCAGCAAGTCCCACACCAGCGGAGATAAGTGCAGATAAAATTGTTTAAAAACCTCGGTATCCAGCAATAAAACGGTTTGTCCGATAGTCGCTAAAATCACGGAAAGTCCGCGGAAAGTCCGTTCGTTTTTAATTAAGAAACTGAGAGGAAAGAGTAGTAACAGATAAACGGCAAAAACAATAAAACTGAAATGACCGAATAAACTGGTGAAAAAGTAGAGCTTACCGGAAAGCGTATTAGGCCAGTCGGCATTAAACGCATATCGAGAAGAAATCAATAACGCCAACACCACATTAAAAAGTGCGAACCAATGTCCCCAAGTAATACGCTGCGAAGTTTCTTCACGGTATTGGAGAGAATTTGACGGTAGTAGTCGGCGTAATCGATTTAGCATTGTTATTTGATTTTAAGTGAATTTTTAAGTGCGTTTGAGAATGCTTCGGCAAGCGCAAGACGTTGAGCTTCGGTTTGCACGTTTTCTAATAAAATATTCGTGACCATATTTCCTAACGCCATTAAAGACAGATCCACCGGCGCTTTATGTTTTTCAAGGATTGCGATTAAATCGCCGGATAACGCATCGAATTGTTTGCTTTGATATTTTGATTGAGTTGCCATAGTAAAAATTTCATAAAAAAATATTAATAATATTAACATAAAATTTAATGGAGTGAGAGTAACAAGCGGTAAGATTTTTGTATAAATTTGCGAATTTATAATGCAAAAGGTTTATTCGTCACTATATATCGAAGCATTTTTTCTTTGATTATTTAAATGAATAAATATAGAATGAACGCTTGTTCATTATGTGGCGGATGGGAGATTTTATGTCTAAAAAAGAGAGGCTGAATGATATGGCTCGCCAGATTTTATCGGCGGCGGAGTTGCTCATTGCAAAGGAAGGTTTGCAAAATTTATCGATGAGGAAAATCGCAAGTGAAGCTGGTATCGCAACAGGCACGCTTTATCTCTATTTCAAAACGAAAGACGAGTTACTGGATTGTTTGGCGGAACAATTACATGAACGATATTATCGTTATCTGAATATTCAGTTTAATCCGAACAGTTCTTTTTTTGATCAGTATCGTGAGATTTGGAATAGGAAAAGGCACTTTCTTACGGATAATCCCATCATTGCGGCAAATTTATCTCAATACCAAGCGATGCTAGGTTTTAACAGTATTTTATGCCGAATAATGAATGATTCCGAATTTATTTGGAATCAGTTTGTTGAGGAAGGTAAAAAGCAAGGTGTAATTATACCGCTTCCTAATGATCTACTTTATTGTATGAGTATCGGGGTGGCTACGGATATTGCTTATTTGGAACAAGTCAAGCAAGAACCCGTATCAACGGAATTTTTCGAGGAAACTATCTTACGGACTTGGAAAGCGATTGCTTGCTAAGGAAGTTTTTCATTTTATTTTACGGAGAGACTATGACGACGGAAAACCAAAAGCCGGGTAAAGGCAGAAAGTTTTTGATTGCGATAACCTTAGTTGTTGTTCTCGTTGCCTTTGTCGGGGTAGCGGGAATGCAGAAATTTATTGCGGGTAAGAAAGCGGAAGCAGCGGCAAATATGCCGGAAACAGTAAGTGAAATTACGGCGATGACGATTTCAACGCGAGAATGGACACCGAATATTTCCGCTGTCGGTTATATCAGACCGAATCAAGGTGCGATGTTAAGTGCCGAGGCATCGGGTACGGTAACTAAAGTACATGTACGTTCAGGGCAAAGAGTGAACAAGGGTGATTTGTTAGTGGAATTTGATAGTGCGGTAGAGGAAGCCACTTTACGCGCTTCACAAGCACAGTTACCGAATGCTAAAGCCAATTATGAGCGTTATCGTAATCTTGTCGCATCAAACAGTGCGTCTAAGGCGGAATTTGATAATGCGCAATCGGCTTATAATCAATTATTGGCAAATATTGAATCTTTAAAGGCTTCAATCGCTCGTCGTAAAGTTTATGCGCCGTTTAACGGACTTGCCGGTATCGTAAATGTGAATGTCGGACAATACATTACGACGGGTACGCAAATCGTACGTGTTGAAGATCAAAGTTCGATGAAAGTGCGTTTTACCTTACCGCAAACCGATGTTGAGAAAATCGTGGTAGGACAAAAAGTGACTGCGGTGGTCGATGCGTTACCGGGACAAACTTTCCCGGCGAGTATCGTTGCAATCGATCCGGCGGTTGATCATACGACGGGGTTAATCAATGTGGAAGCGGTAATTACTGAAAATCAGAACAAATTATTATCGGGAATGTTCGCACGCTTAAACGTTGCGTTACCGACGGAGAAAGATCAAATCGTCGTACCGCAAATAGCGGTAACTTATACTATGTACGGCGAAACCCTTTATGTCTTACAACCGCTTTCCGAAGCAGATAAACAATTAGCGACCAAAATGGCGGAACAAAATCCGAAATTAAAAGTGGAAAAAATGTATCGTGTAAAACAGGTTGAAGTAAAAACATTAGATCGTAGCGGTATTTATGCACAATTGGCAAAAGGCGTAAAAACCGGTGATTTAATTGTAACGGGCGGATTCCAACGTTTAAGCAATAACGCACTTGTCATCGTCTCTGATCAAGAAGCGGTCGGTGTGACTCAACCTGCTAAAGAAAGTAGACTTTAATTGAGGTAATCAATGAAATTTACTGATATTTTTATTAAACGTCCGGTACTTGCCGTTTGTATTAGTTTGCTGATTACCATTTTAGGTTTGCAATCTATTAACAAACTTCAAGTACGCGAATATCCCGAAATGACGATTTCTATTGTCACGGTAAAAGTCAATTATTCGGGTGCGGATGCAAGCCTTATGCAGGCATTGGTAACTTCTCAAATTGAAGAAGCGGTAGCGCAGGCGGATAATATCGACTATGTTACTTCATCAAGCGGTCCTAGTTCTTCCACGACAACGATTAAGATGAAGTTAAATACCAATCCGCAAATGGCGCTCGCGGATATTTCTGCGAAGGTAAATGCGATTCGTGCGAATTTGCCGAGCGGTATTGACGATCCGTCCATTAGCGTTTCGTCCGGTTCGAACGATGCGTTAATGTATATCCGTTTCGTTTCGGATGAACTTTCTACACCGCAAATTACCGACTATATCAATCGTGTGGTTAAACCTCAATTCTTTACGGTAAACGGCGTTTCGAGCGTAGATATTTTCGGTGCGGCGAACTTCGGTTTACGTATTTGGTTAGACCCGGACAAAATGGCGGGAAATAACCTTTCCGGTGCGGCGGTATTATCGGCGTTAAGTGCGAATAACTTAAATACGGCTGCCGGTAATGCGAACGGTTATTACACGGTTTATAAGAACAAAGTGGAATCCAGTACGCCGTCTGTCGAAGAACTGGAAAACGTAACCATTTCGACAACTTCCGACGGTCGTATCGTTAAACTTAAAGATATTGCAAAAGTTGAATTGGATAAATATCAAGACGCTTCCCGAGCTATCGCAGACGGTAAAGAAGCGGTTGTATTAGCGGTTAGTGCCGCAACAACGGCTAACTCGCTTACGGTGGCAAAAGATATTTATCCGGTATTTGACCTTATCACTAAAAATTTACCGTCGTCAGTGAACGGTCAAATTATGTATGATAAAACGGTTGCAATTAACAGCTCGATTAATGAGGTAATTAAAACTATCGGAGAGGCGACAGTTATCGTATTAGCGGTAATCATTCTTTTCTTAGGATCATTACGCGCAATGATTGTGCCGATTATTACTATTCCGATTTCATTGATCGGGGTGTTATTCTTCCTGCAAATGTTCGGATTCTCTATTAACTTATTAACCTTGTTAGCGTTAGTGTTGGCAATCGGGCTTGTGGTGGACGATGCGATTGTGGTGTTGGAAAACGTCGAACGCCACGTAAAAGAAGGGAAAACACCGTTTGATGCGGCGATCATCGGTACACGTGAAATCGCCTTACCGGTAATTTCAATGACCATAACACTTGCTGCGGTATATTCTCCGATGGCATTAATGGAAGGCGTTACCGGCTCTTTATTTAAAGAGTTTGCACTAACGCTTGCCGGTGCGGTATTTATTTCAGGGATTGCGGCATTAACCTTATCTCCGATGATGTCCAGCCGAGTATTAAAAGAGCATAATGAAGAAAACGAAAGTCGTTTCTCAAAATGTATCAATACAATGCTAGATAAAATGACCGCTTGTTATACCAATATGTTAAGAGGTGTGATGTCGGTACGTTGGTTAGTGGTTATCTTTGCAATGAGCATTTTTGCGGTATTACCGACGTTATTAACTTCTCTTTCCAGTGAGGTTGCACCGACCGAAGACCGTGGATTCGTGGTCGGTATCGGTAACGGCCCGTCCAATACCAACTTAGATTATACGCAAGCGGCAACGGAAAAATTTAATGAAGAGGCCGGGAAAATTCCGGAAGTCGCATCGATGATGACTGTTTCCGGTTTTAACGGCGCAAACAGTGCCTTATCAATTATTTCATTAAAAGACTGGAGCGAGCGTGAGCGTGAACGTAAACCGATTTCGGCGGACGTTTCTGCAATTGCGAAAAACGTAGTCGGTATGGATATTAACGCAATTTCCTTCCCGGAAATTTCAACCGGTGAAAACGGTTTACCGTTCTCATTAGTAATTACTACGGCGGATAATTATGTGAAGTTAGCCGATGTCGCGAACGACTTCTTGAAAAAAGCGCAAGCATCGGGTCAATTCTTCTTCTCAAGTCTGGATTTGAAATTTGATACGGTCACGATGAAATGGAAATTTGATCGTGAGAAAATGGGGACTTACGGTGTAACGATGCAACAGGTAAGCGGTACGTTAGGAGCATATTTATCCGGCGCGATTATTACGCGTGTTGATATCGACTCTCGTGCTTATCCGATTGTGTCGCAAGCGGTTCGTCAAGATCGATTAAATCCGCAGGATTTGGTTAATTATTATGTAACCACTGCAAGTGGCGAGTCCGTGCCGTTAAGTTCGTTTGTTTCTTTAGAGTTATCAACGGAACCGGCGGCGTTACCTCGTATGAACCAGTTAAATTCCGCAACGATTTCCGGTGTGGTATCCAGCTCAATCGGTGATGCGGTAAATTGGGCTAAAGCGGAGCTTGATCGCAGCTTACCGCAAGGTTATCAATACGACTTTAAATCCGAAGCGCGCCAATATGTACAAGAAGGTAATGCAATGGCGATGACATTTGCTTTAGCCGTCGTGATTATCTATCTTGTTCTTGCGATTCAGTTTGAATCTTGGCGTGATCCGATGGTAATTTTGGTTTCGGTACCGCTTGCATTAAGTGGCGCTTTAGTCGTACTGAATGTGTTAGGTATTGCCGGAATAGCCGGTGCAACTTTAAATATCTATTCGCAAGTAGGTTTAGTAACGTTAGTCGGTTTGATTACTAAGCACGGTATCTTAATGTGCGAAGTGGCGAAAGAAGAACAGTTACATAACGGCTTATCCCGTTTTGATGCGATCGTTCATTCGGCAACTATTCGTTTACGCCCGATTATGATGACGACCGCGGCGATGGTGGCCGGCTTGATCCCGTTATTGTTTGCGATGGGTGCAGGGGCTATTGCTCGTTTCAGTATGGGGATGGTGATTGTTGCCGGTTTAAGCATCGGGACATTATTTACCTTGTTTGTACTACCGGTTATTTATACCTTCTTAGGACAAGAGCATAAACCGCTTCGTGAGTTTGACGAAGAAAAATATGCTAAAGCATCCGTAGAAAAAATCGAGCATACCGGTATGTAATTGATTAAATGGTTGAAAAGCTCCGTCAATACGTCGGAGCTTTTTTATATCTTTTAATCAATAAAATCGCAGAAGTTCCAGAACTAATCGAACGAATTTATATCAAAAATTAATAAACATGAAGAAAATGTATTTTAGCAATATGTAGTTCATTCTGTTTATGGCGTTTTTCTATTACAATATTATAGTATTTATTTAATTCATTAAGGGATTACACAATGACTCAACTAAGCGTAGTAATTTTAGCGGCGGGTAAAGGTACTCGTATGTATTCTGATTTACCCAAAGTGCTTCACAC